>CAZSKQ010000075.1:0-17017 GCA_964607425.1 uncultured Woeseiaceae bacterium
GCGAGAGCGAGATCGTGCCGGTGGGCGCGATCGAGCTGTGATGCGTGAAGCGCGCACCGACTTCCGCAAGGCTGTCGACGAGTTCCGGCGCCTCCTTGGCGATCCGCTGCATGTAGCGGCTGTAGCGGCTGTGCAGGATGCGGCCCGGCACCCGGTCGCCGACGCTGTAGCCGTCGGCCACCATCTCGGGACGCTTCGCCAGCATCTCCGCCGTGACTTCGAACTCCTCCGACATGATGGGCGCCGGCCCTTTCTCCCGGGCCAGCTCGAGCCCCGCTTCCCAGCCGGCCAGCGCAAGCTGCTTCGACACCTCCCCGGTGAATTCGACGGATTCCGCGGTCCCGTATTTCATGCGCAGCATCGTGATCGTGGAGCCCAGCCCGAGGAAGCCCATACCGTGACGGCGCTTGCGGAGAATCTCCGTGCGCTGCTGCGACAGCGGCAGCCCGTTGATCTCCACCACGTTGTCCAGCATGCGCGTGAACACCTTCACGACCTGGCGGAATTCGTCCCAGTCGAAGCGCGCCTTCTCGGTAAACGGGTCAAGCACGAAACGCGTCAGGTTGATCGAGCCCAGCAGGCAGGAGCCGTAGGGGGGCAATGGCTGTTCGCCGCAGTTATGCGCGTGCAGGCCATTTGCATCAAATGTGTTGATGCCGGGCACCTGTACGTCGTAGACGTCCTCGATGCCATCGGGTTCGACCGCCGTCACACGTGCGACAAACCGCTCGCGGTTCAGCGAACGCCGGTAACCCGTCAATGCGCGATCCAACCGCGCCATTTTCATAGAATCAGCGAAGCCAATGCGCTCCGCATAACGGGCCAGGTTGTCGCCGGAAACGACCAACTCGTGTTGCGGACGCGTCGCGTAGGGCGCGGCACCACCGCGACCATCCGGCAACACGGCTTCACCGGCCGGCCGCCGGTTGCGATAGATCGTGGACGCGATGCCGAGGCGCAGCAGCATGCGCTGCACGCCTTCGAGCGCCGGCAGGTCGGATTGGGCGAGCCGCACGCTCACGCCCTTGGCCTGGGTCCCCTGCACCGACCCATCGGCGTCGAACAATCCCCGCAGAAAGCCCGCACAAAATGCGCTCGACTCGCGCTCGATAGCAGGCGTCACGGTTTTGGCGCCGGGCCTGATTCCAAGCTCGCGCGCGAGGCGCCGGAGCGCCGCGCTTTTCAGCCGATATTCGCCCCTGCCCGTCACCTCGTGCCAGCCGGCGAAATCGGATCGGTGTGCCAGCGAGCGCGCCGCGGTCTCGGCCGCCGCCATCATCGCGCGTACGCCGGCATCGCGCTCGCTGACGCCCTCGTTCACGGCGACTGCCGGCAGCCACGCGGACAGCACCGCGCAATCCGTCTTGAGAGTGCCGTCGCCGACCAGCAGCCCGAGCAGGTAGCCTTCCGCGTCACCGTACCGGCCGGGCCACTCGGCGCGCTGGCGGTGATCACCGAGCAGCACCCGGTCGCCTGCTCGCAATTCACCGGCAGCGCACCATTCCGTTTCGCGCAGGAAGCGTGTCAGCGTGGTGACGCGACGGACCCGGTGGTCCGCCGTCAGGCGCAGCGTGTAGCCTTCAGCGGTCGAAAGCTTGAGGACCGGCTTCGTCGCGGTGCGGAAAAATCCTTCCGGGCCGGAACAATAGTCGGTCCCGTCCACCCTCGCGACGAACGGCTTGCCCGTGAGCTCCGAGACCTGGCGTGGCCCCGACGCGGTGTGCACCCAGGTGTCCGCGGTCACGCACGGGTTGGTGGCTCGGATCTTCTCGCAGAACCAGTTGTTGTTCATTTCGTTGACCCGGTCGATCAGCACGAAGCCCGGCTCCGCGAAATCGTAGGTCGACGCCATGATCAGGTCCCATACGCGCCGCGCCGGCAGGCGCTTGTAGATCTTGCACGCCACCTGTCCCTCGGCATTGCGCAGGTAGTTACCCGGCTGCGGCCATTCGCGCCAGACGAACTGCTTATTGTCATCGCCGGCGAGGTCATCGACGATGAGCCCCTCCTCTTCCGCTTCCTTTGCGCTCACCGGAAACGCGAGCTTCCACTCCGCGTCGTCGATCACCGCCTGCATGAACTCGTCGGTAACCAGCAGCGAGAGGTTGAATTGCCGCAGGCGGCCGTCCTCCCGCTTCGCGCGGATGAAGTCCAGTACGTCAGGGTGGCCGACGTCGAAGGTGCCCATTTGCGCGCCGCGGCGGCCGCCGGCCGAGGACACGGTGAAGCACATCTTGTCGTAAATATCCATGAACGACAGCGGGCCGGAGGTGTAGGCGCCGGCGCCCGTGACGTAGGCGCCGCGCGGCCGCAGGGTCGAAAATTCGTACCCGATGCCGCAGCCGGCTTTCAGCGTGAGCCCCGCTTCGTGCACCTTCTGCAGGATGTCGTCCATCGAATCGCCGATGGTGCCGGACACGGTGCAGTTGATCGTGGAGGTGGCGGGCTTGTGCTCGCGCGCGCCGGCGTTCGAGATGATGCGGCCCGCCGGGATCGCACCGCTCTTCAAGGCCCAGAGAAAATCCTCGTAGCAGCGCTCGCGCAGCGGCTCCGCCTCGACGTCCGCCAACGCCCGCGCCACGCGCCGGTACGTGTCGTCGATCGTGGCGTCGATCGGCCGGCCGTCCCTGGCGGCCAGCCGGTACTTCGCGCTCCAGATGTCTAGCGACGCGGGCTGGAACGTGATGTCGGCAACCGTGTTGGCGTCAAAATTCACCGCTGACTTCATGTGCCCCCCGACCCCTTCAAAAAGGGAATAGTTCCCCGCTCACCGCTGTTCGACGATCGAAGCGACGAGTGCCTGAAAGGCGCTGGTTGTTCGTTAATGCCGGACACAAGATGTTGTGTCCGCTCAAGGTCAAGATTATGCCCGGGGCGCGCGGCTGTCAAGGCCCGGCCGGTTTTTATCTCCAAGTTCAAATATATTGACAAACAATTACTTACGCTAATTACCGGAGACGTCAAATTAGAATATCGCGAAATCGAAAGAGGCTTTCCATAATACGGGCTTTACCTATATCTAGTGCCCCGCGACAGCGAATTCCGAGCCCCCGGGACGCCCGCGGCGCGCGCCGCAAAGTCTTGAAAAAGCCACTGCAGGCGCCATACAGGGAGCAACCGATTTCGCTGCCAAAGCGACGATCGATAGGCAAAAATAACTGTGTTCGAGGAGTCTGGAAATGAACGTTACGAGGTTCGAGCCCTGGGGGCTTTTCGATCTGCTGCATCGCGATCTCGATGAAATCGCCGGTCGCCGGTTCGGAGCGGCTATCCCGGCCAATGGCAATCTCGCCGACTGGGTGCCGGCCGTCGACATCCTGGAGGACAAGGATCGCTTCGTCCTGCGGGCCGACATCCCCGGCGTGGATCCCGATGACATCGAAATCAGCATGGACAAGGGCATACTGACGCTTTCGGGGCAACGAAAAGAGGAGAAATCGACCTCTTTCGACGGCCTGAAGCGCATCGAGCGCGTCCATGGCCGGTTCCGGCGCCGATTCACTTTGCCCGAAGCGGCCGACGCCGATAACATCACGGCACGGAGCGCCAACGGCATACTCGAAGTCACGATTCCGAAGCAGCCGGAAGTGCAGCCGCGCCGCATCACCGTGCAAGCCGCCTGATCGCGGGCGGGTGCATTTCCGCCACGGCAAGTGCGACGATACCTTCCCGTCCGGCATCTTGTAGCTGATGCCGGACGGGAACATTCCGTTGACGTCCGGGATTGTTCCCGTTGTCCACCGCGTGGCAGCGTCCGCCAGGACAATGCCTCAACCAGGAAATATCAAGGGATAATGCCAGGATGAAACGAGCCTATCGAGCCTACGGAATGTTCATTGCGGGCGCCCTGCTGGCGCTGACGATCACCGCCACCGCCCAGTTGCCCGAGGTAAGGGATGAAGGCCCGGTGCCGAGCCTGGCACCCCTGGTCGAGAAGGTATCGCCTGCCGTGGTCAACATCCGGGTCAGCCAGACGATCCAGGGAAGATCGCCGTACGCCGACGAAATGTTCCGCCGCTTCTTCGGCCTGCCCGATATGCCCGGCGGGCAAACGCAGGAAGTGGCGAGCGCGGGCTCCGGCGTCATCATCGACGCCGAGAACGGCTATATCCTGACCAACAACCACGTGGTCGAGAACGCAGACGAAATCCAGGTGTTCCTCTACAACGACGATTCGCTCGAAGCCGAAGTCGTCGGCACCGACCCGGCAACGGACATCGCGGTCCTGAAAGTCGACACGAAGGGCGAGAGCCTGGTCGAGATCTCGATCGGCGACTCCGACGAGCTGCGCGTCGGCGATTTCGTCATCGCGATCGGCAACCCGTTCGGGCTGGGCCACACCGTCACGTCCGGAATAGTCAGCGCGCTGGGGCGCTCCGGCATCAGCCAGAGCGGCCTCGAGGATTTCATCCAGACCGACGCCTCGATCAACCCCGGTAATTCGGGGGGCGCGCTCGTGAACATGCGCGGCGAGCTCGTCGGCATCAACTCCGCGATCATCAGCCGCACCGGCGGCAACATCGGGATCGGCTTTGCCGTGCCGACCTCGATCGCCGGCTCCATCATGAACCAGATCCTGGAATACGGCGAAGTGCGGCGCGGGCTGCTCGGCGTCACCATCACGACCATCGACAAGACCACGGCCAAAGCGCTGAACGCCGAGGTCAACTACGGCGCACTGGTCTCGAACGTCCAGCCGGATTCCGCCGCGGAGCAAGCCGGCCTGCGGGTGGATGACATCATCGTCGAGGTCAACGGCGAGCGCATCAATAACAGCCGCGACCTCGCGAACGCCATTGGCCTCAAAGGTCCCGGCGAGGAGGTCGAAATCGTCTACCTGCGCAACGGCGACCGGCGCAGCGCCACGGCGACGCTTGGCGAGCGCACGGAGCTCGCGGCTTCGGGCACGGATATTCACCCGGGACTGACAGGCGCCCTGTTCAGCACCTCCACCGAAGGCGAGGGCGCCGTCGAGGTCACCGATGTCGAGCCGCGCAGCCCGGCGGCCCAGCGGGGCTTGCGCCCGGGCGACCTGATCATCGCGGTCAACCGCGTGCGGGTCAAAAACGTCGAGGAGCTGCAGGAGATCGCGGCCCGCAGTGACATCTTGTTCCTGCTCGTGCGCCGCGACGATCGCCAGCTGATGCTGCAGGTCCGTTGACGGCAGGGCGCCCGGCGCAAAGGCGCTCGATCCTCGACTGAACCGGTCCCGCGTCACCCGCGGCAGCACCAGGCAGGCGCGTGCAAGGCGCTGCGCTGATGCCCAGTGCTGCAACCGGCTTGGCGGTTGCAGCAGGCAACCGTGCTCAGTAAGGTCCTGCCCATGACGTGGCCCGGGAAAATGTGGCGCCTGCTCGCCTGCGTGCTCGCGATGTGCTGGACCTGCAGCGCCTGCGCGCAGGCGGAGACGGTTCTCGAAGACCAGCGGGAAGCGTTCCGGGCCGCCTGGCCGGAAGCCGAACGCGGTAATTGGGATGCCGTGGCCGAGCGGCAGTCCCTGCTCCGGGACTACGTGCTCTGGCCGGACCTGGAAGCCGCGTGGCTGCGCGCGCGGCTGGCTACGGTAGACGCGGCCGATGTGCAGAGTTTCCTCGAGCAATACGGCGAGCTGCAGCCGGCGCGCGAGCTTCGCTACCGTTTCGCGCTGCAGCTCGCCGCGGACGGCCGCTGGCCGGCATACCGGGCGCTCTACGACCGCCATTACCGCGACTCCGGAGTAGCAACGCTCGATTGCCTCGCCGCGCAGGCCGGCATCGCGTCCGGACAACCCGAAGAAGTCGTCGAGCTGGCACGCGCCCTGTGGCTCACGGGCAGGAGCCAGGTCGGGGAATGCGATCCGGTGTTCGACTACCTGCGCGGCGCCGGCCTGCTCGAGGGCGAGCTTTCGCAACGCCGCTTCGAGCTCGCGATTGCGGCACGGCAGTTCCCGCTGGCCCGCTATCTTGCAAAATCCCTGGGCGACAGCTGGCTCGAGCGGGCGAACCGGTGGCTGGACGCCGCCCGGGAGCCGCTCGCGTTCGTCGAAGCGGACGCGAACTGCGACGACACCGAGGAACATCGCGGGCAACTCGCCTACGCCCTGGAACGACTTGCGGACGGCGATGCGCGGCTGGCCCGAACGCATTGGGAGCAGGCACGACAAGCGCACGACTTCGCACCGGAGGAGATCGCGAAGACCGCGCGCTATCTCGCCCTGTCGGCAGCCCAGCAGCACCTGCCGGAGGCATTCCACCTGCTGGCGGACCTCGAAGGCAACGCGGCGGACGCCTTCGCCCGCGGCTGGCAGGTGCGTGCCGCGCTGCTCGCGCATGCCTGGGAGGACGTCATCGTCGCCATCGAGGCAATGCCGGCCGCCGAGCGCGAGGCACAGGAGTGGCGCTACTGGCTGGGCATCGCACTGCGCCAGTCCGGGCACGATGAACGGGCCTTGCCGATCCTCACGGAGCTGGCGGGCGAGCGCAGCTACTTCGGGTTTCTCGCGGCAGATGAGCTCGGCGCGCCCTATGCCTTCGGGCACGCCGCCACCGAGGCGGTCGCGGATACCATGGCGGAACTTCAAAAAGACCCGGCGCTGGTCCGCGCCCGGGAGCTGTTCCACGTGGGTCTCGAAAGCCGGGGACGCTCGGAATGGAACGCCGCGGTAGCGGACCTCGATGCTCGCCACAAGCGGCAGGCGGCGCTGCTGGCGCACCGCTGGGGCTGGCATTCACAGGCCATTGCCACCCTGGCGAACGCCGGGCATTACGACGACCTGGAGCTGCGGTATCCCCTGCCCTACGCCGAGACGTTCCGGGACTCCGCCAAAGCGGCGAAGATCCGCGGCAGCTGGGCGTACGGCGTCGCGCGCAGCGAAAGCCTGTTCGTGCCGGACGTGCGGTCGCACGCGGGTGCCGTCGGCCTGATGCAACTGATGCCCGGAACCGGGCGGCGCACGGCCGCGGAACTCGGCCTGCCCTGGTCCGGTCTTGCGACGCTCACCGACCCGGTCAGCAACATCCGTCTCGGGACGGCCTACCTCGGCAACATGCTGGAGCGCTTCGACAGCAACGTGGTGCTCGCAACGGCCGCGTACAACGCGGGCCCCGCGAAAGTGGAGGAATGGCTGCCGGCAACGAAGGGCCTGGACGCGCGGATCTGGATTGCCAACATTCCCTATACCGAGACCCGCCAATTCGTGCAACGCGTGTTGTTCAGCGACGCTGTCTTCCACTGGCGGCTGACCGGGGGCACCAGCCGCCTGGCCGCGGCCCTGGACCCGGTCCACCCGCCGGCAACCGGCGAGCTTGCAAGCGCCCGCGCCAGCGGACATTAAGGCCTTTACGACGTATCGGCGACCCGCTCCGGCACTTCCTGCTCGGCCGACAACAGCTCCAGCCGCGCCGTGCGCTCGGCCTGCGGCAGCGCCGCGACTTCCCGCGCCCGCTCGTACAGGCAGGCGATCCGCTCATCGCATTCCGCGTACATCGCACGAAACGCCGGCACCCAGCCTTCGTAAAGGCTGAGCGACACCAGCCGCGCATTGTTCAGCGGTGCCGATAACGGGCTGCGATCGAGGCCGGCGCCGGCGAACAGGCTTGCCGCATCCCCCGAAAGAGCGTCCAGGCGCTCGCGTTTCCGGCTGCGCTTGTCATCGTCATCGATGTCCGATGCGTAAAGCAGCCTGAGATCCACTTTTGCCTCCTGTACGAGCTGCAGCAGTTGATGCCGCAGCGCGTTCGCGTCGCGGTACTCCTCGAGCCGCTCCAGGTTGCCGCGGCTGGAGAACCAGCGCTCCAGCCCGATGTCGGAGACGGCGCTCGCGAAGGACTCGTTGAACTGCGTGTCCCCCTTCACGTACAGCTCCTGGTGCGCGAGCTCATGGAACAGGGTGGCAACCAGATCCGCGTTGCTCCACTGCATCATCGTATTCAGCACCGGGTCCGCGAACTTCCCCAAGGTGGAATACGCCGAGATGCCGCCCATCGCCACGTCGAAGCCGCGTTCGCGGAGCGCGTCGGCTTCCTTCACGGCGTCCTGCCGGTCGAAATAGCCGCGATAAGCAAGGCAGCCGGCAACGAGATAGCACCATTGCTTCGGCTTCAGCGAAAATTCCGGCGCCGCGAAAACGTTCCAGACGACGTAGTCCCGTCCGAGGTCCGCATAGCTGCGGTAGCTGTCGTTGTCCGGCAGCTCCAGGTCCTCGACGGAGAACCGGCGCGCTTCCTGCACGAGGCGCAAGCGCTCCTTCAGCGTTTCCGATGCCTGCGGATCGGCCATGATCTCGGCCACCGGCCGCCGCTGGCTCATGAGCTGCGTATGACCGCTGATCGCCTGCATGTAGTAACAGCCGCCGAGCGGCAGCACGCCCGCGATCGCCGCGAGCCCCCCGATAATGACCAGCTTCCTGATTATCCCGAACCCCTTTCCGGGTGCGCCCCGTTGCCGCACCGTTTCCCCGCAGTATGCCAAGTGTGACAGCCCCGGGCGATACCGGGTTCCGCAACCGCCGCGACGTCACCCGCGGCATTCAGGATAGAATTCCCGTATGGAGATTTACCTCGTCGGCGGCGCCGTGCGTGACGAACTGCTGGGCCTGCCGGTGGGGGAGCGGGACTGGTGTGTCGTCGGCGCGACGCCCGCGGAAATGAAGGAGCTGGGATATCGCCAGGTCGGCAAGGATTTCCCGGTCTTCCTGCACCCTGAAACGAGCGAGGAATACGCGCTCGCGCGCACGGAGAGGAAGGTAGGGCCCGGCTATCACGGCTTCGAGTTCCACACCTCGCCCGACGTCACGATCGAGGACGATCTCGCCCGGCGCGACATCACCATCAATGCGATGGCGAAAGACGAGGAAGGGAACCTGGTCGACCCGTTCGGCGGGCGCGCCGATCTCGAAGCACGGCTGCTGCGGCACGTTTCCGACGCGTTCACGGAAGACCCGGTCCGGGTCCTGCGCGTCGCGAAATTCGCGGCGCGGTTTGCGCACCTCGGGTTTCGCATCGCCGGCGAAACGCAGGAGCTCATGGCGGCCCTGGTCGACAGCGGCGAAGTCGACAAGCTGGTGCCGCACCGGGTCTGGAAGGAAACGGAAGCAGCCCTTGCCGGGCCGGCGCCGCGCATTTTTTTCGAGGTGCTGCGCGACTGCGGTGCACTCGCCGTTATTTTCCCGGAGATAGACGCCCTGTTCGGCGTGCCGCAGCCGCCGCAGTGGCATCCGGAGATCGACTGCGGCGTGCATACGCTGATGGTAGTCGAGCAGGCCGCCGCGCTGAGCCCGGAGGTCGACGTCCGTTTCGCCGCCCTGGTGCACGATCTCGGCAAGGCGACGACGCCCAAAGCCAAGCTGCCGAGCCATCCCGGCCACGAAAAACGCAGCGTACGCCTGATCAACGTCATGGCGCGGCGGCTGCCGGTGCCCTCGGCCTGCCGTGACCTCGCGCTGCTGGTGGCCGAGTTCCACGGCCACAGCCACAAGGCGTTCGAGCTCCGGGCGGCAACGATTCTCAAGGTGCTGGAGCGGATCGATGCCTTTCGCCGCCCCGACCGATTCGAAAAGTTCCTCCTCGCCTGCGAAGCCGATTCACGCGGCCGCGCCGGGTTAGAGGAACGGCCCTACCCCCAGGCCGGGTACCTGCGGGGCGCGATGCAGGCAGCGGCAAAAATTTCGGCCCGCGAGTTCGTGCGCGAAGGCCTCGAAGGCCCGCAGATCGGCGACGCGCTGCGCCGCAAGCGCCGGCAGGCAATCAGCGCCTACAAGGCCGAGGCGCAGGCGCCGGAATAGACCGCTCTTCGTCGCGCGCCACCGACGATTGCCGGATCGGGGTACGCCTGTTGCGCTGCAGGAGCCCGCCTTGCGGGCGATGCCACGGAACGTAACGTGGCATCGCCCGCGATGCGGGCTTCTACACGACGACGAGCAGCAGGATTACCGTCGCCAGCAAGACCCGGTAGATCGCGAACGGCACGAGCCCGATTGCATTGATCACCCGCATGAAAAACCCGATCGTCAGGTACGCGACCAGGCACGATATCAGCGCTCCCAGCGCCAGGGTGGCGAACGCCGCCGTGGCCCCCGAGAGGAACACCTGCGCCGTCTCGTAGATCGTCGCGAGCAGGATCACCGGCACGGACAGGAGGAACGAAAAGCGCGCCGCGTCCCGCCGATCGAATCCCAGTGCCATCGCCGCCGTAATGGTGACGCCGGAGCGCGACGTGCCCGGCACCAGTGCCAGCGCCTGGGCCACACCGATCGCCAGCGCATCCGCGATCCCGATGTCCGCCATTGTCCGCCGCCGCTTGCCCAGCACATCGGCAAGCGCGAGCAACAGGCCATACCCGGACAGCGTCACCACGACCACCAGGGGATCGCGCAGGTGCTCGCCAATCCAGCCGGCAAACAGCCAGCCCGCGAAGGCGGCGGGAATCGTGCCGATACCGATGCAGAGGGCGAGCCGCGACTCGCGCGATGTCGTATCCCCGCCGAGAACGCGAAACCCTCCCCGCACCAGGCCGACAACGTCGTCGCGAAAGTAGAGGCAGACCGCCACCAAAGTGCCGAAATGCACTGCCACGTCGAACACGAGGCCCTGGTCATTCCACTCCATGACGTTCGGCACCAGCACCAGGTGGCCGGAGCTCGACACGGGCAATATCTCGGTGAGCCCCTGCACGATGGCAAGGACCGCGATGTGAATCCAGCTCAAGCTTCGTTCCTGCTGTTGTTCGTATTAGAGATGTTCGTGTTCAAAGGGCGTGCGCCCGGTCCGCGCCCGTAAGGGCTTGCGGCCGCTCGATGGCGCCACGTCCGAGGCCGATGCACTTGAAGCGTTCCCCCATCTCGCCCGGCAGGATCAACCGGCCCGCCTGGCGGGACAGCTCGGCCTGCGCGGCCGTGGACGGCGATGCGGCGGCGGTAAATTCCTGCTCCAGCCCCCCGTGCAGCAGGAAGTGAGCCTGCGACACGAACCCCGCGATGTCCATGCCCGCGTCGACCGCGGCCTCGGCGACCGCGGTGAAATCCACCCAGGCCGTGATGTCCTGGATGCCCGGATAGACCAGCGGATCGTCGTGCGCGCGATGCCGGAAATGACAGCGCAGCCAGCCGCCGGAGCGGTCCGGCGCATAGTACTCGCGGCGCGGCACGCCGTAATCGAACAGGAACACGAGACCCCGGGCGAGGCATCCCGCGATATCCCCCACCCATGCCGGCAAGCCGGCGGATATCTCGGACTCGTAGCCCTCCGGCAGCGCCGCGCCCAGCGATTCCTCGATCCGGCGCACCGCTTGCCGCAGGTATTCGGGCGCGGGTGCGCTGGTCCATGCAAAGTCTTTGCCGTCCGTTGCAACGCGGCATTGCAGCACCCCGCCCGATGCGATCCGGAAGCGCTCGACAGGCAGGGCATCGGCGACCTCGTTCGCGATGACCACGCCCTCGAAAGATTCCGGCAGCCCGGCGATCCATTCGATCGGGGTCGCCAGGGGCGGCCGCGCGTCGCGCAGGCGCTGCTCCTGCCGCGCCCGCAGGTCCGGCGACACTTCGAGGACCAGGTAACGCTCGGGCGCCGCGCCCCGCGCCTCCAGCGCCGACAGCAGCTGCAGGGCAAGGGCGCCGCTGCCGGCTCCGAGCTCCAGCACGACAGGTCGCGCGACCTGCTCCAGCACCCGGGCGCACTGCCTGGCCAGCACGCGCCCGAACAGCGGCGAAATCTCCGGCGCGGTGACGAAATCCCCCGCTTCGCCGAACTTCGTGCTGCCCGCGCTGTAGTACCCGAGCCCCGGCGCGTAAAGCGCGAGCTGCATGTACTCCGCGAAGCTGATGCTCCCGCCGGCCGCGGCGATCGCCCGCCGGATGCAGGCGGCGGTGCGCTCGCTGTGGCGGAGGCTGTCCGCATCGGGTGCCGGTAACCCGGCGAGTGGGGTGCGTTTCGCTTGCATGGGCCGGAGTGGCAACGAATAATCCTGACGAATTCCTTGTGTCCCGCGCGGATTGTGCCACGTGCGGCGCGGATTGCCGGAGCCATTCAGACTTGTCGGTACCTGACGAACCATCCCTTTCCGGCCAGTGCGCGCTCATCACGGGCGCCGCGCGGCGCATCGGCGCCGAGCTGGCGCGCCGGCTGCACACGGCGGGCGCGAGCGTCGCGATCCATTACCGGCATTCCGCCGACGACGCGCTTGCCCTCACGGAGTCCCTGAACCGCATTCGCGCCGGCTCCGCCGAGGCATTCCAGGCCGATCTCGCCGACACCCGGCAACTCCAGGGGCTGGTGGACTCGGTTATCGCCTGGTCCGGACGGCTCGACCTGCTCGTCAACAACGCCTCGGCGTTCTATCCGACTCCACTCGGGGAAATCACGGACGAGAGCTGGACGGACCTCATGGACAGCAACCTGAAAGCGCCCTTGTTCCTCGCGCAGGCCGCGTGGCCCGAGCTGCGTGCGCGCGCAGGCTCGATCGTCAACCTCGTCGACATCCACGCGCGGCGGCCGCTGCGTCATTACAGCGTGTACGGCGCGACGAAAGCAGGCCTCGCCATGGTCACGCGCTCGCTCGCCAAGGAGATGGCGCCGGAGGTCCGGGTCAACGGCATCGCACCGGGCGCGATTCTCTGGCCGGAAGCGAACATCACGGAATCGGCGAAACAGGAGATCCTGGAGCAGGTCCCGCTCGCGCGCCCGGGCAGCCCGGCCGACCTCGCGGACTGCCTGATGTACCTCGTACGGGCGCGCTACGTCACAGGCCAGGTGATCGCCGTCGACGGCGGCCGCAGCGCCGGCTGGTAAACCACGCCGTAGGAGCCCGCCATGCGGGCGACAGCACCCGACCTGACGGAGGCATCGCCCGCCATGCACGCTCCTGTAGGAGCCCGCCATGCGGGCGACGGCACGGCGGTATATGGCGCGCCATGTGCCGTCGCCCACATTGCGCGCGATGCCTCCCGGCAGGTCGGGTGCTGTCGCCCGCGTGGCGGGCTCCTACAGGTCCAGGTTGACGCGGGTCAGGGGTTGGGACGCGGCGTCGAACTCGGCCCAGTGCTCGCGCATCGTGCGGCCGGTAGCCGGGTGGATGAGTTCCGGCGCGAGCTCCGCGAGCGGCCGCAGCACGAACGCGTACTCGAGCACGTCGCGACGCGGCAGGCCACAGCCGGGCGTATCGGCGACCAGGTCGTCGTAGAGCAGGAGATCGACATCAAGGGTGCGCGGCCCGAGCTTCGCTTCGTCGCGTTCGCGGCGCGCCAGGCGGTGAATATCCTCGATCTCCTCGAGGATGGCTTCCGGCGCCATGTCGGTCCGCAGGCCGACGACCATGTTCAGGAAATCGTCGCTTTCAAAACCGATCGCCGGGCCGCTGTAAACGGGTGACAGCTCGAGCCCGCCGAAACGCCGCCGCAGTTCCGCGACGCCCAGCTCGAGATTGGCGAGGGGCTCGATGTTGCTGCCGAGCCCCAGGTACACCTGCGCCATGGCCGGGTCAGCCGCCGGGGCGCGCACGATGGATGGAGACGCCGACGTCGCGGGCGCCGCGGATGGCACCGGGCTTGTTCACCGTTACCCGTATCCAGGCCACGCCAAATTCCTCGAGCACCAGCCCCGCGATGCGCTCGGCCAGGGTCTCAACGAGCTGGAAGCTCGAAGTGCCCACGAATTCCTGCACGCGCTTCGCCACGCCCTTGTAGTTCAGCGTGTCGTCGATGCTGTCGGTCGCGGCCGCGCGCGCGATATCGGCAGCCATCTCGAGGTCGATACTGACGTATTGCCGGATACGCCGCTCCCACTCCCAGATGCCGATGGTCGTCTCCACCCGCAGGTCGTGCAGGAAGATCCGGTCTGCAAAAGGTTCGCTCATCACGCCGTCCCCGTCGCTTCCAGGCGGCGGCCCGGCGGCGACAATGAGTCGAGCGCCCACCGCGCCCGTGCTTCCATGACCCCGGCCGGCACCGCATCGGCCAGCCGGAGCGCGCCCGCCACGGCGATCATGGCCCCGTTGTCGGTACAGAACGCCGGCCGCGGGTAGAAGACCCGGCCGTCGAAACGCGCGGCCAACTCCGCGCGCAGCAGCGCATTCGCCCCGACCCCGCCGGCGACGACGATCCGTCGTGCCCGCTCCTTCCGTGCCGCCTGCAACGTGCGCCCGACCAGGGTGTCGATTGCCGCCCGCTGGAACGAGGCCGCGATATCGGCGCGCGCCGCCTCGAGGACACCGGCCTGCTCGCACTCGCGCACCTGCAGCATGACGGCGGTCTTCAGCCCGCTGAAGCTGAAGTCGAAGCCGGGCCGCTTCAGCATCGGGCGCGGGAAAGCAAAGGCCGTGTCGCGGCCCTCCTCCGCGAGCTGCGCCAGCGCCGGCCCTCCGGGATACCCGAGGCCGAGCATCTTCGCGGTCTTGTCGAAAGCCTCGCCGACGGCATCGTCCAGCGTGCTCCCCAGTACCCGGTAGCGCCCCAGCCCGTCGACGCCGACGAGCAGCGTATGGCCGCCGGATACCAGCAGCGCAAGAAACGGGAACGCCGGCGGCTCGGGCTCGAGGCGGGGCGCCAGCAGGTGCCCCTCCATGTGGTGCACGGGCACGACCGGGCGGTCCCAGGCCAGCGCCAGCCCGTTCGCGAGCCCGCTGCCGACCATGAGCGCGCCGACGAGCCCCGGTCCCGCGGTGTAGGCGATCGCGTCCGGCCGCTCGATGCCGGCGGCGGCCAGCACTTCCGCGACCAGGGGCAAGAGCCGCCTCAGGTGATCGCGCGAGGCGATTTCCGGCACGACGCCGCCGTAGCGCGCATGGAGGTCCACCTGGCTGTGCAGGCGCTCGGCCAGCAGGCCCGCATCGGTGTCGTACACGGCGACACCGGTCTCGTCACAGCTCGTTTCCAGTCCCAGAATCCGCATGGCGCTCAAAAAATCGTCCTTCCAGCTATGCACGGAGGCATGCCCACTTTATAATAGGCGGCCCTGCCCCGGCCCCGTGCCGGGTTTATTTGTTGCAAGAAGCCCAGTTGGGCCACAGAGAGATCATCGAGGAAGCAGAATACCGTATGCCGAGCGTCCGCATAAAAGAGAACGAGTATTTCGATGCCGCCCTGCGTCGCTTCAAGCGCGCCTGCGAAAAAGCAGGCGTGCTGACGGAGCTGCGCCGGCGCGAGTTTTACGAGAAGCCGACCCAGGAGCGCAAGCGCAAGAAAGCGGCTGCCGTGAAGCGGCACCTGAAGCGCGTCTCCCGCGAGGCCGCGCGGCGCAAGCGCCTGTACTGAATCCCGCGACGACCGGTGCACCCGTCACCGGCGTCCCCTCTCCCGACAATCGGACCGGCCGGCAATGTCACTGAAGGGCCAGATCCAGGACGACATGAAAGCGACCCTGAAGGCCGGCGACCGCGAACGGCTGAAGGTCATCCGCATGCTCATGGCCGGCATCAGGCAGATCGAAATCGACCGGCGCACGGAACTGGACGACGCGGCCATCCTCGGCGTGGTCGAGAAGATGGTCAAGCAGCGCCGCGACTCGGTGAGCCAGTTCCGCCAGGGCGGCCGCGAGGATCTCGCCGGAATCGAACTTGCGGAAATCGCCGTCCTCGAAGACTACCTGCCGGAGCCGCTCGCGGAGGCCGAACTGAACGCGCTGATCGACAAGGTCATCGCCGAAACCGGCGCCGCCGGTATGCGTGACATGGGTTCGGTCATGGCACGGCTGAAAAACGAGGTACAGGGGCGCGCGGACATGGGCGCGGTGAGCGCGACGGTCAAGGCCCGGCTGGCGGGCTGAACGGCAGCAAAGGCCCGCGCCCCGCGAAAATTCCGCTGGCGCGTTCGCCCGTATTGGCTATTCTTCCCCCGTAGCCGGCGACGGCAACGCAGGTACGCAAATCAACGGCTGGATACCTGCACAAGGTCCGACGAGGCGGTTTGCAGGCAGACGGCAGGCGTGGCCCAGCATCAATGAGCGGCTTGATTCCCCAGCATTTCATCGACGACCTGATCGCGCGAGCGGACATCGCCGAGGTGGTGGGTGCCCGCATTCACCTGCGGAAGGCGGGCCGCGAGTACAAAGCCTGCTGCCCCTTCCACGACGAGAAAACGCCCTCCTTCACCGTCAGCCCGGCGAAGGGCTTTTACCACTGCTTCGGCTGCGGGGCGCACGGGACAGCGCTGGGGTTTCTCATGGAATACGAGCACCTGGCTTTTCCCGATGCGGTGGAGGCACTCGCGCATACGCTTGGCATCGAGGTGCCGCGGGAGCAGAGCGACCGCCCCGCACGGCGCCACGACGAGCTGTATGCGCTGATGGGTGATGTCCAGCGGCATTTCGAGGCGCAGCTCAGGGAGCACGCGCCGACGATCGACTACCTGAAGAAGCGCGGCATCGACGGCGCGACGGCCAGGCGGTTCGGGCTGGGTTACGCCCCCGCCGGCTGGAGCAACCTGCTCGGCCGGTTCGGCACCAGCCCCGAGGCGATCGAGCGTCTGCTGGGTGCCGGGCTCGTCGCCCGCAATGACAGCGGCAGCCACTACGACCGGTTTCGCGACCGGCTGATGTTTCCGATCCGCGATGCGCGCGGCCGCGTCATCGGCTTCGGCGGCCGCGTCATGGGAGACGGCGAGCCGAAATACCTCAACTCGCCTGAAACGGCGCTGTTCCACAAGGGTCGCGAGCTCTATGGCCTGTACGAGGCACGCCAGGCGCTGCGCCAGATCGAGCACCTGGTGGTAGTCGAAGGCTACATGGACGTCATTGGCCTCGCGCGGCACGGGATCGACTTCGCCGTGGCGACGCTCGGCACGGCCACCACGGAGGAACACCTGAACCGCCTGTTCCGGCTGTGCGACGACGTCGCTTTCTGCTTCGACGGCGATCGTGCCGGCCGGGCGGCCGCCTGGCGGGCGCTGGAAACGGCGCTGCCGCAGGTGCGCGATGGCCGGCAGGTTCGCTTCGTGTTCCTGCCGGAGGGCGAGGACCCGGATTCCTTCGTGCGCCGGGAAGGTGCTGCCGCCTTCGAGGCGGAACTGGAGCGCGGCGTGACGCTTTCGGAGTTTTTCATCGACGAGTTGTCC
>CAZSKQ010000076.1:0-16815 GCA_964607425.1 uncultured Woeseiaceae bacterium
TGAACGTCGTCGGCGACCTGTTCGGCTCGGGCAAGATGTTCCTGCCGCAGGTCGTGAAGTCCGCGCGCGTTATGAAAAAGGCGGTCGGCTACCTCATTCCGTTCATCGAAAAGGAGAAAGGCGGCGCCCGCGAAACGAACGGCAAGATCGTCATGGCAACGGTCAAGGGTGACGTGCACGACATTGGCAAAAATATCGTGGGTGTCGTCCTGCAGTGCAACAACTTCGAGGTGATCGACCTGGGCGTCATGGTGTCCTGCGAGAAGATCCTGGCCACCGCTAAGCGTGAGAACGCGCAGATGATCGGCTTGTCGGGCCTCATCACGCCGTCGCTGGACGAGATGGTGAACGTTGCTCGCGAGATGCAGCGCTTGGGCTTCGAGCTACCGCTTTTGATCGGCGGCGCCACTACCTCGCCGGCACATACGGCGGTGAAGATCGAGCCCAACTACGAGGGTCCGGTGATCTACGTGAAAGATGCTTCACGCTCCGTCGGCATCGCCCAGGCGCTGGTGGACCCCCGCTCCCGTGCGCTTTTGGCCGAGAAAACGCGCCGTGAGAACGCGGCAAGGCGTAAACGCCATGCCGGCAAATCGAGATTGGCACCGCAGCTCACGCTGGCGCAGGCGCGCGAGAAAAAGCACCGCTGCGACTGGGCGAACTACCAGTTTCCGCGGCCGGCGTTCATCGGCAGCAAGGTGTTCGACAAGGTCAACCTGGCGACTCTCGTCCCCTACATCGACTGGATGCCGTTCTTCAACGCCTGGGAATTTCACGGCAAGTTCCCGGATATCCTGGAAGATGCGACGGTAGGAGAGGCGGTTCGCAGCCTGTATGCCGACGCCCGCCAGATGCTGGATCGCATCCTCGATGAGCGCTGGCTCGAAGCACGCGGAATTATCGGCTTCTTCCCCGCGAACGCGGTCGATGACGACGACATCATCGTCTACGGCGACGAGGCGCGGAGCGAGCAGGTCATGCGCCTACACCACCTGCGCCAGCAGCGCGCCAAGCCGCCCGGCAAGACGCAGGACTGCCTCGCCGATTACATCGCGCCGGCCGGGTTCGAGGACTACATCGGCGCATTCGCGGTCACGGCCGGCATCGGCATCGACGAGCACGTCCGGAAATTCCAGGACGGTCACGACGATTACAGCGCCATCCTGGTGAAGGCGCTGGCCGATCGTCTCGCCGAAGCTTTCGCCGAGTACCTGCACGAGTGCGTGCGCAGGGAACACTGGGGTTACGCGCCGGACGAACGTCTCTCGAACGGCGAGTTGATCGACGAACGCTATCGCGGCATTCGCCCCGCACCCGGTTACCCGGCCTGCCCGGATCACACGGAAAAGGCGCGGCTATGGCGTTTGCTCGATGTCGAATCGAAGATCGGCCTCCACCTCACCGAGTCGTTCGCGATGGTGCCGACCGCGGCCGTCAGCGGCTTCTATTTCGCGCATCCGGATGCGCGTTATTTCTCGGTCGGGCAGGTCGGCCGCGACCAGGTCGAATCGGTGGCCGCGAGAAAAGGCTGGCCGGTGGAAGAAGTGGAACGCTGGCTCACCGCCAACCTCGGTTACGACCCCGCTGCCGCCGACGCCGCATGACCCGCGGCGGACGGGCGCTCAGCTCCCGGCCCGCCGCAGCTCCGGGGTATCCGGCGGCGGCTCAACGACGACGCTGGTCCGCCCGCTCTTCTTGGCGCGGTACATGAGGTCATCCGCGAGCCTCAGCGCCTGGTCCAGCGTCGGCGGACCGCGTTCGAACGCGACCGCGCCGATGCTGACACCCATCGAGGAATCCCCGTGCCGCCGGATGCCATCCAGCAACTCGCGGTGCAACTTGCCGAAGTAGGCGCGCGCCCCGTCGAGGTCCGTATTCGGCAGCAGCACGGCGAATTCGTCGCCTCCAAGCCGCGCCGTGATGTCGCTTTCACGATTCAGGTGCCGGAGCGTCGCGCCGACGGTTTTCAGCACTTCATCGCCATGGTGATGACCCAGCGTGTCGTTCACTTTCTTGAAGCCATCGAGATCGATGAAGCCGATGACCAGCGACAGGTCATAGCGGGTGGCACTGCGAGTCAGCAGTTCCGCCAGCTCCATGAATCCGGCGCGGTTGAGAAGACCGGTCAGGTGGTCGGTGCGCGCGAGGCGTTGCTGCAATGCGACGTGTGACCGCAGCTGGTGAATGAGCAGGGCCACGACGCTGAAGAACACCAGCCGCACGGCCGAGTTCCAGTAGAGGATCCATTGCGCGCTATAGCTGCGGTCCGCCACATACTCCACGCCTAGCCACGTGCCGGCGGCGGCGAGCACAATTCCGTAGGTTACGACCGTGCCGCTGTACCAGGCGGCGACGGAGACCGGAACCAGGTAGAACACCGTGAACGAGAGCTCGGAGCCGGTGATCCAGTCGAGGAGGCCGATGAACAGGACTTGCACGAGGGACCAGAGCACCAGCTGGCGACCCGTCATCCTGCTGAAGAATCGATCGATTACGTAGATCATCCGGAGCTACCAGGGCCGGCGAACGCCGGCAGGGCATTATAGGCGAACGGTGCGCAGCCGCAGGCTCCGGCGCGGCCGCGGGGGTTCGCATCAGGCAGGCGTGCGATCCCTGCGAGCAAAGGTCGCCCGCGGCCGTCCGGTCAGGTCGTTGTGGCACTCGATGTCGTGCCAGCCGCGTTCCAGGAGGATGCGCGCGACGTCCTCCGCCTGCTCGATGCCGTGTTCCAGCAGCAGCAAAGCGCCGGGCTCCAGCAGCGCAATGGCCTCGCGCGCAATGATCCGTATGGCCGCGAGGCCGTTCTCGCCGGTTGCGAGCGCCAGTGCCGGTTCGTGCCGCAGCGCCGCGAGCGCCGGGTCGCCGTGCCGCACGTACGGCGGGTTGGACACCAGCAGGTCGAAAGTGCGGCCGGCAACCGGAGCGAACCAGTCACCTTGCAGGAACGAGATATTCGCGAGTTGCAGCCTTCTCGCGTTCTCGCGCGCCACTGCCAGGGCTGCCTCGCTTATGTCTGTCGCGGTCACCTCGGATTGCGGCCGTTCGCTCGCGATGGCCAGCGCGATGGCGCCGCTGCCGGTGCCCAGATCCAGTACGCGCCACGCTCCGCGCCGCGGGATATGGCGTAATGCCAGCTCCACCAGCAGCTCGGTCTCGGGCCGCGGCACCAGCGTATCCGGCGTGACGATGAGCGGCAGGGACCAGAATTCCTTCTCGCCCGTGATGTAAGCGAGCGGCATCCCCCGCTTTCGCCGTTCGACCGCGTCGAAAAAGCGCCCGATCGCCGCCTCGTCCAGCTCGTCTTCCGGATGCGCAAACAGGTAGGAGCGCGCGACGGTTAGCGCGCGCGCGAGCAGGAGCTCTGCATCGATCCGCGGGCTGTCGCTGACCGGCCGCAGCTCCCCGATGGCCCGCTCGAGGGCGGCATCGATCCTCATCCCGCTGCGTTCCTGGTCCGGCGGCTTGAATTCGGCATGGTTTCGCTGCACCGCCAGGCGGCGGCACATGCAGACGGCGGACGTTAGTATCGGCAGCGGCAGCCGTCAAGTGCCCGGGCGGCGGGTGTTTAGCCTTGGGCGAAGCTAGAGCCCCGGCCGGCCTTCGCGTACCATGAATCAACGCACAGGCACCTTCCCGAACCCATGAACGTCTATTCCAACGTCCTCGACATGGTCGGCCGCACGCCGATGCTCGAGATCACGCGGCTCGACACCGGTCCGTGCCGGCTGTTCCTGAAGCTCGAGTTCATGAATCCAGGCGGTTCGGTCAAGGACCGGATCGGCGTCGTGATGATCGAGGAAGCGGAACGCCGCGGCGACCTGAAGCCGGGCGATACCGTCGTCGAAGCGACCGCCGGCAACACCGGCATCGGGATCGCGCTGGCGGCCGCCCAGAAGGGCTATCGCCTGATCCTCGTCCTCCCGGACAAGATGAGCCAGGAGAAGATCTTCAACCTGCGCGCCATGGGTGCCGAGGTCGTGCTGACGCGCTCGGACGTGGCGAAAGGGCACCCCGAGTATTACCAGGATCTCGGCAAGCGCATTGCCGAGGAGCGCGGCGCGTACTTCATCAACCAGTTCGGCAACCCCGACAATCCGCTCGCGCACGAGAAGACCACGGGGCCGGAAGTCCTCGAGCAGATGGACGGCGACCTGGACGCGATCGTCCTCGGCGTCGGCTCGAGCGGGACCGTCAGCGGCATCACGGCGTACCTGGCGAAGCGCGCGCCAGGGGTCGAGATCGTCCTCGCCGATCCGGTGGGCTCGGTGCTGGCCGATTACATCAACACGGGGCAGCTCGGCGAGAAGAACGCCAGTTGGCTGGTCGAGGGCATCGGCGAGGATTTCATCCCGTCGATCGCCGACTTCAGCCGCATCCGGAAAGCCTACTCCATCAGTGACGCGGAGTCGTTCAGCACCGCGCGCGATCTCCTCAGGCGGGAAGGCATCCTCGCGGGCTCCTCGACCGGCACGCAACTCGCTGCCGCGCTGAAATACTGCCGCGAGCAGGCCGGGCCCAAACGCGTCGTGACCTTCGCGAGCGATACCGGCAATAAGTATCTTTCTAAGCTTTTCAACGACTTCTGGATGGAGGACCAGGGCTTCATCCAGCGCGAATCATACGGCGACCTGCGCGACCTCATCGGTCGGCCGCACGGCGAGCGGGCCACGATTACGGTGAGCCCCGCGGACGTCCTGACTACCGCGCACAACCGGCTGCGCAATGCCGGCTTCTCGCAGCTGCCGGTGATGGAAGAGGGCAAGCTCGTCGGGGTGCTGACGGAGGACGCAATCATCCGCTTCGTGTTCGGGCATCCGGACCTGATGCATTCGCCGGTGCGGGATGCGATGCAGACGGCGTACTTGCAGGTGGACAAGGATACGAGCGTCAATAATCTCGTGGCGATGCTGCAGGTGCAGCCGTATGCGGCCGTAGTGGATGGCGACCAGTTTTTCGGGTTGATTACGCGGTCGGATGTTTTGAATTATTTGCGGAAGCAGAGTTGAGGGATTCCGGTGTGAAACAGGACACAGGCAACAGCCGTTTCGCCACGCGGGCGATTCATGCCGGGCAGGCACCGGACCCAAGTACGGGCGCGATCATGCAGCCCATTTACGCGACCTCGACTTACGTGCAAAAAAGCCCCGGCGTGCACCAGGGTTACGAGTACTCGCGCACGCACAATCCGACGCGGCAGGCGCTGGAGCGTTGCATCGCCGATCTCGAATCGGGCCGCTTCGGGTTTGCGTTCAGTTCCGGGATGGCCGCCACGGCAACCATCCTGGAACTCATCGATTCCGGCAGTCACGTCATCGCCATGGACGATATCTACGGCGGCACGACGCGGCTTTTCGAACGCGTTCGGCGCCGCAGCGCCGGGCTGGATTTCAGCTTCGTGGACCTCAGCGATCCGGCGAACCTTGCATCCGCGATCCGTGACGACACCCGCCTCATCTGGATCGAGAGCCCGAGCAACCCGCTGCTCAAGCTGGTCGATTTCGAGGCGGTGGCGGGGCTGGCGCACGAGCGCGGCATCCTCGTCGTCGCCGACAACACCTTCGCGACGCCGTACCTGCAGCGGCCGCTGGAAGCCGGTTGCGATATCGTCATGCATTCGGTGACCAAGTTCCTGAACGGCCATTCCGACATGGTGGGCGGCATCGCGGTCACCGCGAATGAGGAGCTTGCGGAGAAGCTGGCCTTCCTGCAGAACTCGATCGGTTCTGTGCAGGGTCCGTTCGATTCGTTCCTGGCCTTGCGCGGCCTGAAAACGCTGGCCGTGCGCATGCAACGCCACTGCGAGAACGCCGCGGCCGTCGCCGCGTGGCTGGAACAGGACGAGCGCGTCGACAGCGTGCTTTATCCCGGACTCGAAACGCACCCGCAGCATGCGCTGGCGCGCAAGCAAATGGGCGGTATGGGCGGCGGCATCGTAACGTTCTTCATCAAGGGCGGGCTGGACGAGGCGCGATCGTTCCTCGAACGCTGCGAGGTTTTTGCGCTGGCGGAGAGCCTCGGCGGCGTGGAAAGTCTCGTCGATCACCCGGCAATCATGACCCACGCATCGGTGCCGGCGGAGAAGCGGGCGGCGCTCGGGATCAGCGACCAGTTGATCCGGTTGTCGGTAGGACTGGAAGACCGCAACGATCTGATCGCCGACCTCGACCGCGCGCTGGGCTGAGCGCCGCGCGATTTCGCGATCGATGATCGGGTGTCAGGCGCCCAGCGCCGCGAGCTGGTCCGCCTGGTGCTCGCTCACCAGCGGATCGATGACCGGGTCCAGGTCGCCTTCCAGGATTTCCGCGAGCTTGTAGAGCGTCAGGTTCACCCGGTGATCCGTCACCCGCCCCTGCGGGAAATTGTAGGTGCGGATGCGCTCGGAACGATCGCCCGTGCCCACCAGCAACCGCCGCTGCTGCGCCTGCTCCGTCTCCCGCTGCGAAATTTCCGCGTCCAGGAGCTTCGCCCGCAGCAGCGACAGCGCCCGGGCCCGGTTTTTATGCTGTGAGCGCTCGTCCTGGCATTCGACCACGATGCCGCTCGGCAGGTGGGTGATGCGCACCGCGGAGTCGGTCTTGTTCACGTGCTGGCCGCCGGCGCCCGATGCGCGGAACGTGTCGGTCCTGAGATCGGCGGGATTGAGTTCGATTTCCTCCACGTCTTCCGGCTCCGGCAGCACGGCCACCGTGCACGCCGACGTGTGTATGCGCCCTTGCGATTCCGTCGCCGGCACGCGCTGCACCCGGTGCGCACCCGATTCGAACTTGAGCCGGGCATAGATGCCGCTTCCGGAAATGCGGCTTACGATTTCCTTGTAGCCGCCGTGCTCGCCCTCGCGCGCGCTGATGACCTCCAGGGTCCAGCCGCGCAACTCGGCATAGCGCGAGTACATGCGAAACAGGTCGCCGGCAAAAATGGCCGCTTCGTCGCCGCCGGTGCCGGCGCGGATTTCCAAAAATACGTTGGCCTCGTCGTGCGGGTCCGGGGGGATCAACGCTTTCTGCAGCTCGAGCTGCAGTGCATCCCGTTCCGTGCTCAGGCCGGCCAGCTCGTCTTCCCCCATGCGCCGGATTTCGGCATCGGCGTCCGACGCCATCTCCCTCGCGGCAGCCAGGTCGCGTATCACGCTTTCATAGCGCCGGAACAGGCCGACGACCGACTCCAGCCGCGCGTACTCGCGCGACAGCTCCCGGAAGCGGCCCTGGTTGCCGATCACCTCCGGATCGGAGAGCAGGGCGGCGATCTCCTCGAAGCGGTCGCGCGTGCCCTCCAGCTTGTGGCGAATGGACTCCTTCATCGCGACGGGTCGCCGTCGTCCTCCCGCTCACTGAGCCCGAACAGCTCGTGCGCCGCCCGGATGAGCGCCTCGTCCGAGGTCTCGCCCGCTTCACGCAACCGCACGGTGGGCCGGTGCAGCAGCTTTTTCAGCAGCGAGCCCGCCAGGTACTCCAGCACCGCCTCGGCGTCGGCGCCGGCCGCGAGCCGCCGCCGTGCCTGCCGCAGGACTTCCTGGCGTACCGCATCCCCATGGTCGCGCAATGCGGTAATGACGGGAGCGATCGCCTTGCTGCGCTCGATCTCGAGATAGCGCCCGGTTTCCGCGCGCAGGATCCGGTCGGCCTCCACCGCCGCCGCCTCGCGGGCGCCCTGTCCCTCGAGCACGACCTGGTCGAGATCGTCGATAGTGTAGAGGTAGACATCGGGCAGCTCGGCGATGGCCGGGTCGAAGTCGCGCGGCACTGCCATGTCCACGGCGAACACCGGGCGGCGCTTGCGGGCGCGGATTGCCTGCTTCATCTGCGCCAGCGCGATCACCGGCTCGGGGCTTGCCGTCGAGCTGATGACGATATCGGCGTCCGGGAGGGTGCCGTCCAGTGCCGTGAGCGGCAGCGCGAAGGCGCCGAAGCGGTCGGCAAGCTCCTCTGCCCGGCCGACGTCCCGGTTGGCCACGAAGACGCGGCCGATGCCCTTCCCCTGCAGGTGCCTGGCCACCAGCTCGATGGTCGCGCCGGCGCCGATCAGCAGCGCCGTGTGCTTCGCCAGTCCGCTGAAGAACTGCCCCGCGAGCGTCACCGCGGCGTACGCGACTGAAACCGGATTGCGGCCGATCTCGGTTTCCGTGCGCACTTTCTTCGCCACCGAGAAGGTGTGCCGGAACAGGCGGCCCAGCTCGTCCCCGATTGTGCCCGACTGCTCCGCCAGCCGGTACGCGTCCTTCAGCTGCCCGAGGATCTGCGGCTCCCCGAGCACCATGGAATCGAGCCCGCAGGCGACGCGAAACAGGTGCCGGATGGAGTCGTCGCCGTGGAGCGTGAACAGCGCCTGCTGTGCCTCCGGGGACAGCTGCTGGTCGGCGACCAGCCAGGCGCGCAGGGCCGCGACACCGCGGGTCTCCGCCGAGATCACGAACTCCGTCCGGTTACAGGTCGATAACACCACCGCTTCGCGGATCCCGGGGAGCTCGGCGACTTCCGCCAGCGCGCGCACGGCATCCTCGGCCGCGAAAATGAGCTGCTCGCGGATATCCACGGGGGCCGTAGTATGGTTCAGCCCGAGTATGTGCACCGGCATCGCGCGATCGGGAATTCGTGTGGCTGGCGCTGTGCGGGCGAGTCCTGAGGCTGCAACATCCATTTTTCGCGCGTTCGAGAATGCCGGTTCTGCCCCGGCGAGAGGTTTCCGCGTATCATAAGCGAACTGATGCCGCCGTTTCCTGTCTCTGTCCCCTTTGGTCCCATGCACCCTATGATGGAATCCTCGACGATGGACCGTGTATCCGACCGTTTGGCGGCCCTCGGGCTGGCGGTCCTGCTGGCCACCGGCTTCCCGGCTTTGGCCCAGGAGCAGTCGGACGAAGAAGCGGATGCGCACCTGCTCCAGGCCGAGATTGCGCTGCAGCGCAAGGAATACAAGCTCGCCTCCGAGGAATACCGCGAAGCCGCCGAGGAGAGCGAGGACGCGGAAATTGCGCGGCAGGCCACCCAGGTTGCCTACACCTACGGCTTCGACGAGGACGCGCTAAAGGCGGCGGAACGCTGGGTAGAGTTGGACGGGGAGAGCGACGAGGCACTGCTCTACCTCGCGCAACTGCAGTTGCGCAACGGCAAGCTGCGCGATTCCCGGCGCAGCTTCAAAGCGCTCCTGGAGCGGGGCAATGCGCCGCCCGACGAACGCCTGGTAGCCCTGATACCGTTCCTGTCCGAAGAGAAGCCCGAGGACGGCCAGTGGCTCATGAACGAGCTGGCCAAGCCCTACGACGACTCGGCCTGGGCGCATTACGCCGCCGGCGTGATGGCCCTGCAGGCGGACGATGCCAAAGAAGCGCGCAAACGCGCCGAAAAGGCACGCGCGCTTGAGCCCGACTGGATCCAGCCTTCGCTCCTGTATGCGCGTTCGCTGCTGCTTGCGGGCGAGCGTGAAGAGGCGATCGATTACACCGCCCGCCTGGTCGGCGACGACCCCGACCCGGACCCGGAGGCACGCCTCGAGCTTGCCGTCATGTACCTCGCCGTCGACCGCGACGACGATGCCCTGAGCCAGGTGAACCAGATCCTGCTCGAGCAGCCCGCGCGCACCGACGCGCTGCGGCTGATGGCGATCATCAACTTCCGCAACGGGCACCTCGACGTGGCCTGGTCCGATTTCCAGGACCTGCTCGGCAGTGGCCAGTACACCATGGACGCGCTGTTTTACCTCGCGCGTATTGCCGACCAGCGGCAGGAGTACGACGACGCGGCCGCGCTCTACGCGCAGGTCATCAGCGGCCCCAACGCGGTGGCGGCGCAACGGCGCGCAGGCATGCTCCTGCTGGAGCAGGACAAGGCCGACCGCGCGCTGCAGCACCTGCAGGATTTCGGCGACACGCATCCATCGCATGCGATCGACATGATGGAGGCACGGGCCCAGCTCCTCGGCCTGCTCGACAGGCACGAGGAAGCCTTGACGCTCTTCGACCAGGTCATCGAGTACCGCCCGGACAGCGAAACCCCGCTGCTCGGCAAGGCCGAGCTCCTGCTCCGGATGGGGCGCCTGGACGATGCGATCGACCTCTACCGCGACGGCGTGCGCCGCTGGCCGGACAGCCCGTATGCCCTGAACGCCCTGGGCTACACGCTTGCGGACCGTACCGACCGCTACGGCGAAGCCGAGCGGCTGATCAGGAAAGCGCTCAAGCTCGATCCCGACAGCGGGGCAATCATTGATAGCTGGGGTTGGGTCCTTTACCGCCAGGGCAAGCTCGACCGGGCGCTGGTCGAGCTCGAACGCGCCTACGAGATTCTCGAGGACCCCGAGGTCGCGGCACACATTGTCGAGGTGTTGTGGAAGCTCGGCCGCACCGACGAAGCCCGGGCCGCGCTCGAGGACGCGGAGGAACGCTTCCCCGAAAACGAGCTGCTGGAAGATGTCCGTGAGCGCGCCTTCCCCGGCAGCGAGGGTCCGTAACCCGGTCCGCGGGCGCGCGCTCCTGCCGCTCCTGCTGCTGGCAGGGTGCACGATCCAGCGCGGCATCGAGCTGCCGCCCCTGCCCGACTGGGAGACGCGCCGGGCGGTGCTCTCGGAAATGCATGACTGGGAGTTCAAGGGCCGCGTCGGCGTCAAGGCCGGCGACGAGGGCTTCAACGCGAACCTCCGCTGGCGGCAGGAAGGCGACATCTTCCACGCGGCTTTGAGCGGGCCCCTCGGCATCGGCAACGTGCGCATCGAAGGCGATGGCGAGACCCTGACCGTGACCGACAACGACGGCAGCGTGCATCACGTCGAAGACGCCGACGCCGAGCTGCAGGCAATGTACGGTTGGGCCCTGCCGGTCGCGAGCCTGCGGTACTGGGCGCTGGGCATCCCGGATCCCGCGAGCCCGGCCGCTACGGAGTTCGGCGCAGGCGGACTCCTGGCGGTGCTGGAGCAACGGGACTGGACCGTGCGCTTCACCGACTACGGCGCAGACGCCGGCGGCGTGGCCCTGCCGCGCCGGCTAACCGCTCTGAACCACGATACCCGCGTGCGCCTCGTGATCCACGACTGGACGTTTCACTAAAGTGAGCGGTTCCCTTAGAATCTGCGCCAGCAAGACAGGCAGCTTTGGGGTGTAGCCAAGTGGTAAGGCAACGGGTTTTGATCCCGTCATGCGCAGGTTCGAATCCTGCCACCCCAGCCATTCCCTTAGTTACATCCCGAGCGAGGTAACGCCATGGATCCGGCGACAATGGCAATTTTCTCCGGCAACGCGCACCCGGAGCTGGCGCAGGACATTGCCAGGGTGCTGCACGTACCGCTCGCCAAAGCGCACGTGGGGCGTTTCAGTGACGGCGAGATCAGCGTCGAGATCCTCGAAAACATCCGCGGCCGCGAGACCTTCATCATCCAGTCGACCTGCCCGCCGACCAACGAAAACCTGATGGAGCTGCTCGTGATGGTCGATGCCTGCCGCCGGGCGTCGGCCGCGAGGATCACGGCCGTGATACCGTATTTCGGTTACGCCCGCCAGGACCGCCGTCCCCGCGCCTCGCGCGTGCCGATCACCGCCAAGCTGGTCGCCGAGCTGATCGCGGCCGCCGGCGTGGACCGGGTGCTCACCGTCGACCTGCATGCCGACCAGATCCAGGGCTTTTTCGATATCGCCGTCGACAACGTCTACGCCTCGCCGGTGCTGCTGGGCGACGTCTGGAAGCAGAAGTATCCGAAGATGGTCGTGGTGTCGCCCGATGTCGGCGGTGTGGTCCGGGCCCGCGCCCTCGCCAAGCGCCTCGACGATGCCGATCTCGTGATCATCGACAAGCGCCGCTCGAAGGCGAACAAAGCCGAGGTCATGAACATCATCGGCGATGTCCGCGACAAGACCTGTGTCATCATCGACGACATGGTGGACACCGCCGGCACGCTTTGCCAGGCGGCTGCCGCGCTGAAGCGGCAGGGCGCGTGCAGGGTCGTGGCCTACATCACGCACCCGGTGCTGTCCGGCCCGGCCGTGTCGCGCATCGGTGAATCCGAGCTGGACGAGGTCGTCGTGACCGACACTATCCCGCTGCGCGAGGACGCGAGGGCCTGCCCGAGAATTCGCCAGCTCTCCACCGCCGAGCTGCTGGCCGAGACCATGCGGCGCATCTCGGACGAAGAATCCGTGAGCTCCCTCTACGTCGATTGACGGGGCGTAACTGTGGCCTGCGGGGCCTGATTGAGCTACCATCCGCGCCCTGCCAGGGCTGGTCGCGGCCGTGGCAGCGCCAATCGTCGGCCATGGGGCCGGCCAATCAATGACTTACGGAGTCTCTCATGGAACAGGAATTTACCCTGGTTGCAGAGCTTCGCGAGGACCAGGGGAAAGGTGCGAGCCGCCGCCTGCGTCGCGAAGGCAAAGTGCCTGCAATCCTCTACGGCGCCGGAAGGCCGCCGCGCACCCTCGCGTTCGACCATAACAAGATCCTGCAGCAGCTCGATCGCGAGGCGTTCTATTCCAGCATCCTGACGATCACGGTCGGCGACAAGAGCCAGCCGGTGATCCTGAAGGACGTCCAGCGCCATCCCGCGAAACGGCAGATCATGCACATCGACATGCAGCGCGTCCGCGAAGACGAAAAAATCCGCATGCATGTGCCGCTGCATTTCGTCGGCGAGCAGGTGGCCCCCGGCGTGAAGCTGGGCGGCGGGGCCGTGTTCCGGCTCCTCACCGAAGTCGAAGTGAGCTGCCTGCCGAAGGATCTCCCCAACTACATCGAAGTCGATATCTCGCATCTCGGCCTGGATGAGATGCTTTACCTTTCCGACATCAAGGTGCCCGAGGGCGTCGAGCTGATCGAGCTCAGTTACGGCGAGGACCACGACGACGCCATCGTGTCCATCCAGGTCCACAAGGCAGCGCCTCTCGAGGAAGAGGCCGCGGAAGGGGCAGAGTCCGCCGAAGGCGCCGAAGCCCAGCCGGCGAAACCGGAAGCAGGCGAAGAGTCCGCTTCCTGAGTTCCCGCTGTTGGCGGGCCGATGACCACCCACCTGACCCTCATCGCGGGCCTCGGCAATCCCGAGGCCCGCTACGAGCGCACCCTGCACAACGCGGGCTTCTGGTTCGCGGATGCCCTTGCGCGCCGCGAAGGCGGTGAGTTTCGCTACGAGAAGCGCTTCGACGCCGCCCTTTGCCGCGTGACGCTTGCCGGCGGCGAGGTGTGGATCGTGAAACCCCAGAGCTGGATGAACCTGAGCGGCGGCCCGGTGCGGGCAGTGCTCGACTATTACCGGCTGTCCGTGGAGCAGCTGCTGGTCGTGCACGATGAGATCGACCTGCCGCCCGGCATCGCGCGCCTGAAGCGCGGCGGCGGCCATGGCGGCCATAACGGCATCCGTGACGTGATCCGGCACTGCGGGGCCGATTTCCTGCGCCTGCGCATCGGTGTCGGCCACCCGGGCGAAAAAGACAAGGTGACCGGCTACGTCCTGAAGCCCGGTCCGGCGGACGTGGAGGACGCCGTCCTCTCGGCCATCGGTGCATCGCTGGATATCATCCCGCTGCTCGCGGAGAAAGGCGCGGAAGCCGCGATGAACCGGCTGCACACCGCCCTCAAGCGGGAGCCGTAATGGCGATCAAGTGCGGCATCGTCGGCCTGCCGAACGTCGGCAAGTCCACCCTGTTCAATGCCCTGACGGCCGCGGAGATCCCGGCGGAGAACTACCCGTTCTGCACGATCGAGCCGAACGTCGGCGTGGTGCCGGTGCCCGATCCGCGGCTCGCCGCGTTAAGCGACATCATGCAGCCGCAGAAGACGATCCCGACCGTGGTCGAGTTCGTCGACATCGCCGGGCTGGTTGCCGGTGCGTCGAAGGGCGAGGGGCTCGGCAACCAGTTCCTCGCCAATATCCGCGAGACGAACGCGATCGGACACGTCGTCCGCTGTTTCGAGAACGACGACGTCACGCACGTAGCGGGCACCATCGACCCGGCAGATGACATCGACACCATCAATACCGAGCTCGCGCTGGCCGACCTCGAATCGGTCGAGAAGCAGCTCTACAAGGCCGAGCGCAGCGCAAAGACCAACGAGAAAGCAGCGGTACGCCACCGCGACACGTTGCGCAAGGTGAAAGCGCACCTGGACGAAGGCCGCCCGGTGCGCACGCTAGAGCTGGACGAGCCGGAACGATTGCTCGTGCGCGACCTGCACCTGATCACGGCCAAGCCCGTTATGTACGTCGCCAACGTCGACGAGGACGGCTTCGAGAATAACCCGCACCTGGATGCTGTGCGGCGAGTCGCGGCGGACGAGGGCGCCGAAGTCGTGACCATCTGCGCTGCTATCGAAGCCGAGATCGCACAGCTCGAGGACGCGGACAAGGCGGAGTTCCTGGCGGAGCTCGGGCTGGCGGAGCCGGGCCTCGACCGGGTGATTCGCTGCGCCTACAAGCTGCTTGGATTGCAGACGTTCTTTACCGTCGGTCCGAAGGAGGTGCGCGCCTGGACCACCCGCGTCGGCGCCACGGCGCCGCAGGCGGCGGGCGAGATCCACACCGACTTCGAGAAGGGCTTCATCCGCGCCGAAGTGATCGCCTACGAGGACTTCATCTCACTGAACGGCGAGCAAGGCGCGAAGGAAGCCGGCCGCCTGCGCCTGGAAGGCAAGACCTACGTCGTCCAGGAAGGCGACGTCATGCACTTCCGCTTCAACGTCTGAGCAGACCGCATCAATGCCAGGCCCGCTTACTGGATTCGACACGATATAGAACGAAATCCCGCAACCGCGCCGCCTCTGCGTAATCAACGAACGGCACGGCCACCGATCCCGCCGCCAGGTAAAATCTCATCGTCGCCAACCCCCGCCGCCGCTGGAAGGGTGACTGCGACACGGTTACCCGCTGTACCTTCCGGTGCAGCCACACCGTCAACCGGCTGCCGATGAAGCCGCGGCGAAATGATGCCCCGTCCTTTGCAACCGCGAACCCGTATCGCCGGTATCGCATCCATACCAGCGCCGCGACAAAGGGGATCCACAGCAGCCAATACAGCGCATACGCGCCAATTCCGGGCCAGAAGGCCGCAACCGCGGCGATCGCCGGTGCCACACCGCCGATCAACAGGCGGGAGCGCAGGTAGTATCGGGAGATTGCCCGGAAAGCCGTGTCCTGCGGATCGAGTGCCAGGTTCTCACGCTCGTCCTCGAAGATTTCCGCCCCGAGCTCGGCAACCACCTCGCCGGTACAGATCGGCACCTCGAAGCGGCTACCCGCGCCGCCGCGGCCGCTCGTCGCCTGGCGCGTGCGCAACCGAAAACGCCGGAACCGCCGCAGCATGAAATTCTGGAACACGTAAAGTGACTGGACCTTGACCCTTTGCACCGATTGTTCCTGGCGTGTGAACAGGCCTCCTGCCCAACGCATCACATCTCCCTCCGCGACCAGCGTGTAGCCGTGATAGCGAAGCAGGGCGGCGATGATGGATGCCGCGAGCAGGACCACGATAATCACGAGCACGACCGCCAGCGCGAGTACAAGGGCGGTAGCGAAGCTGAAATGCGCGGCACCCAGTGCTTGCAGCAATGCGCTTTCCTCGACCCACCGGTCGCCCCGTTCTTCCAGTGCCTGGCTCAGCGGGCCGAGGAGCGCAAGCGCGAGGAACACGCGTCCGCTCGATAATCCGATGCGCACGATATCGCTGCCGGTCAACCGGAGCAGCGTACGGGCTTCGGTTTCGTCGCGGTGCTCGCCGTCGGGGGCCTCGATCGTTTCTGCCTTCAACGTGTGACGTATGCGTTCGCGGAGCTCGTCGGCAAACGGTTGCTCCACGGCCGGCAGGTGGCCCTCCTGCCCGGACGAACCGGCCGTGTCGAGGTTCACGGTCACCAGCCCGAAGAGTCTAAAGACGATGTTCTGGGACGTCGTGACGCCTTGCACGCGCTCGAACTTGATGTCGAGCTGCCGCTTCCGGAACACGCCGTCGCGAATCAGGATCGACTGGCCGGTGATCGCGTAGCGGAAATACCACCAGCGCAGTAACGCATGCACGGCGGTCACGAACACGAAAACAATGCCCCCCACGACCAGGGCGAAAACCTTGTTACCCTGGAAGGCGACGAGGAATGCCGCTAGCGGCGCCAGGGATTGAACGGCGTTCCTGGCGAACGCCCGGTAAATCCTGCCGAGGTAGAAGACGATCGCCAGCGGCGAGGTGCGCCGCCAGCCTGAGATTTCGGCCGCGGCGTCAGTCATGCTCGATCGCATCGGCGGCCCGGCGCAGCACGAACACGCGCATGCGCTCGGCGGCCGCGGCGGGTAATCCGTGGATAACGAGGTCGCCGCCGGAGCTGCCGGCGGTGTAAAGCTGCAGGGTTGCCAGCCCGAAGCGCCGATCGAGAGGCGTGCTGGCGGTCTCGACGTGCTGCACGCGGTTGAACGGCACGGCGGTCACGCTGCGCCAGAGAACACCGCTTCGGTAGACGATGTCCCGGTCGCGAAGCGCATAGCCCTTCTTCGGCACGCTCACCAGCGGCCACAGCAGGGCGTTCAGCGCCACGATCGCGACCACCGCCCACGCCGCCCATGCCGTCCACGGCGGGAATTGCGTCTCGAGCCGCTGTCGCAATAACTGGAAAACGAGCGCAGCGGCGGCTAACGCAAGCGCATTCAAAAGCCCGCGAACCTGCTGCCTGGGCACGAATCGCCGGTCCAGGGCCTGCCACTCGACACCATCGGCGGCAGGCAACTCCGCGACCGCCATTTCGGGATTTTCGAACATGGAATTCCCCGCGTCCCCGGGGCATTATACGGACCGGCAGCCGCTTGACAGCAAGAGGAGCCTGTCGGACACTAGCGCCCCCTCGCGGCCGCCCCCCGACAAAA
>CAZSKQ010000077.1:0-16403 GCA_964607425.1 uncultured Woeseiaceae bacterium
GGCATGCCATGGAGGTCCGCCACCGGAGCTTCGTGGATCCTGCGTTCATCGGGCTGCTGCGGCGGCACGATATCGCGCTGGTGGTTGCCGACACGGCGAGTCGCTGGCCGCTGATGGAAGACGTGACGGCCGACTTCGTGTACGTTCGCCTGCATGGCGATAAAGAACTGTACGTGAGCGGTTATACGCCGAAAGCGATCGACAGGTGGGCCGGGAAGATTGAGGCCTGGCAGCGTGGCGGCCAGGTCGAGGGCGCCCGCACCGTCTCGGACGAGAGCCCACCGAGCCGCCGGCGCGACGTGTACGTTTATTTCGACAACGACGCCAAGGTCTACGCGCCCCGCGACGCACAACGCCTGGCGCGCCGACTGGGGGCCCGATAGGGTTACCGACCCGCATTGTAGGAGCGCGCATTGCGCGCGATGCCAAGGCGGCGCCAATAGCAAAGCGCGCAAATCGCGCACCAACACCGCCACCGGATCGAAAAGGCCGGGATGCCCGGAGCGCCACCGGATCGAAAGGCGAATGATCGGCGCCACGGGATCGAAACGGAACCGTCAGCGCCACGGGATCGAAAAGGGGGAATGCCATGCTCAAGCAAGCAACACTGATCGTCCTCGCCGCCGCGGTGCCGCTGTTCGCGGCCTGCTCGCCGCCCGCGCCGGCGCCCGCTGCCACGGCGCTGCCGGCACGATCCGGAGAAGCCAAAGCGCTGCACGAGCTGTTCGCCGAGGAATGGGACGCCCGTCTTGCGCGCGATCCCCTGTTTGCCAGCGACATGGGGGTCGATACCTACAACGACGCGCTGCCCGATGTGAGTCCTGAAAGCCATCGCCTGCAGCTCGACGAGGACCGCGCGTTCCTCGCGCGCCTCGAAGCGATCGACCGCTCCGCGCTTTCGGTGGACGACCGCCTTAATTACGACCTGTTCGATTTCATTCTCCGCAGCCGGGTAACGCTCGCGCAATACCGGCCGTACCTCATCCCGATCCTCGCGGATAGCGGTTTCCACATGGGTATCCAGCGGATGTCGGAATCGATGCCGTTCGAGCAGCCCGCCGATTACGAGGACTACCTCGCGCGGCTGGACGCGCTTGGCGGGTATTTCGACCAGCACATCGCCAATATGCGCGAGGGGCTCGCGCTTGGCGTCACGCAGCCGAAAATCATCCTCGAAGGTATCGAGCCGTCTATCGCCGGCCCGATCGTCGACGACGCCACGCAGAGTATTTTCTTCGAGCCGTTCGCCGCGATGCCGGATCACTTCAGCGCGGCTGAACGCGAACGGCTGCGCGCGGCGGGCGCAGCCGCCATCGAAACGGTGGTGGTGCCGGCGTACCGGCGTTTCCTCGCGTTCTTTACCGAAGAGTACGAGCCCGGCGCCCGCGAGCAACTCGGCCGCACGACTTTCCCCGACGGTGAAGCCTGGTATGCGGATCTCGTGAAGTACTACACCACGCTCGAGGACGCGACGCCCGACGGGATACACGAGCTCGGCCTGCGCGAGGTCGCGCGCATCCGCGCGGAGATGGACACGATCATCCGCCAGGTCGAGTTCGAAGGGAGCTTCGCCGAGTTCATCGAGTTCATGCGCACCGACGAGCGCTTCTACGTCGACGAGCCCGAGCAACTGCTGAAGGAAGCGGCGTGGATCGCAAAGCAGATCGACGGCCAGATGCCGGCGTTCTTCGGGACCCTGCCGCGCCTGCCCTACGGCATCCGGGCGGTGCCGCTCGACATCGCGCCCAACTACACCACGGGCCGTTACTGGGGTGCGCCGATCGGCGGCCGCCGCGGCGGCTACTACATGGTCAACACCTACGCCCTGGACAAGCGACCGCTTTACACCCTCGCCGCGCTGACCGCGCACGAAGCGGTGCCGGGACATCACCAGCAGATCGCGCTGAGCCAGGAGCTGACCGGCATTCCCGAGTTCCGGCGCGCGTTCTATCCGCATGCGTTCGGTGAAGGCTGGGGTCTGTACGCGGAGAAACTCGGGATGGAGCTCGGCATATACAAGACTCCGTACGATCACTTCGGCCGCCTGTCCTACGAGATGTGGCGCGCGGCGCGACTGGTGATCGACACGGGCCTGCATGCAAAAGGCTGGACCCGCGAGCAGGCACGGCAGTACCTCGCGGAAAACACCGCGCTGTCCCTGCACAATGTGCAGACGGAAGTCGACCGCTACATCGCTTGGCCCGGCCAGGCACTGGCGTACAAGATGGGCGAGCTCAAGATCCTCGAGCTGAGGGCGCGCGCGCAACAGACACTCGGTCGCCGGTTCGACATCCGCGAGTTTCACGATGTCGTGCTGCTGAACGGCGGCGTCACCCTCGACGTGCTGACGCGCCAGGTGGACGCCTGGATCGAACGCTGACAACGGCTATGTAGGAGCCCGCCACGCGGGCGACCTGCAAAGGCTATGTAGGAGCCCGCCACGCGGGCGACCTGCAAAGGTGTACACCGAAGCCTCCAGCCCCACCTTTCCCAAAACCGGCGCCACCGTGCCTTCGATATTCCTGGGTGGGTCGCCCGCATGGCGGGCTCCTACAGTTGGCGCCCGGGCTGGATGTTTGCGGCGCTTGCTCCCGGGCGGGGATGTTTGTATCGTGATCGTACGCGGGCAACCCCTCCCCCCTGGCCCGGCGCAATGTCTCCCTTCTTCTCCCCTACGAGTCGTTCCATGGTGAATGCTTCGCCCGAACTGCGTCTGCAACAGCTCGACCTCTGGTGGCGCGCCGCCAACTACCTGGCGGTCGGGCAGATTTACTTGCTCGACAACCCGCTGCTCCGGGAGCCGCTCCGGATCGCGCACGTCAAGCCGCGCCTGCTGGGGCACTGGGGCACCACCCCGGGTTTGAATCTCGTCTACGCGCACCTGAACCGGGCGATCCTCGAGCGCGACCTGAACGTGCTCAACATTACCGGTCCGGGCCACGGCGGGCCCGCCATCGTCGCCAACACCTGGCTCGACGGCACCTACAGCGAGTTGTACCCCGACGTATCGCAAGACGCGCCAGGCATGCAGCGATTGTTCAAGCAATTCTCGTTTCCCGGCGGCATTCCCAGCCACTGCGCGCCGGAAGTGCCTGGCTCGATCAACGAGGGAGGCGAGCTCGGGTATTCGCTCGCGCATGCCTTCGGCGCGGCGTTCGACAACCCGGACCTGCTGGTTGCCTGCGTCATCGGTGACGGCGAGGCGGAAACCGGACCGCTCGCGGGGAGCTGGCACTCGAACAAGTTCCTGAACCCGGTGAAGGACGGCGCCGTGCTGCCGATCCTGCACCTGAACGGGTGGAAAATCGCGAACCCCGCCTATATGGCGCGCATGCCGGAAAAGGAGCTCGAGCAGCTCCTCCGCGGCTACGGCTACGATCCTCGTTTCGTCACGGGAGACGACAGCGAACCCATCGAGGACGTGCACCGGCGGGTGGCACAGACCTTCGACGCCACCATCGATCGCATCGCCGAGATCCAGCGCGAAGCGCGCAGCGCGGGGTTCAACTCCCGCCCGACGTGGCCGATGATCGTGTTGCGCACCCCGAAAGGCTGGACAGGACCGGACAACGTGGACGGTAAGCAGGTGGCCGGTACCTGGCGCTCGCACCAGGTGCCGCTGTCGGGTCTCCGGGAGAACCCGCAGCACCTCGAGATGCTGGCGGCCTGGCTCGCAAGCTACCGCCCGCAACAACTCTTCGATGAATCAGGCTGCCCGGTGCAGGCCATCCTTGATTTCGCGCCGCGCGGCGAGCGCCGCATGAGCGCCAACCCGCACGCCAACGGCGGCGTTTTCCTGCGGGCCCTGCGCATGCCCGATTTCCGCGAGTACGCGATCGACGTACCGCGGCCCGGCGCTGTGAAGGGTGAAGCAACGCGGGTGCTCGGCGGCTTCCTGCGCGATGTCGTCGCGCAGAACCGCGATGCCCGCAACTTTCGCATCTTCGGCCCGGATGAAACAGAATCGAACCGCCTCGACGCCGTCTACGAAGCGACGAACAAGATCACTGCAACGAAAATCCTCGACATCGACGAGCACCTGGCGCACGACGGGCGGGTCATGGAAGTGCTCTCCGAGCACCTGTGCCAGGGCTGGCTTGAAGGTTACCTGCTTACCGGCCGGCATGGATTTTTTTCCTGCTACGAAGCTTTTATCCACATCGTCGACTCGATGTTCAACCAGCACGCGAAATGGTTGAAGGCGAGTGGCGAGGTGCACTGGCGTCGTCCGATTGCCTCGCTCAACTACCTGCTGACCTCGCACGTGTGGCGCCAGGATCACAACGGCTTCAGCCACCAGGATCCCGGCTTCATTGATCACGTCGTCAACAAGAAGGCCGACGTTATTCGCGTGTACTTGCCCCCGGACGCCAACACGCTGCTCTGTGTCGCCGACCAGTGCCTGCGCTCGCGCGATTTCGTCAATGTCATCGTCGCCGGCAAGCAGTCGGAGCCGCAGTATCTCGACATGGACGCGGCGGTAAAGCACTGCAAGGCCGGCATCGGCATCTGGGATTGGGCAAGCAACGACAGGGGCACGGAACCCGACGTCGTGATGGCCTGTGCCGGTGACGTACCCACGCTGGAGACGCTCGCGGCCGTGTCGCTGCTGAACGAGTACTTCCCGGACCTGCGCGTGCGTGTAGTCAACGTGGTGGACCTGATGACCCTGCAGTCCGAATCCGAGCACCCGCACGGCCTGCCCGACCGCGATTTCGACTCTATTTTCACGAAGAACAAACCGATCATCTTTGCCTATCACGGCTATCCGTGGCTGATCCATCGCCTGACCTATCGCCGTACGAACCACGACAACCTGCATGTACGTGGGTACAAGGAGGAAGGCACCACGACTACCCCGTTCGACATGGCGGTGCTGAACGACATCGACCGCTACGACCTGGTAAACGACGTAATTGACAGGGTGGAAAAGCTGGGCGTGCACGCCGCCTATGTGAAGCAGGCCGTCCACGACAAGCTGGTCGAGCACAAGGAATACATTTACGAGCACGGCCAGGACATGCCCGAAGTGCGCAACTGGGAGTGGTCTTCCGGTGCCGACGCCCCGCCCGGCTCCGAAGCCAATCCGTGAACGGCTCCCGCATCCTCGTCGTCAACACAGGCTCCGCGACGCTCAAGCTCGCGCAGTTCGAAGCCGGCGGCGAGGGCTTGCGAGAACAGGCCAGCCATACGCACGAATGGCAATCCGGTAAGGAAATGGACGGCACGATCGAGCAGACACTCCGCGAGATCCGCGAACCGCCGGATATTGTCGGGCACCGCGTCGTGCACGGGGGCTCGCAATTCACGGATCCGGTCCGCATCGACGGCAAAGTGGAAACGGCGCTGGAGCAGCTTTTGCCGCTGGCGCCCCTGCACAACGGACCCGCCCTCGCCGCGATCCGCGTCGCGCGCCGTGTCTTTCCCGATAGGCCCTCCGTTGCCGTATTCGACACCGCCTTCCATTCGCGCCGCGGACCGGAGTCGATGCACTATGCCCTGCCGCGCGCATGGAACGAGGGGTTCGGCTTCCGGCGCTACGGTTTCCACGGCATCGCCCACGCAAGCCTCGCGGAATCCTGTGCGCAGGCATTATCGCGGCCCGTGAACGAAATTTCCGCGGTGATCCTGCAGCTCGGCGCCGGCTGCTCCGCCTGCGCCGTCAAGAACGGCCGCTCCATCGAAACCTCGATGGGATACACCCCGCTGGAGGGCCTCGTCATGGCCACCCGCTCGGGTGACATCGACCCCACCATCGTGCTGAAGCTTGCGCGCGAAGGTTACACGCCGGACGAAATCGACGAGCAACTCAACCGCCGATCCGGCCTTCTCGGTCTCGCCGGCAGCAGCGACATGCGCGAGGTGCTCGCCGCGGAGGCCCGCGGTGTCGATGCCGCGCGGCTCGCGCTGGGGCTGTTCGTTCATCGGCTGGTGCTGGTGATCGGCGCCTACCTGACACTGCTTCGCGGCGACGGCGCGCTGATCTTCGGCGGCGGCATCGGCGAGCATGCACCGGACATTCGCGCGCGCGTGGCGGACGGTCTTGCCGCGTGGAACGTCACGCTCGACGCCGCACTCAACCGTGCGGGCGGGACCGGGCGTATATCGGCGGAGGGCAGCCGCCCGGTGTACGTATTCCAGTCGCGCGAGGAAGAGATGATCGCGAAAGACCTGCTGGCATTTATGTAGAACACATATCGAACCCTGACCGATGCGCTACCACGTCCTTGCCTGCGATTACGACGGCACCCTCGCCCACCGGGGAAAGGTGAGCGAGGATACCCTGTCCGCACTCCGGAAGCTCAAGGAAACCGGCCGCCGCGCGATACTGGTTACCGGCCGCGAACTGGGCGACCTCGCCGCCGCTTTCCCCGAGCTCGATATCTTCGACCAGGTCGTCGCCGAGAACGGCGCGCTGCTCTACACCCCCGCGACCAACACCGAAAAGCCGCTGGCCGAGCCGCCATCCGCCGACTTCGTCGAGGCGCTCAGGGAGCGGGACGTCACGCCACTCTCCGTCGGGCACGTGATCGTCGCCACCTGGGTACCGCATGACAAGGTCGTATTCGAGGTCATCCAGCAGCTCGGCCTCGAGCTGCAGGTGATCTTCAACAAGGGCGCCGTGATGGTGCTGCCGACGGGAGTCAACAAGGCGAGCGGCCTCGAGGCCGCACTTGCCGGGATGGGCCTGTCGCCGCACAACTGCGTGGGCGTCGGCGACGCCGAAAACGACCATGCCTTCCTGGCCTTGTGCGAGTGCGCCGTGGCGGTCGCCAACGCACTGCCCGCGCTCAAGCAGCGCGCGGACCTGGTGACCAGTGCCGATCACGGCCGCGGCGTCAGCGAGCTGATCGAGCGCCTGGTGCACAACGACCTGGAGGACCTCGGGCCACGGCTGACGCGCCATGACGTGCTGCTCGGCACCGACGCGCGCGGCCAGGAGCTCCGCCTGCGCCCGCACGGCGAATCGATCATGGTCGCGGGTACGTCCGGGGGCGGCAAGTCGACGCTCACGACCGGTCTTCTCGAGCGAGTCATCGAGAACGGCTACCAGGTTTGCATCGTCGATCCGGAAGGCGACTACGAGCATTTCGAACAGTCCGTCACACTCGGCACGAGCGACAACCCGCCGGCCGTCCCGGAAGCGCTCGCCGTGCTGAAGGACCCGCGGGAGAGCGTGACTCTCAACCTGCTCGCCATTGGCGTGGCCGAGCGTCCGGCATACGTTGGTGAGCTACTTCCGCAGTTGCTGCGGCTGCGCTCGTCGACAGGCCGGCCCCACTGGCTCGTGATCGACGAGGCACATCACGTGTTCCCGGCCGACTGGAAGCCGACGAGCGACCTGCTGCCGGAGGCATTGCACGGACTGGTGCTCATCACGGTACACCCGGAGCGCGTCGCCGCGCCCGTCCTGCGAACTGTCGACACCGTTATCGCGATCGGCTCGGACCCGGACGATACGCTGGCAAGCTTCGCCGACCGCAGCGGGCACCCGGCGCCGGCACGCACGCAGGCGAGTCTTGAAGCCGGCGACGGGCTCCTTTGGCGGGCGGATTCCGGCCAGGCGCCATGCTGGTTCCGCAGCATACCGCCCCAAATGCAGCTCCGCCGGCACCTGCGCAAGTATGCGGAAGGCAAGCTCGGCGAGGATCGGAGCTTCTACTTCCGCGGCCCCGAAGACCGGTTGAACCTGCGCGCCGCCAACCTCGCGTCGTTCATAGAAATCGGCAGCGGCCTTGACGACGAGACCTGGCTCTTCCACCTGCGCAACGGCGATTACTCGCGCTGGCTGTCAACGGCCATCAAGGACGAGGACCTGGCCGCGGAGGTCGCGGAGATCGAGCAGGCGGCCGGCCTGTCAGCGGACGAGAGCTTGAGCCGCATCCGCGACGCCATCGACAAACGCTATACGCTGCCGGCCTGATTCGATTCGATCAGCCGCTGCCCGCGGGCATCGCCTCGATAAAGCTGTTGGCCTCGGCAATGGCCGCCTCCATTTCCTCGACGAGCGTGGCGGTGGCTTCCTCGAGGCTCGCCAGCTCGTTCTCCAGCGCGCCGATCGCGCGTGCATTGAGGTTGTGGCGCAGGAACATGACCTGGTCGTTGAACAGCGTCAGCACCGGTGCCATCGACCGCTCGGCCCTGTGCATCGCCTGCAGCACGTCGCGGTAATCGGCGCGCGTGTCCGCCAGCAGGCCGCGGCTGCGGCTGGCAAGGCCGGGATCGGAGTAGGCATCGATCTCCTGTTCCCACTCGTCGAACAGGTCGCCGGCTACCTGCTCCACGCTGTCGATTCGTTCCCGCACTTCTTCCGCCCGCCTTGCGCTGCGCTTGTATTCGGCGTTCAGCCGGTCGTAAATTTCCTCCAGGTCGCCGCCATCGACTTGTACCACGCTTCGGTACTGCTCCAGCGCGGAGCTGAACTGCTCCTTGGCGTCCGCTTGCGCATCGCGCGTTTCTTCGAGCCGGTCGGCGAGGATGTCGCGTTTCTCGATACCGAGCGATTCCATTGCGCGGTAGTACGTGCTGGTGCAGGACGCGAGCACGAGGAGGCCGACGAGGCTGCCGAGGACGCGGAGGATGCGAGCCTGTCTCATAGGATCTCCTTCGAATTCGCCGGCCCTTTGCCCGGCAGGCAGCGGCGCTGCCTGCTTGCAAGACCCGTGCCGTCAGTCCCGCCGGCGGATCTCCAGCGCCCAGATCATACCCGCTTCGCCCGGCGCGGATTCCGTTTCCAGTCGAAAGCCCAGGCGGCGCGGCACCGCGGCACTGGCCGTGTTACGGGGATCGCAACGTATTTCCGCGCGGCGCACCCTGGGCAGCTTACGCGCGATGTCCACCATGCTGCGCGCCGCCTCCGTGGCATAGCCATTGCCGGTGAGGTCATGGCGCAGCCAGTAGCCGATCTCGACACGATCCGCCGAGGCGAGCTCGACGCGCCCGCCCGCGGACCGGGGGAACAGGTCGACCTCGCCGAAGATCTCCTGCCGCCCGGGCGACAGGACGGCGTAGCGCCAGGAACGTCCGGCCGTGAAATCCGCGGCAAAACCGGCGAGGCGGCGCTCGAGATCCCACAGCGGCGCCGGGGAGGCGACGTGTGCGGGTATCCAGCTACCGAGGTGATCCGCGTTTGCCTCGAGTATCGGCATCAGTTGCGCCGCGTCGGCCGGCCGCCAGGAGCGGAGGAAAAGCCGCCCGGTGTGGACTTCGGCAGGCACGGTCATCGCGCTCACGGGCTTGTCCCTGCCGGGACGGCGATGCCGTGGTACACGGTCAATGCCTTTTCGTGCTGGGCGGGGAGGCGCGACACACCTGACCTCGATTTGAAAGCAATAGGCGGAGTGCCCGGAATCAGCGGTCATCATACCCTGCCCCGGTCTTCCCGACCCTTGGAGAACATCATGATCGAGCTGCGCTTCCGCGGCATACCCGATGCCATCGCCCGCGAGGTCCGCGCTACCCTGCGTGCGCCCGAATACGGTCATCCCGCGCATCGCGAAGTAGCGAGGGGCTACGGCCCTTGCCGCCAGTGCCTTCGCACCTTCGCGATCGACAGCGACGAGCGGATCCTCTTTACCTACCAGCCGTTCCGCGAGGCCGGCAGCCTGCCGGCTCCCGGGCCCGTTTTCATCCACGCACGACCCTGCGAGCGGTATGACGACCCGACGCTCCCGCCTGACTTCAAGGCGCTGCCGCTCGTGTTCGAGGCCTACCGGAACGGCTCGCGGCTGGTGAGGCAGGAACGCGCCGGCGCCGACGCGCCGGAAGCGCTGCTGCAAGCTCTGTTCGAGCGCGATGGCGCGGATTACGTCCACATCCGCAACGGCGAGGCCGGTTGCTTCATGGCCCGGGTCGACCGGCTTGCGTAGTCACCTGCGTAGCGCTAGTGTCCCGGGAGAACGGAGGCACGATCATGCGCACGATGCAGCAGTGGCTGGACGAATACGGTGAAAGTCACCGACACCCGGTCAACAAGCGTATCCACTGGATCTGCGTGCCGGCGATCCTGTTCAGCGTGCTGGGCCTGGTCTGGCTGGTCCCGGTTCCTCCGGAAGCGGCGGCAGCCGGGCCGTGGGTGAACTGGGCGACGCTGGTCACGGCGCTCGCGGTAATTTACTACCTGGTGCTGTCACCGGCGCTCGCGGCCGGCATGGCCGGCATCGTGCTGCTGATGCTGCTTGTGATTGCGTGGCTGGAGGCGGTCATCGCGTTCCCTCTCTGGATGCTGTTCGCCGCCGTGTTCGTGGTTGCCTGGGCCGGCCAGTTCGCGGGACACCGGGTCGAGGGTCGGAAGCCGTCCTTCTTCAAGGACGTGCAGTTCCTGCTGATCGGGCCCGCCTGGCTGCTCGCGGACCTGTACCGGCATCTCGGGATCGGGGGCGCTGCCTCCGAGCCGGGGCGCCCGGCCGGCTGAGCCAGTCGAGGCGCAAAGGACATGCTCGAATTACAGCTACGCTCGTGGTTCCTGTCGCTGCCGGCGCTGCTGCTGGTGCTCACGGCTTGCGCCGTTCTCCCGCAGCGCGATCCGCTCATCATCGACGTGGCCGGCATCGAACAGGTACCCGGCGAGGGCATGGAGCTGAACCTCGCCGTGCGTATCCGGGTGCAAAACCCGAACGACACCGCCGTCCATTACGACGGGGTCGCGCTCACACTCGACATCAACGGGCGAACGCTCGCCTCCGGCATCAGCGACGACGTGGGCACGGTGCCCCGCTATGGCCAGAAGGTCTTCACCATTCCGATGACGATCTCGGCATTCAACATGGCGCGCCAGGTAATGGGCGCCATGAACGCGGAGGATCCCACCGAAGTTCGTTACGAACTCCGCGGCAAGCTCGAAGGTGGGGTGTTCGGCACGCGGCGGTTCGAGGACCGCGGCATGCTGCGCCTCGCGCCCTCCAAAGTGCCGTGATGCCCGGCGGGCTAACCGCCCGAACCGTTCCGGTTCATTTCCTCGTGCAGCAGCTGCAGCTTGGCCTGGTACAGGGAGCGCGTGCTCTGCCGAAAAGCGTTCTCGATGGCGTCTTGCAAGGCGCTTTGCGCCCGTTCCAGCTCGCCTGCTTCGTAATACGCGCGGGCGAGACCATGGTGACCTTCGTGCAGGTATGGCGCGAGCTCCAGCGCGCGGCGGTAGTAGCTGATCGCGAGGCGGTATTCCCCGTCGTTGTAGGCTGAGCTCGCGAGCTCGAGCCAGCGCAACGGGCTGGGATCGTCCAGCCGCGCGAGACGATCTTCTATTTCCCGTGCTTCCGCATCACGGCCCGTGCGCAGCAGCAGGGACCGGTAGTTCCTGAGCAGGCTGAGCTGCTCGTCCGCTACCTGGAGCGCGTGCAGGTATACCGCCTCAGCTTTTTGCTCGTCACCGGCGCGGCCATAGACGACCGCCAGCATGTTCAGCCCCGCGGCATTCTCCGGTGCCAGCCGCAGCGATTCGAGTACATACCAGTATGCTTTTTGGTAGTCCCCGCGTGCGAGCGCCTCGGCGGCGATGTTGCGGTAGTACATGGCAACGTAGCCGCTCTCATCCAGGTTACCCTTGAAGCGGCTGCCGCCCACGGGGAAGTAATCGATGACGATTCCGCGACGGGAGAACGCGAACACTCCGTCCCGCGGTTCGCGGCTCTCGTACAGGATCGAACGAACGTGCACGCCTCGCTGCATGAGCTGCCCGCTGAGCTGGTACACGGGGATATCGTCCACCAGCTGATAGCCGATATCGACGCCGGCAAGCTTCGCCAGGCTCGTGGTGAGTATGGCCAGGGACAGGCAGTTGCCGCTCTCCTGCGCGAGCGCATCCGTGGCCATCAGCGTATCGCCCTGGTAATTGAAGCTTTGCGTAATCTGCTCCAGGTACTTGTAGACCTTGCGATTGAGTGGCACGCCGGAATTCCTCCGATCGTGCAGGTAGGCAAGAAAGGCGGCGCGCTGTGCCGGCGACAGCTTATGAATATCTTTCGGGGTGGGTATCTCCGGCCGCGCACCGAACTGGCCCGGGGCGGCCGATAACGGCGGGTGCACGGCTACCGGCGGCGCCACCGGCGCCGTGGTCGCGCAGCCCGCGAGCCACGTTGCGGCACATAGCAGTAGAAACGACGCTCGCATGCGGCCTCCCCCGTCCCAAGTCAGCTCCGACTGCCGGCGCAACCCGGAGTTCCCCCTTATGCCGGAAGCGGAACGCCGCTACTCGTAGCGCAGCGACTCGATGGGATCGAGCTGCGCGGCCTTGGCCGCCGGCAGGATGCCGAACACGATACCCACCGCGGCGGAAAAGCCTACCGACAGCGCTATTGCCCAGGCCGGGATGTGCGCCGGCGGAAAACTCGGGAGCATGGTCGCCACCAGGGCGCCGGCACCCCAGCCGACGGCGATTCCCAGCAAACCGCCGAGCAGGCACAACAGCACCGCCTCGATCAGGAACTGCAGCAGGATATCGACCCGTCGCGCGCCCAGCGCTTTCAGGATGCCGATCTCCCGCGTCCGTTCCGTCACCGATACCAGCATGATGTTCATGATACCGATACCGCCGACGAGGAGCGAAATGCCGACCACGCCGCCCGCGACCGCCGTGATGGTATTGATTACCGAATTGAACGACGCGGTGAGTTGCTCCGCTGTCTGGATGCGAAAGTCGTCGCCTTCGTCGGGCCCGAGTTCATGCTGCTGGCGTAGCACCCGGGCGATGCGTGCGTCGACCTCGGCCATGCGCGCCAGGTCGTCGACGAGTAACTGCACCTGGATGTCGAATTCGCGTGACGTGCCGAGCAGCCGTTGCATCGTGCTGTAGGGCAACAATACGTAGTTGTCCTGCGAAAAGCCGAAGATCTCGCCCCGCTCCTCCATGACGCCGACGATCCTGCACCACTCCTCCCCGACGCGGATGAAGTTGCCGAGACCGCCGTCCGGGAGCTCGAGAGCCTCCACGACGTCCACGCCGACCAGGCACACCAGCCGGCGGCGTTCATTGTCGGTGCGCGTGAAAAAGCGCCCGCGCTGCGGGAACGACTGGTTGACCTCCATGTAGCTGCTGCCAACGCCGAACATCCGGGTGAATGTCGATTGCGCCCGGTAGCCGACGTTGACCATCTGGTTGCGCGGATCGTAGAGGATCGGCGTCACGTGCGAAATGCCTTCGACGCGGTGCTGGATCGCGCTGAGATCGTCTTCGGTCAGCTTGGCGATGCGACCCTGCAGCCAGCGCTCGCGCGGCGTGTACGAGGTGACCGTGATCGAGTTCGACCCCAGCCCCTGGAACTGCGCATTCACCGTGTACGAAAGGCCCTGCACGATGGACACGACCGCGACTACCGACGCGACGCCTATGATGATGCCGAGCGCGGTCAGAAACGAGCGGAACGCGTGCGCGCGGATCGCGGAAAAGGCCGAACGCAGGCTTTCGAGCAGCAGGTTCACGCCGCACGCTCCTGGCGAAAATCGGATTCGATCCGTCCATCCCGTAACCGGACGACGCGCAGGCAATGCGCGGCAATCTCCGGTTCGTGCGTGACGATGACGATCGTCTGGCCGCCCGCATGCAGCTCGTCGAACAGTGCCATGATTTCCGCGGTCGTCGCCGAGTCGAGATTGCCGGTTGGTTCGTCGGCGAGCAGGATCGCGGGTTCGCCGACCAGCGCGCGGGCGACGGCTACCCGCTGGCACTGGCCGCCCGAGAGCTGGTTCGGCAGGTGATCCATGCGATCGGTGAGCCCCACTCGCGCCAGCGCCTCGCGCGCTTTTGTTCGCCGCTCCGCGAGGGGCAGGCGGCGATACACCAGCGGCTGCATTACGTTATGCAATGCATCGACCCGCGGCAGCAGGTTGAAGCTCTGGAAGATGAAGCCGATTTCGCGATTCCTGATCGCCGCGAGCTCGGTGTCGTTCATGCCCGCGACCGCGCGGCCGTTCAGCGTATACGAGCCGGAGGTCGGGCTGTCGAGGCAGCCGATGATGTTCATCAGCGACGATTTGCCGGAGCCCGAGGCGCCAACGATCGCCACGTACTCGTTGTGCCCCAGGGTGAGATCGACCCCCGCGAGTGCGCGCACGACCTGGTCGCCCATCCGGTACTCGCGCGTAATCCCCCGAAGTTCGATGACCGGGCTCACCCGGCCTCCGCGGGCCCGCCTGCCTCGTCCGCGTCCTCGACTACGGCGTCGCCGTCCCGCAGGTCCCGCAGCGTCCGAAACGGGCCGGACACCACGCGGTCGCCGGCGGCCACGCCGGCGGTGATCTCCATCAGCGAATCCGACGACAGGCCGACCGTCACGTTGCGGCGAACGGCGTGCCCGTCTTCGACGGCGAACAGGTACGGCTGCTCGGCACCAGTTTCATCCTCCGCGTCGTAAAGCACGGACTGCAGCGGCACCGCCAGCGCGTCCTCGCTCGACTCGGTGTAGATCTCGGCGCGCGCACTCATGCCCGGGCGCACCGCGACCGCGTCCGGCTCCAGCAGGCGGATCTTGACCTCGAACGACAGGTTCTGCTGGGTGCCCACGCGCGCGGCGGAGGCGGCGATCGATTCGACCACGCCTTCGAGCGCGGTATCCGGGAACGCCGCCGCGTAAATGGCGGCGCGCTGGTCCAGGCGCACCTGGGCAATGTCCGCTTCGTCGACCTGGACCTCGGCCAGCATCACCGCGGGATTGGCGATAATCGCAAGCTCGGACCCGGGGATGTTGGTGGTGCTGGTGATCACCGCCTCGCCCGGCTGGAGATCGAGCTGAATCACGATGCCGTCGATCGGTGAGCGGATCTCCGTACGCGCGAGGTTGTCGCGCGCCTGCGCCAGTGCGGCTTGCGCCTGCGACAGGGACTGCTCGCGCGCGCGCAGGTCGATCTCCGCCAGCGCGAGCTCGTTCTCCGCCGCCTCGAAGCTGTTCGAATCGACGAGGCCCTGGCTGTAGAGCTCGCGCTGCCGTTCCGTCTGGCGTTTGACATTGTCGAGGAATACGCGCTGCCGCTCGATCGCAATCTCCTGCAGCCGCACGTTGGCCTGCTGCTGCTCGACCTGCGCGCGGTACTGCTCCTGGTCCAGCGCGATGATCAGGTCGCCGGCCGCGACGGCGTCTCCCTCCTGTGCCAGCACGGCCCCGACCTTACCGACGACCTCCGGGCGGAGCTGCACCTCCTCGCGGTAAGCCAGCACGCCGGACGACAGGATCGCGCTGCGCACCGCCTGGGGCCTGACTTCCGTGAGCTCGACCGCCTTCGCATCGTTGCCGCCGGCGAGCCTGGACGCCAGCGGCACGCCGACGACGAGGACACCGAGGCCAACGAAGACCAGTACCTTGCGGTTCATCGAACGCCGGTCAGGTGGTGATCAGGAGTGCCCAGAGGCCAAAGACCAGCACCCAGGGCGTGACGGCGACCAGCGCCGATTTCGCGGTCGACGATCCGGTCCAGCGGGAGATGCCGAGCGTCATGAGCCCCAGGGTCCAGAGGGTCGGCAGCGATAGCGCATTGCCCCAGTTGAACCACGGGTCGCCCGGCTGCGCGTGTAACAGCAAGCCGTTAATCGACAGGGGAGCCAACTCCCCGATACCGAGCTGGTTGCTGTCCGCGAGCAGGATGACCACGAATATAACGACCGTGCTGACAATACCGACGAACGCGGTCCAGACCGAGAACGAAAACCATTGCCCGTACCCGAGCGACGGGTCGCCCACGATCTTGTTGACGATGTTGAGGTAAGCGGCCTGGAGCGCGTAGACGAACAGGCTGACTACGACGATAGCGAGCACGCTGAACATTGCCTGCCGCATCGGCGACATGAAGTTTTGAATCGCCTCCGACTGCTCGGCCGGCATGCCGCTGCCGATTGCCTGCTGCACCGTCTCGTTCACGAACCAGTCGAAATCGACCCAGTTATAGTAAAAGACGTAGGCAGCGGCCGCGAGCCCCAGAACCAGCAGCAGCGGCCACCAGAACCAGCGTGGGTGCAGCCGGACCTGGTCGAGCGCTTTGGAAGGCGCCGCGATGATGTCGACCATCGCGTTCAGAACGGTGTAGCGGTTGCCGATGGCCGGCGCGGCTTCGGTATTCATGCTGGCGCCCCCTTTTGGTTCATCGCTTGCCGGATGATTCTGGGCCCACTTTACCAGAGCAGCGCCGTTTTATCCGGGGATTCTGCTACTTTCAGGGGCGGGCGCCGCCTCATCGCCCCGGGCGCGGGAGGAGTGGTGGAGCGGAGGAGGATCGAACTCCCGACCTTCGCATTGCGAACGCGACGCTCTCCCAGCTGAGCTACCGCCCCACGCGGCGCGAGAGTCTACCGCCGCAGCTGCGCGCACACAATGCCGGGGGGCTGTAGGAGCGCGCCATGCGCGCGACTGCTCCGGCCTACTCACGGCGCTGTCGCCCCTTGGAGACACTTGTCCGCGCAGGGGCTGCATGCTACTTGTTCC
>CAZSKQ010000078.1:0-16035 GCA_964607425.1 uncultured Woeseiaceae bacterium
GCAGCACGAGGGGATTCTCGAGCTCCGAGCTCTGGCTCTGCTGGTTGTTGATGAAATACGGCGAGAGATAGCCGCGGTCGAACTGCATGCCTTCCACGACGTCCAGCTCGTTCTCGAGACCGGAGCCTTCCTCGACGGTGATCACGCCTTCCTTGCCGACCTTCTGCATGGCCTCGGAAATAATACGGCCGATTTCGGGATCGGAGTTGGCGGAGATGCTGCCGACCTGCGCGATGGCCTTGTCATCCTCGCAGGGCTTCGACAGCTTCTGCAGCTCCTTGACGATGGCGAGTGCCGCCTTGTCGATGCCGCGCTTCAGGTCCATCGGGTTCATGCCGGCCGCGACCGACTTCAGGCCTTCCCGCAGGATGGCCTGTGCCAGGACCGTGGCGGTGGTGGTGCCGTCGCCGGCGATGTCGGAGGTCTGGGAGGCGACTTCCTTCACCATCTGCGCGCCCATGTTCTCGAACTTGTCTTCGAGCTCGATCTCCTTGGCGACGGAAACGCCGTCCTTGGTGACGGTCGGCGCGCCAAAGCTCTTGTCGAGCACGACGTTGCGACCCTTCGGTCCCAGCGTCACTTTCACCGCGTTGGCCAGGATGTTTACGCCGGTAAACATTTTGTGGCGCGCGTCGTCGCTGAAACGAACTTCTTTTGCAGCCATTTAAGTATCCTCTTTAACTGATCTCTTCAGAGTGACTGGTTGGTTGAAAGTCGAGCGTAATGGCAGCAATCAGCTTTCGATCACCGCCATGATGTCGTCTTCCTTCATCACCAGCAGCTCTTCGCCGTCGACCTTGACTTCGGTGCCGCTGTACTTGCCGAACAGCACCTTGTCACCGGCCTTGACGTCCAGCGCACGGGTTTCGCCGTTTTCCAGGATTTTGCCATTGCCGACAGCAATGACTTCGCCCTTGATCGGCTTCTCGGCCGCCGCGTCCGGAATGACGATTCCGCCAGGGGACGTGCGCTCCTCTTCCATGCGCTTTACGATGACGCGATCATGAAGCGGACGAATCTTCATCGATGGAAACTCCTCTAAGAATTTGATTCTGTAGCGACTTTTGGCTACCCAAGGACCGGGCTGATTAGCACTCGTCCTCGAGGAGTGCTAATGATAGGGACGGCACGATAAAATTCAAGAGGAAATGGACCGCTCCCATTGCCGTGCGGACGGTGCCGAATTGCCCGGCCGGACAGAGATGGGGAGTGGCCCCGTTTCCTCAACCCGTCGCGGCAATGGCGGGCCATTGGCGGTAACATTCGCGGCTCCCCGGGGGTCAATGTACCGGATGGGCGGATATACGAAAAATGCATAGCAGGCGTGGAGCGGCGGTAACCAGGGCGGCCGCGGCCGTGCTGGCGCTGCTGCTGGCGACGGCGGCACAGGCGCAGGCCTTCGACAACGGGGAACGGATACTGCCGCCCGAGGAGGCTTTTCGCTACGCGGTCACCGACACCGGCAGCGCGCTGGAAATCGACTGGGCGGTGGCGGACGGCTATTACCTGTACCGCAACAAGCTCGGGGTCGCGAGCAAGACGCCCGGAATCGCGTTCGGCGCGGCCGAGCTGCCGGAGGGGCGCCGCCACGAGGACGAGTTCTTCGGCGTGCAGCAGGTCTATCGCGACCGCTTTTTCGTCACGGTCCCCTATACGGTTGCCGGCGAGCGGCCGGCGAGCCTTGCATTCGAGCTGCAGCTCCAGGGCTGCGCCGATCTCGGCATCTGCTACCCACCGCAGCGCTGGAGCGATTCTGTTGTGCTGGCGGCGGTCGGGGGCGAGCCCAAACCCGAGCTCGGCGGCTTCGGCCAGGGCGCGTCCGAATTCCTGCCCGTCGACGAGGCGTTCCGGCCGCGCGCCGCCGCCCTGGACGGCAACACCATCGAGGTCTCGATCGACGTAGCACCGGGCTACTATCTCTACAAGGACAAGATTTCCGCCGCTACCCGGTCGCAGCAGGTACAGCTCGGCAACCTCGACCTGCCGGCGGGCGACATGAAGGCAGACCCCTACTTCGGCGACACCGAGGTCTACCACGAAGAAGTGTTCGCGAAGCTGCCGGTGGCACGCGCCACGCCGGAAGCGCTGGAGGTCCAGCTCTCCCTGAGCTACCAGGGCTGCGCCGAGGACGGCATCTGCTACCCGCCGGAAACCCGGCTGCTGACGGTCAGCCTGCCGGCGGCTACCGCGGTATCGGCGCTCGCGGCCGCGAGCGCGGACGAGCCGCCACTCTCCGAGCAGGCGAGGCTCGCGGAACTCATCGGCCACGCCAGCCTTTGGGCCATTGCCGCGACTTTTTTCGGCGCGGGCCTGCTGCTGGCCTTCACGCCCTGCGTGCTGCCGATGGTCCCGATCCTGTCCGGCATCATCGCCGGCGACGGCGACGACGTCGGCCCCGCGCGCGGGTTCACGCTGGCCCTGGCGTACGTGGCGGGAATGGCGCTCGTTTACACGGCCGCCGGCATCGCGGCCGGGGCCGTAGGCGTGCAACTGCAGGCGGTGTTCAACCAGCCCTGGGTACTCACGCTGTTCGCAGGGCTCTTCGTGGTGCTGGCGGCGGGCATGTTCGGGATGTACGACCTGCAGATGCCCTCCTCCATACAGACGCGGCTCGCCGCGATCAGCGGCCGCCAGCGCTCCGGCACCCTCATCGGCGCCTTCATCATGGGCGCGCTCTCCTCGCTGATCGTGACCGCCTGCGTGGCCCCGCCCCTGGTCGCCGCGTTAACGGTAATCGGGCAGTCGGGCGACATTGTGAAGGGCGGCTGGGCGCTGTTCGCGCTCAGCCTGGGAATGGGCGCGCCGCTTCTCATCGTGGGCGCCTCGGCGGGCCGGCTGCTGCCCGCGGTGGGCCCCTGGATGGTCGCCGTGAAGCAGGCGTTCGGTTTCATGATGCTGGGGCTCGCGCTGTGGATGCTGTCGCGGATCCTGCCAGGCGGTGTGACGCTCGCCCTCTGGGGCGTTCTCGTGTTCATGGCCGGGGTGTGGCTGGGCGGGCTGAGCACGCTGCCGGACGGCGCGGCGGGCTCGCGCAAGCTGGGTAAGGGGTTCGGGCTGCTCGCGGTCATCTACGGCTCGGTGCTCGTGCTCGGCTCGCTGGCCGGCGGCAACAGCCTGCTGCGCCCGCTCGCCGCCCTCAACGTGGCAGGCAACGCAACGGTCGTCGCGGAACAGGGTCTCGAGTTCCGGCGGATCAAAACGGTAGCCGAGCTCGAGCAGGCGCTCGCCCGCAGCGCGGCGGCGGGGCAACCGGCAATGCTCGATTTCTATGCCGACTGGTGCGTATCCTGTATCGAGATGGAACGCTACACCTTTACCGATAAGCGCGTCCGGGAGGCACTTTCCGGCACGCTGCTGCTGCAGGCGGACGTCACGGCCAACGACCAGGCGGACAAGGCGCTGCTGCAGCGCTTCGGCGTCTACGGTCCGCCGACCATCATTTTCTTCGGACCCGACGGTGTGCAACGCCGCGCATTCGACGTGGTCGGATACATGGATGCGGAATCCTTTTCCGCGCACGTGCAGCGCGCTGTTGGCGTCGATTTCGCCACCGCGCGCTCAGAACCGGAAATCAACTGATGCAGAGAATATTGATCGTGTTGCTGCTCGTAGCCGCCGCCGTCGGCGGTTACCTCGTGCAGCAGAAGACCGGCGATGAACCCGCGACTCCGGCGCCCGAGCACGCAAGCGCCCACACGACGCCGGACACAGCGGCTGCCCCCGAGGGCCAGGTCGCCTTCACGCTCCCGGACCTCGACGGCAACGCGCGCTCGCTTGCCGAATGGGGCGGCGAAGCGCGCCTGGTCAACTTCTGGGCGACCTGGTGCGCGCCGTGCCGGCGGGAGATCCCGCTGCTGAAGCAAACCCAGGCCGACCACGGAAGCGGCACCCTGCAGGTGATCGGCGTCGCCGTGGACGAACGCGAGGCCGTCCTCGACTACGCGCAGACCGCGGAATTCAACTATCCCATCCTCATCGGCCAGGACGACGCGATCGCCGCTGCCGAAGCCGCAGGCGTGCCGTTCATCGGGTTGCCGTTCACGCTCGTAATCTCGGCCGACGGCGAACTCGTGAAAACGCACATGGGCGAAATCGTCGAGGAGCAGGTCGACCAGATCGTCGACGTGCTCACCCGCCTCGAAGCGGGCGACCTCGATCTCACCGCCGCCCGCGAGGAACTCGGCCCCCTGTAACGAACCGGACCGCCTGGCTACAGCGACGAACACGGAGCGGGCAGCCGCGAACGAACCGCCCCGGCTACGAACACGGGAGCGGGCAGCCGCGCCGGGCGGGGGCCTTTGGGGAAATAAAGCGGACCGCAGGGAGCCATTCCCCCAAAGGGCACCCGCCAGTGCGGCCGAACACGGGAGCGGGCGGCCGCGCCGGTGGGGGCCTTTGGGGGAAATAAAGCGGACCGCAGGGAGCCATTCCCCCAAAGGGCACCCGCCAGTGCGGCCGAACACGGGAGCGGGCGGCCGCGCCGGTGGGGGCCTTTGGGGGAAATAAAGCGGACCGCAGGGAGCCATTCCCCCAAAGGCCCCCACCGGTGCGGCCGCCCGCGGCAACACTCAACTCCCTTCAGGAAGTCGGCGCCGCCCCCCGGGCATTGCGACCCGGAGCACAGTTCCGCAACCCAGCCCCCAAAGCTTGCCTCATCTGCCCTGAAAAGAGTTAAACTCGCCGCCAATTTCGGCAATCTGGCGCACAATCCATTTAAATGGCCAGGCTCCTCCTCATCAACGGACCCAATCTCAACCTGCTCGGCAGCCGCGAGCCGGGGGTTTATGGCCGGACGAGACTGGCCGACGTGGAGGCCACGCTAAGCGCGCAAGCCGGCCAGCTCGGGCACGAGCTCACCGCTTTCCAGAGTAATGCCGAGCATGAGCTCGTCGAGCGGGTGCACCGGGCAGCCGCCGAGAATATCGATTATATCCTGCTGAACCCCGGCGCCTTCACGCATACCAGCATTGCACTGCGTGATGCGCTGCTCGCCGTCGATATCCCCTTCATTGAAGTACACGTGAGCAACACCTTCGCGCGCGAAGACTTCCGCAAGCACAGCTACTTCAGTGACATCGCCGCCGGCTGCCTCTTCGGCTTCGGCGTGCACTCGTACGAACTGGCATTACAGGCTGCGGCACGGCAGCTGATCGCTGCCGAGGAAAATTGATGGATATTCGAAAAGTAAAAAAACTGATTGAACTGCTGGAGGAATCCGGCATCGCCGAAATCGAAATAACCGAAGGCGAGGAGTCGGTGCGGATCAGCCGTCACGGCGCCACGCCCATGTCACCGCCCGCCTATGCGTATGCGCCGCCGCCGGCCCCTGCCGCACCTGTCGCGAGCTCCGCTCCGGCCGCCGAGTCCCGCCCGGCACCTGAACCCGAGGAAGAGGGTTACGCCGTGACGGCACCGATGGTCGGTACGTTCTACGCCGCGTCGTCGCCCGGCTCACCGCCCTTCGTGCAGGTCGGCGATCGCGTGGAACAGGGCGACGTGCTCTGCATCGTCGAAGCGATGAAGATGATGAACCAGATCGAGGCCGACGTCGCCGGCACCATCAAGTCGATCCGGGTGCAAAACGGCGACCCGGTGGAATACGGGCAGGTGTTGTTCGTCATCGACCAGCGCACCGCGGCCTGAGCGGCGTGATGGAGAAGGTCGTTATTGCCAATCGCGGCGAGATCGCGCTGCGGATCCTGCGCGCCTGCCGCGAGGTCGGGATCAAGACAGTCGCCGTCCACTCAACGGCGGACAACACCCTGAAGCACGTGCTGCTTGCGGACGAAACGGTTTGCATCGGGCCGCCGGCGTCCGCGGAAAGCTACCTCAACATGCCAGCTATCATCAGCGCCGCCGAGGTAACCGACGCGGTGGCCATTCACCCCGGCTATGGCTTTCTTTCCGAGAATGCCGATTTCGTTGAGCGGGTCGAATCGTCGGGCTTCACCTTCATCGGCCCGCCCGCGCCGGCAATCCGGCAGATGGGCGATAAAGTGGCGGCGATCCGCGCCATGAAAGCCGCGGGCGTGCCCTGCGTTCCGGGCTCGGACGGGCCGCTGACGGCCAATGCGGAAGAGAACCTGCGAATTGCCCGTGACATCGGTTATCCGATCATCATCAAGGCGGCGGGCGGCGGCGGCGGGCGCGGAATGCGCGTCGTGCATTCCGAGGCGTCGCTGATCGGTGCGATCGGCGTGACCCAGGCCGAGGCGCGCGCGGCGTTCGGCAACGAGACCGTGTACATGGAGAAGTTTCTCGAAAAGCCGCGCCACGTGGAATTCCAGGTGCTCGCCGACGCGCACGGCAATGCCATTCACCTCGGCGAGCGCGATTGCTCAATGCAGCGGCGGCACCAGAAGGTCATCGAAGAAGCGCCGGCGCCGGGCATTACCGAGGAGCAACGGCAGCGGATCGGAGCCCGCTGCGCGCAGGCCTGCCTCGACATGGGCTACCGCAATGCGGGCACTTTCGAGTTCCTGTACCAGGACGGCGAGTTCTATTTCATCGAAATGAACACGCGCCTGCAGGTCGAGCACCCGGTCACCGAGATGATTACCGGCATCGACATCGTACGCGAGCAACTGCGTATCGCCGCCGGCGAGAAGCTCTCCTGGAAACAGGAGGACGTCCGGATACAGGGACACGCGATTGAATGCCGGCTGAACGCCGAGGACCCGAAGACGTTCATGCCGTCGCCGGGTGTCATCCAGCTATGGCACCAGCCCGGCGGCCCCGGCATACGTGTCGACAGCCATCTTTACAGCGGCTATCGCGTGCCGCCTTTCTACGACTCGATGATCGGCAAGCTCATCGCGCACGGCCAGGACCGGGCGACGGCGATAGCGCGCATGAAGAATGCCCTGACCGAAATCGTCATCGAAGGCATCAAGACCAACATCCCGCTGCACCAGGAGATCTTCCAGCATTCCGCGTTCCAGGCCGGCGGTACCGATATCCATTACCTGGAAAAGCGGCTCGGCCTGTAGCCCTGGAGAAGACGCGAGCGGACGTGGGTTGGCGGCAGTTCGTAATGCACCTCGGTGTATTGGCAGCGCCGGAGGTCGAAGCGGTGTTCGCGCGGCACGGCGCGCTCGCCGTCACCTATAGCGATGCCGGCGACGCGCCGGTGCTGGAGCCGCTGCCCGGAGAAACGCCCCTGTGGCGCGACACGCTGGTGACCGGATTGTTTGCCGAAGACCATGATCCTGGCGCCCTGCAGCGCGATCTCTGCCGGACGTTCCGGCTGGACGCGCTGCCGCCGCACCGGGTCGAGGAGCTGCCGGACCGCGTATGGGAACGCGAATGGCTTGCCCATTTCCGGCCGATGCAATTCGGGCGCCTGTGGGTCTGCCCCGGTGGGTTTTCCGTCGACGCCGACGAGGCCGTCGTCATGCACCTCGAACCCGGCCTTGCGTTCGGCACCGGCACGCACCCGACCACGGCGCTGGCGCTCGAGTGGCTCGCCAGCCTGGAGCTCGACGGCTGCCGGCTGCTCGACTTCGGCTGCGGTTCCGGCATCCTCTCGATCGCGGCGCTCCTGCTCGGCGCGCGCGAGGCCGTGGCCTGCGACATCGACGAACAGGCGCTGCTGGCGACGCGCGACAACGCGGCTCGCAACGGCGTCGCCGATCGCCTGCTCGTGACGCCGGATGCCGGAACGCCGGCTGGCAATTTTGATGTTGTCGTGGCAAACATCGTCTCGGGAACGCTGATCGAGTGTGCCGCGGCGATCGCCGGGCACAGTAAAGCGGGCGGAAGGTTGCTGTTGTCCGGGATACTCGAGCAGCAGGTCGCCGACGTCGTCCGCGCGTATGACCGCCGCGTGGTCTTCGATCCGCCGGTGCTGCGCGACGGCTGGGCCGGGTTGACCGGCAGGAGGGCATGAGCTCATGTTCACGCAGTGCCCCGAATGCCGTGCGTCGTTTCGCGTAACCGCGAGCGTGCTGCAGCAGGCTGCCGGGCGCGTACGCTGCGGCGGCTGCGGGCATGCCTTCAACGCACTGGAAAGCTTGTCGGAGAAACCTGCGGCCACCGGCGGCCGCGGTTCGCTGCTCGAGGATTTCGAGTCCATTTCCGCGACCGACAATCTCCGCATCGAGGATACGGGCGTCGAATGGCAGGTGGTCGAGGACGAAGCACCGGCACCCGCCGATCCGCAGGCGTCTTTGACCCTCGCACCCGCGCCGGAACAGGCGGAGGTGCGCTACGACGACAATACGCCGTTACCCGGAACACTGGACGACGACGAGGAAGAACCGGCAGCCGTGCCGCCGCGGCGCCGCGCGGAGGACTTCCTGGAGCCGCGCTCACCCGAGTTCGACGAGCGGCAGGTGGATCTCGCCCTGAGCGAACCGGAGGACTGGACGGACCTGCTCGCCGAAGTCGGGGAGGACGACCCGCCGGCCGCGGAAGAACCTGAAGCCGGGGTCCGCGAGCAGGCACTTGCCGGGGACGACGAACCGGTTTTTGAGATCGACGAGCAGACAGCGCCCGACGTGGCCCGCGGCGAGGCGCCGGAGGTGTTGGCCGGCGAACCGGCACGGGAGCGGGCGCACGCAAGTCCGCTGGAGCAGGCCGATGAAACCGCGCCGGGGGCCGTGGACGAACCGCTCCTGGAAATGGACGAGCATACGGCGCCGGACCCGGCCAGCGAGCCGGCGGTCCCGGGCGATGCCGCGAGCGCGGGGATGGCCGACGAGAGGCACTACGTGCCTTCGACGACCGAAGAGGAAGCCACCCTCAACCGGCTGATCGACGAGGACCTGCTGCGCCTGTCGCAGGAGCAGCAGGACCTGGCGGCGACGACGCCGGGGGAAGCCTCCGCAAGAATGCCGCCGCACGTCGAGACCATCATCATGGAAGGTTCTTTCGTTCGCAGCTCGCTGGAAGCGAACGACCCTGATGGAAAGCCGATGGCGGCCGGCGATGACGCGACCGGGGAACTCCTCGAACTCCGCGACACCTGGGCGCTGGCGCGTGACAGCGCGCGCGCCAGGCGACCGGCCGGCGGTGCCGGGCGTTATGCGGCGACCTCCGCCGCCGCGGCACTCGCGCTGCTGCTGTGCGCGCAGGTCGTACACGCGTACCGCGAAACGCTGGCAACCTGCGGCACCCTCGGGGAGAGCCTCATCTCGCTGTACGAAGTCGTGGGCGCGCCGATTACGCCGCTATGGGACGTTAACGGATGGCAGTTCCACGCGACGCACGGCAGCACCGGCGGCGCGGATGACGTGCTGACGATCTCAACGACTCTCACGAATGCGTCAGAGCAGGCGCTGCCCTATCCCCTGCTGCACGTCGCGCTCACCGATCGTTATGAAGAAATCCTCGCGAGCCAATTGCTGCGGGCCGGCCAATATCTCGAAATACGTTCGGTCGACGGCCACATTGCAAGCGGCGACAAACTGCAGGTGAAGGTAACCATCGCACCGCTGGCGCCGCAGGCCGAGGGGTTCAAACTGAACGTGTGTTATCCGCTGAGCGCCACGACGGTGCGCTGCGCAACGGGGGCCTTCAAGGAACGGTGAATTCCGTTACCCGAAGGCCATTGCAGAGACCTGGCTGCCTGCACACCCCCGCCCCTCTTCGAAGAAGCCGCATGAACTTCGCAGTCTAAACCTGCGGTCGCTTGATGAATGACGCCGGTGGCACCTTGCTGCCACTTTCCCGTCTGCCCTGCAAGCGGTCTTTTGCCCGCGGCGTGCGGAAAGCGGCGCTAGAAAAAGCAGATCACCATGATATGATTCCTGCCCACCTTTACGGCCTGTACCAGTTAACAGGGATCGACTGGCGTCTCGGTGGGCCCGCACAAAACCTGCTCGGATCCTGCAGCAATTCCATGCGCAAAACGCGCATTGATCGCAAGCGATCTACCTGCGCTGCTTCCGGGGAGACGGCGCGCGGAAATAAATCGATCGTCCGGTGCCGTGGCGCCGGCGCGTTTTTTTCAGCAAGGTCTTTGGTCACGAGAACAGTATTTGGGGAAGCGTTATAAAGTGGTCAAGAAAAAAACGAAACGGAATCAGGAACTGAGGGCGTCGAACAAAAAGCCACTGCGAAAACACACGGAAGAGGCACTGGACCGGTATTTTGCGAGCCTGAACGGCGACCGGCCCGGCGATCTTTACGAGCTGGTGCTCGGAGAGGTGGAGCAACCCTTGTTCAAGGCGGTCATGGAATATACCCAGGGAAACCAGAGCCAGGCAGCCGGCATTCTCGGCATCAACCGGGGGACTCTGCGCAAGAAGCTGAAGTGCTATTCCCTTATTCAGTGATCCTTGCGTACCGGCAAAAGGCGCCGCGAACATGAACGACGGCCGTATGCGGCGGAGGGCACTGGAATGCTGAAGGTGCGCCGCGCACTCCTCAGCGTCTCCGACAAGCGGGGCCTGGTGCCGCTGGCGCGCGCCCTGTCCGCCCTCGACGTGAAAATCATCTCGACGGGCGGCACGTTCCGCGAACTCGAACAGGCCGGTATCCCCGCCACCGAGGTATCCGCGCACACCGGCTTCCCGGAAATCATGGACGGGCGCGTGAAAACGCTGCATCCGCGCATACACGGAGGGCTTCTCGGCCGGCGCGGCACGGACGACGCGGTCATGGCGCAGCACGGGATCGAGCCGATCGATCTTCTGGTCGTCAACCTTTACCCGTTCGCGCAGACCATTGCACGAAGTGATGCGACCGTCGACGATGCCATCGAGAACATCGATATCGGCGGGCCCGCGATGCTCCGCGCAGCCGCCAAGAACCATGCCGGCGTGGCCGTGGTGGTCGATCCCGGCGACTACGACGAAATCGTCTCGCTGCTGCAGTCAGGCGGACTCGACGAGACGTATCGCCGGCGGCTTGCGGCCAAGGCTTTCCTGCATACCGCCGCCTACGATGCCACTATCGCCCAGTGGTTCACTTCCATCGGCGCCGCCGAAAGCCTGGGCGAGCAGTTCCTGTACGCCGGACAGCGTGCGCAGCCGCTGCGCTATGGCGAGAACCCGCATCAGCAGGCGGCGTTCTATCGCGATCCGCTGCCGCCGGCGGGGGCGCTCGCATCCGCCCGCCAGCTCCAGGGGAAGACCCTGTCATACAACAACATCGCGGACTGCGACGCGGCGCTGCAGTGCGTCCGCCAATTCGACGCGCCTGCCTGCGTAATCGTGAAGCACGCGAACCCTTGCGGGGTTGCGGTCGCCGATTCTCCGCTCGCCGCCTACAAGCGCGCCTTTGCCACCGACCCGACGTCCGCGTTCGGCGGCATCATCGCCTTCAACCGGCGTGTGGACGACGCCACGGCCCGCGCTATCCTCGACGCGCAGTTCGTCGAAGTGATTGTCGCGCCGGGTTTCGACGAGGCGGCCTGCGCGGCATTGTCGGCGAAGCCCAACGTGCGCGTGCTCGAGACCGGCGAACCGCAAGCCGACGCGGCGGGCGCATTCGACTTCCGGAAAGTGTCCGGCGGCCTGCTGGTCCAGGAGGCCGATGCCGGCCGTATCGACGAACGCGACCTTCGGATCGTCACCAAAGTGGAGCCTGGCGAGAGCCAGCTTCGCGACCTCCTGTTCGCCTGGCGGGTCGCGAAGTTCGTCAAGTCGAACGCCATCGTGTTCTGCCGCGACGGCGCAACCGTGGGGGTGGGCGCCGGGCAGATGAGCCGTGTCTACAGCACGCGTATAGCCGCTATCAAGGCGCGGGACGAAGGCCTTCCGGTAGCGGGCGCGGTGCTGGCGTCGGACGCGTTCTTTCCATTTCGCGACGGCATCGACGCCGCCGCCGAGCACGGGATTGCCGCCGTCATCCAGCCCGGCGGGTCCGTGCGGGACGATGAAGTCATTGCCGCCGCGAACGAGCACGGCATGGCGATGGTCTTTACCGGCATGCGGCATTTTCGACACTGAACCGGAAGCACGACATCACAGGCGGTACCCGGGCATGAAGGTATTGATCGTCGGCGGCGGCGGCCGCGAGCATGCGCTGGCCTGGAAGTGCGCACAGTCGCCGCAGGTACGCGAGGTGCTGGTGGCGCCGGGCAATGCCGGCACCGCGCTGGAGCCGCGGCTGCGCAATGTCCCCGTCGCGGCAGACGACATCGACGCACTCGCGGATCTTGCCGCGCAGGAATCGGTACACCTGACGATCGTCGGACCCGAGGTGCCGCTGGTCGCCGGTATCGTGGATCGTTTCCGCGAGCGCGACCTCGCCTGCTTCGGGCCGACCGCGGCCGCCGCGCAGCTCGAAGGCTCCAAAGCATTCGCGAAGTCCTTTCTCGAACGGCACGCCATCCCGACGGCGGCTTATGCCCGTTTCGATACGCTGGAACCTGCACTCGACTACATTCGGGCGCAGGGCGCGCCGATCGTCGTCAAGGCCGACGGCCTCGCGGCCGGCAAGGGTGTCGTGGTCGCGGCGACGGTCGCCGAAGCGGAAGCGGCGGCACGTTCCATGCTGTCCGAAGGTGAGTTCGGCGATGCCGGCCGCCGCATCGTGATCGAGGAATTTCTCGAGGGCGAGGAGGCGAGCTTCATCGTTATCACCGACGGCGAGACCGTGCTGCCGCTGGCCACCTCCCAGGACCACAAGGCGCGGGACGAAGGCGACACCGGACCGAACACCGGCGGCATGGGCGCGTGCTCGCCCGCACCGCTCGTGACGCGCGCGCTGGAGCGCCGCATCCTGCAAGAGATCATGGAACCGACGCTCGCCGGGCTGCGTGCGGACGGCCACGTCTACCGGGGCTTCCTGTACGCGGGCCTGATGATAGGCGCCGATGGCAGCCCCCGGGTACTCGAGTTCAACTGCCGCTTCGGCGATCCGGAGACGCAGCCGATCATGGTGCGGCTCAAATCGGACCTGGTCGCGCTGTGCGCGGCGGCGCTCGATGGCAGGCTGCGCGGCCTCGCGGCCGAATGGGATCCGCGCGCCGCACTCGGTGTGGTGATGGCGGCGGAAGGCTATCCGGATGCTTACCGCAAGGGCGATCCGATCAGCGGGCTGGAGCGGCCGCCCATCGCCGGAACGAAGGTATTCCACGCCGGCACCACGTTCGATAACGGCGTCGTCGTGACCAATGGGGGGCGCGTTTTATGCGCGGTCGGCATGGGCGGGAGCATTGCCGAGGCCCGCGACAGGGCCTACGCTACGGTCGAGACGATCGAATGGGACGGCGCCTGGTACCGTCGTGACATCGGACACCGCGCGCTCGCGCATGAAGCCCGACAGCGCGGCTGAACGGGAGCAAAATCCGGCATGCTCACCACTGCCGAGGCAATCGACGCCATCGCGGCTAACCTGCGGCCCCTTGGCACCGAGGCGGTGCCGCTCGCCCGCGCGGCCGGCCGCGTTTTGCGGCAGCGGGTCCTTGCGGAGCGCGATCAACCGCCCTTCGATCGCGTAACCATGGACGGCATCGCCCTGCGGTTCGATGCAATCGCGGGCGGCAGCCGCCGTTTCCGGATCGAAGGACGCCACCACGCCGGCGACCCGCCCGTGGCGCTGGTCGGCGAAACCGGTTGTATCGAGGTAATGACAGGCGCGGTGCTGCCGCAGGGCACGGATTGCGTGATTCCCGTCGAACGTATCGAGGTGGCGGATGGCGAGGCAATCGTCGAGCAGGATTACATGCCGGAGCGCCGCCAGTTCGTGCACCGCCAAGGGTCGGACTACCGGGCGGCGAGCGAGCTGCTGGCTCCCGGCGCGCGCATCATGCCGGTCGACGTTGCCATCATCGCCTCAGCGGGGCTGGCCCGGGTCGAGGTCGCCCGCCAACCGGTTATCCGCATCGTGGCCACAGGCAACGAGCTGGTGCTGCCGGGAATGCCCATTGCAGCGCACCAAATCCGGCTGTCCAACGGACCGGCGGTCCTGGCCATGCTCGCGCAGCAGGGTTTCACCGAATGCGAGCAGGACCTGCTGCCCGACGACCGCGCGTCCCTGAGGACGCGCATCGGCGAGCACCTCGACCGCGCCGACGTCCTGATCCTGTCCGGCGGAGTATCCATGGGCAAGGCTGATTTCGTGCCGGCGGTGCTGGCCGAGCTCGGTGTGACCACGGTGTTCCACAAGATCAGCCAGCGCCCCGGAAAGCCGATGTGGTTTGGCACCGGCCCTCGCGGCCAGGCGGTGTTTGCCCTCCCCGGAAACCCGGTATCCACCCTCGTCTGCTGCCGCCACTATGTGCTTCCGGCGCTGCTCCTGGCGAGCGGCCGTTCGCCAGGAGCAGCGGAATACGCGCGCCTGGCCGAAGAGGTGACGTTCCGACCCGAGCTGACCTGGTTTTTGCCGGTGCGGCTCACAGCCGAAACCGACGCGCAACTGCGGGCATGGCCGGTACCCACAAATACATCCGGTGATTTCGCCTCGCTGGGCGGGACGGATGGCTACGTCGAGCTCGCGCGGGAGCGCAGCCGGTTTCCGGAAGGCGATATCGTTCCGTTTCACCGCTGGGCGACGCCCTGAGAGAAATAAACGCGGGCGCGCTATACTCGCCGGCGACAAGAAACCAGAACCAAACGACAAGGGGACGACCATGGCGTTTTTCATGAAGAACTGGGAGCCGCAGGCCTATGCCATCATGCGCATAATCAGCGGCTACGTGCTGCTCTGGCACGGCACGCAGAAGCTCTTCAACTTCCCGCCCACCGACTACGTCGCCACCGGCTACCTATTCTGGGCGGCCGGACCGATCGAGCTGATCGGCGGCGTCCTCGTCATGATCGGCCTGTTCACCGGGGTGGCGGCCTTCATTTGCTCGGGTTTCGCGGCGGCCGCGTACTGGATCGCCCACGGCTCGTTTAGCGCCCTGCCCGGCTCGGCACTGCTCCCGATCACGAACGGCGGCGACCTGGCCGTCCTGATGACCTTCGTCTACCTCTACATATCCGCCCGCGGCGGCGGCATCTGGAGCGTCGACAGCGCCCGCAGCAAAACAACGTAGGAGCGCGCATTGCGCGCGATGCGCGCTCCTGCGGAGCTACCGCTTCATCGCCTCGAAGAATTCGGCGTTGGTCTTGGTGTCCTGCAGCTTGTTCAGCAGGAATTCCACCGCGGCCAGCTCGTCCATGGGATGCAGGACCTTGCGGAGCACCCACATCTTCTGCAGCTCGTCGGGCTGCGTCAGGAGCTCTTCCTTGCGGGTGCCCGAGCGGTTGATGTTGATAGCGGGGAACACGCGCTTCTCGGAAATGCGGCGATCCAGGTGGATCTCCATATTGCCGGTGCCCTTGAATTCCTCGTAGATCACCTCGTCCATCTTCGAACCGGTATCGACCAGCGCGGTCGCGAGGATCGTGAGGCTGCCGCCCTCCTCGATGTTGCGCGCGGCGCCGAAGAAGCGCTTCGGCCGGTGCAGCGCGTTGGCGTCGACGCCGCCGGTCAGCACCTTGCCCGATGAAGGCACCACGGTGTTGTAGGCGCGTGCAAGGCGCGTGATCGAATCGAGCAGGATGACGACGTCGCGCTTGTGCTCCGTCAGCCGCTTCGCTTTCTCGATCACCATCTCCGCGACCTGCACGTGCCGGCTCGCCGGCTCATCGAAGGTCGACGACACGACTTCGCCGCGCACCGTGCGCGCCATTTCGGTGACTTCCTCCGGCCGCTCGTCGATCAGCAGCACGATCAACACGCATTCCGGGTGATTGGCCGCGATCGCCGAGGCGATGTTCTGCAACAGCATGGTCTTGCCGGCTTTCGGCGGCGAGACGATCAGGCCGCGCTGGCCCTTGCCGATCGGCGCCACCATGTCGATGATGCGTGCCGTGAGGTCCTCGGTGCTGCCGTTGCCCTGTTCGAGCTTCAACCGCTCACGCGGGAACAGCGGCGTCAGGTTTTCGAAGAGGACCTTGTTCTTCGCATTTTCGGGCGCGTCGTGGTTGATCTCGCCAACCTTGAGCAGCGCAAAATAGCGCTCACCGTCCTTCGGCGGACGAATGAGCCCGGAAACCGTGTCGCCGGTGCGCAGGTTGAAGCGCCGGATCTGGCTCGGACTGACATAGATGTCGTCCGGACCGGCAAGATAGGAGCTGTCGGCCGAGCGCAGGAAGC
>CAZSKQ010000079.1:0-15947 GCA_964607425.1 uncultured Woeseiaceae bacterium
TTTCCCGACGGAACCCGCAGCACGGAAACACGGGTTTCCGGCAGCTTTCCAACCCGCTCGAAGAACGCGCGGGGCAAGGCCGGCCGTTTGAAGTCTTCCGCTTTATTGTGCACGTTCAGGTAGAGCGCATAGCAGGCATCCAGAATGCCGTCGAAATGGTCATGAACGGTGATCTGGAGCTGGTCCGCCGGCGGGTCTTTGAGTTTTCGCAGTGTATGGCGGGATTTTGCCCGCAATCGTTCATAATGTTCTGCCGCGGTCAAGCCATCCAGATGAACCAGTGCCATAGGGTGATTGTCGATGGCGGCAAACCCGCGCTGCAGCAGGGCCATGCGCAATTCGCCATCGCTGCTGCCCACAAAATCGCGGATAACCAGCAGCCATCCTGACCGGAACCGGCGCTCGACCGCGGCCAGCAGCATGTCCGCAAACTGATCAGCATCGATCGAACTCGAGTCATACCACCAATGCCTTCGGGCTGTCTCGTAAGTACCCACCATGACGGTCGGGACGGTCAGCGCCCGCTTCCAAATACGACGGACAAACGACACTGCCCTCAACATCGAGGCCCGAAGCCCTAATGACAAATCGAGATGCTCGAAGCTGAGCAGGCTGACGCCGACCGTGACGCCGCCTTTGAAAACCGTCAGGTAGACCGCTTCCCGCTCCGAAAAGCATGACTCCAACAACCGCAAAAAAGACGTGCTTTTGTATGGATGGCCATCGGCGACCCGGGCATCCCACACCGCCGCGAAATCTTCGTCGATCCTGCCGCTGCACCGGACCGTATGCCCGCCGAATGGGAACTCCTCAATCATGGCTACGTTCCCCCAGTACGAATGGCACACCCAACTCCGACAACCTCGCCGACACTGCGTCGATATCCCTGAATGTCCGTTGACACCGTGGGACGGGAGTGGCCGGGAAAAGCACGGATTGGAATTTTTGCAGCAGCCAGCACACGAGCGGGTTGTTGTGAGAAACAGCAAGGTAAAGGGGGGAAACAACGGCCCCAAGGCCCGCCTTGGTCGCATAGCTGGTTTGGCCGAGCTCAACGTATTCCAGGTTCCGTTCTTCCGCCAGTTCGATGATCTTGTAGATGCAGCTGAAATACAGCGAGCCTTCGTCGCGGCAGGCATAGTCGAGGCCAAGATAAAGTGGATATAGAGCCTTGCGATCATGCATGAACAGCTCAAAAGCAACCACTTGATCGCCCTTGAAGCAAAGCATGGCAAACACAGAACCCTTCATACAAAGGCTCACTCGTCGAAAGAAGTCGACGGTCAGCGACTCAAATCGGATTTTCGATCGCTTCAGCACTTGCAGATACAATGCGTGCAGCTCTTCGGCGTAGGGTTCGAAGTTGTCGACCTTCTCCCAGCGCATCCCGGATTGTTGGAACCTGCGTACGCGGGCCTTCATTACCGACCTGTATTTGTATCGCAGGGAGGACCGGTAGTCCGACTGCTCCCCGGTACCGAGGCAGAGATATGTGGTCGCCGGGCTTTCCACGATAGTGAATTGATCCGGCAGGTGGGGAGCGGCCTCTTTGAGCAAAGGAGCGGTAATCTCCTTGAGAATTACCATGCCTGCGTCGCACCCCCTGGCTCGCTCGACAATCAACTCTCCCGCCCGGCCGAGCAGCTGGTACGCTCCTCCGCGCAAGCCGAACAAGTCCCTGCAGATCGCGATCGGCGTTCCCGCGATGAAAGCGTGTAGATAGAGGAAATTCCTGAAGCCTTTGCGAACGAACGAAACCGCCTTTTGGACAACCGAGGGAGCGATTACAGTCAGGGAAATGCGAAACTCGAAGCACGGAAGCAGAGCCTCGACGCGCCCGTTGAATCGACCGATCAAGTAATGATAGCGAGTACTTTCGATCCCCGCGTGTTCAGTGGCTTGTTGCAAGGCGTAGGATTGCAGCACCCCGCCTCCGGCGAAGCAGCGATCCCAATCGCCCGGCAGAATTTCATCGATACTGTCCACCCATGACCATTGGACCGCTGGCACGGTATACCTGGCCATGTCCTTGTCATGCCGCACTCCGCCTTACCTGCCGGTCAGGAAGATGCTGCGAACCGGGACGGCTGAATGCCTCGGCCGCGGACCGCGAGCAAGATGGCGGCACTGAGTGCGACGAAACCCACTGCTGTCCAGGTCACCACGAACCGGCCGGATGCAATACCGCTGACGATCGCGACAAGAAGTAACATGGTCAGGACAGTCGATTGCTCCGACCACGCCCTCTTGTTGCCTTCCAGCAGCTTGCCTAACTCATAGGTACCGGCCAGCAGCAACGATAGTGCCAGGATGCCCAGCGCGGTGAACCCCTTGTCCGAATACCAGAGCAGCGCGATGAAGAGGGAAAGGACTCCCATGAACCGGACCAGGCAATACGCCGTCGCCGCGGTCGTCAGGCGAACGTCATACTTCTGCCTATCTGAACTGCCGCAAGTGGCCGCTCTCGATCGAAACCGCGGCTCCCACTCCGGAGGGGCGAACCAGCATCGGAGTTGTTCTGCCCAGCCTTCGCAAGATCTCCTCTTGACCAATAAACGCCTGAAAAAATGCGCATTGAACGCCCATGGGTTCCAGGAATGAATAGTAGTCGTAAGTCCATATCGAGGCGGATGATCGGGCTGCTCCGCCTGGTAGGTTCCGAATAGCCGATCCCAGATCGCGAGAATGTTGCCGTAGTTCCTGTCGAGGTATTGCGAATTGCTTGCGTGGTGCACCCGATGCAGCGCAGGGGTCTGAAACCACTTCTCCAGCACTCCCAGGGGTGGAACGTAACTGTTGTGCAGGCTGTACTGATAGAGTAGCTGCACCAGGGTGACGCCAAGAAATACCTCGAGCTCAATTCCGAACAGGGCCAGTGGGACATAAAACGGCCACGTGGTCAGTTCGCCGAGTATCGGCTGACGAATCGCGAGCCCATAGTTCATGTCTTCGCCGGAATGATGGACTTCGTGCACCGCCCATAGCACGCCGATACGGTGGTGGGCTCGGTGCAGCCAGTAGTACAGGAAGTCGTAAACAACGAATGCCAGGAGCCAGGTGCCCGGTGCGGCCGAATCCAGCCGCACAGGAGCCAGCTCGTGGTACAACGCGGAGTAAACCGTAAGACCGATTCCCGCGAACGCCAGGCTCCCGAGCACGCTGAGAATGCTAAGTGAGAAGTTGAGTAACAGATCGTTGATACGGTAGTTTGGATTGCGCTTGCGCGAAAGATGGATAGCAAAATCGATCAGCATAGGCACCGCAAAGACCGGAAGGACGTAGAGGACGAAGGCTTTTCCATCCATCGGATAACGCTACAAAGAGTCAATAGCGCCCTGGCAGCAAGCCCTGCGGAAGTTATCCCGAGAAGGCAACAGCAGGTCCTGTATCAAGAACGCGGGTCTTTGCCACATCCAGCGCCGCTAAACAGCGGTCGATATCTTCATTGCGAAGGTCGGCACTGGCGTTTAGCCGCAAACGGGGCCGATTCGGACTTACGGCCGGATAACCCACCGGGTTAATGTAGATTCCCTGTTCAAACAAGTCCTGCGTCATTCGCAGCGTGGCTGCGGTACTCGGCATCAAGACAGGTATGATCGGTGTTTCGCTTCCCATGCAGTCCAGTCCCAGGGAGGCGATGCCAGCGCGCAACGCCGTCTCGTTCTGGCGCAGGCGCTGCTGAATTGCCGGCTGTTCAGCCAGAATCCCGATACCTTCGGAAACCGCTGCGGTGATCGCCGGCGGAAGCGACGCGGAGAACACATATGCATGTGCGCCGAGACGCATGGCCTGTATCGTTCGGCGAGTGCCTGCGGCAAACCCGCCGATGCCTGGCAGCCCCTTGCTCAGGCTGCCCGTTACCAGGTCGATTTCACGCTGAAGTCCAAAATGTGCCGCTGTACCGCGACCGTTAGGGCCAATTGCACCGGTGGCGTGCGCATCGTCGAGGACCAGGAATGAGCGGTAGCGATCGGCGAGATCGACCAGCCCCGGAACATCGGCGATGTCGCCATCCATGCTGAAGACACCATCGGTAACAATAAACTTGCGGCGAGCGACGCCTATGCGACGTAGCTTGGCCTCCAGGTGGCGCAGATCCTTATGCTTGAACGTGTAGACCTCGGCGCCGGAAAGCTTGAGTCCATCGGTAATCGATCGATGGTTGAACATGTCCGACAACACAGCGTCGCCAGGACCGCAGAGCAGCGAAAGCGTTGACACATTGGCGGCATAACCGCTGCTGAAGGTAATGCAGTCCTCGAAGCCGAGGAATTCGGCGAGACGTTGCTCCAATTCCAGGTGCAGCTCGCTGGTCCCGTTGAACAAACGCACGCCGCTGGTCGTAGTACCGTATTTATGAAGCGCCGCTTCAGCCGCCGCAACAATCCGCGGATGGCCGTTCAGCCCAGCGTAATTGTATGAGCCGAAGTGCAGCACCGGGCGCGAGTAGCGGTCGGTATCCGCTGGTTTGTACTTCCCCATACCGTAGCTCGCATGCGTTTCCCGTTTGGGGCAGGCATGAAAGACGCGCCCGAGCAGGCTCAGATAGCCTTCGGTCGCCAGTCCCTGGTATTGCTCGAACGAACGCAGGGCTTTGGAAGCGCCGGTGATCATGTCCCGGCTGCGGACCGCCACGGCGGATCTGTAGGAATGGTCGGACATTGATTCGACTCCCCCGCCAGGGATTTTTTTATCGACCAAAGGCAACGATAGCACTTCTTGCCGCCAATTTGGTACGATTTCAACAACTGTGGGGAGTTGCAGGAGCCGGTTCCACCCGCCCCGATTGGCGCGAAAATGCTTGCGGAAAGCGGTGCCGGGCGCCGGTAAGCCAATGCAGGCCCTGAACGGCGCGTGCCGATCGATCAGCGAACGAAGGGGTGTCAGGGACTCAGGCGGACCGACACTTCGAACCGGAGCTGCCGCTCGATCATCCCGTGCGGCGCCGCGTAGAAATCCGTCCAGAGATCGCGCTCGGAATCGATCAGGAGGCCCTCGAACGACAGCGTAACCCTGCCCTGCGTGTCGTAACGGTAGCCGATCGTCCAGGCGTGCCCGGCATCGAAGGCCTCCCCGCTGCTGCGTGCGTAATCGAAATCGTCATAGCGCAGTGTCACACGGTGGCGGTCGCCAACGCTCCTGGTCAGCAGGGCGAATTTTGCCTCGAACTCGTCGTGGACGAGCTCCGTGGCCCGTGTCATCCCGAATGGCGTCGTCGCAATGAGCCAGCGAGTGTCGCCGGACATCCACTGCGTGACCAACCCGAGGGTGTCGGTCAGCTCCAACTGGGCTGCCAGCACCGAGAAGCGGGTATTCCAACCCCATTGCCCGTCAGCAAGGGCAAACGGATCCGCACGGTTGTCGTAGAGGGCGAGCTTGAGCAGCGCCCGGCGCGCATAGCGCCATTCGATGCCGCCGTAATAGCCCGGATCTCCGTCGATCTCGGCGAAAGGGCTGAACGATTGCTCGCGGTGGTCGACAATGACGCCACGCTCGTCAAAAACCGGATCCGGCGCGAGGGACAGCTCGTCGCCCAGCCGGCTCTGGCGATCGTGGATCGCAAAGCCGCGCCAGAACAGGAGCGTGCCGGCCGGATCGTTGCCATAGAACACGGCCGCGAAGGCGCCGACGTCATGCGGCGAACCGCTCGGCCCGAGCGGCCGCCGAACGGACCACTCGAGCCCGACCGGCCGTATTTCCTCGCCAAGCCAGCTGTTGATGGCGGAGAAAGAGAGGGTGTACGGGCTCCGCCAGCCCCGCTCGCCGTTTTCGAGCGACAGCGGCGGATAGAAGGCACCCAATCGCCATCGTTGCCTGAGCGGCGAACGCGGGATCGGACGCCATTCGAGATACGCCTCTGTCAGGTCGATGCCCGGGGATGCGTCATCCAGGTAATCGGCCACCACCCGCGCGTCCAGCGTCGGCGCCAGCCTGCCTCGGTACTCCGCAAACAGGCGGGTCGCGCCGAAGCCGATACTGTCGGCGGAACGCAGCTTGCCAAAACGGCCATCGATGAAGGATTCGAAATCTGTTGAGCTCGACGACAGGCCGAGCGCAAGCTCGAGTGTCCATTGGTGCCGACCGCCGGTCTCCGCGGTCGCCATGGCACTGCAACCGATCGACAGCGCGGCGATCAGTATTCGGACCATGTCAGGTTGCCGTTTTGGCTATGCGGGGGGTAGAGCTTCTCCTCGAAACGAAACGTCAGCACGGCGCCGCCGGCGGCGCCCATCGCGATCGCCTGGCCGGCCGGCAGCCCGTCCTTGCCGATCCGGGGTGTCCATACCCGGACCGTGTAGTGCCCTGCGGGCAGCATTGAAAGAGTTGCCCTGCCGCCGGCATCGGTTTTCGCGAACCACGGCGTATCCAGCGTAAGGATATACCCCAGCATGTTGTCGTGGATGTTGCAGCCGAGCGTGACGATACCGGGTTCATCGAAGACCAGCGGCGGATAAACACTGCCCTTGTAGAGCGGCAGCTCGAACGATTTCGCCGGAGAAAATGAATAAACGTGATGATTGACGTTGTCGCTGTTCGGGAACTCGACGACGGTGCCGGATTGCACGACGAGAATGTGCGGCACGAATTCGAAATCGACCTGGTCCATGACCGCGTGCGGCGGTTCCGTACCCACGCCAGGCGCGGGCTTGTCCGGCACGGCGTAGACGGCAACGTCCGGTACCGCGGCCCCTTCGCGATCGACGACTTCGACGGTGAGCGGCGCGGCGTGAGCGGGGAAGCTTAAGGCGATGGCGGCGACGCAGGCGGCTGCCCGGCACGTCGGTGACCCTGTCGTCTGCCAATGCCGCATCGGTGTCGACCCGCGTATGCGTCCAGAAAAATGATCACGGACGAGCGATTCTAGGCAGGCGAGCCGCCCCCATCCGTGACCGAGTGCACACAACAAGGGCAAAGACCCACGTAATATCAGGTGCTTAAACGTCGCGGGGGAACACCCGATGCAGCGTTTCAACTTCCGGCAGAAAGTTTTGCTGCTCGCGGTCGCGCTGGTCATGGCCATCCAGCTCCTGACGCTCTTCCCGGTGTTGCACGCGATCAAGCGCGACGCCGACGCGAGGGCGCGGCAGTCCGTCGATCTCGCCGGGATTGTTTTCGAGGAGTTCATCCATAACCGGGCGGCACAGCTCCGCACAACGGCCGGCGTTCTAGTGTCGGACTTCGGGTTCAAACAAGCCGTGGCCAGCGGCGACAAGGCAACGATTCGCTCTGCCCTGGTCAACCATGCCGCACGCGCCGGTGCCCGGGGCGCGCTTCTTCTCGATCTCGACGGCAATGTCATCGCGAGCTCGTCGGATCGGTCCTGGCCCTCCGCCGGCGTGGATTTCCCGCAATACGCGCAGGCGTCTCACGACGGCATCGTCAAGCATGCCGTAACGTTCCTCGATGACGTGCCGTTCGAGACTATCACCGTACCGCTGCGGGCGCCGACGACGATTGCCAGCGTCATGCTGGCCTTCCCCATCGACCGCGAGCTGGCGGAATACATCCAGAGGCTGACGGGACTGCAAACTACTTTCCTGAACTACGAGAGCGGCGGGGCGAGAATCCTCGTGTCGACCCTTCCCCGCGATGCGGCCGCACGCGCCAGCGACAGGCTGCCGCCGCGGTCAGCGCTGCCAACCGCCGCCACCGCCGCAAATGGCGGCGAATACCTGACGGAACTGCGGCAGTTCCTGCCGGAATCGCGCGACGTCTACATCGCCTTGCAACTGCCGCTGGTCGAGGCCATGGCTTCGTTCCACCGCATTCGCGAGATTCTCTTCGCCATCACGGGCGTCTCGCTGCTCTTTGCGGTGAGCAGCGCGTTCTGGCTTGCGAACAAGGTGACCCGCCCCGTGCAAACGATGGCCAGGGCGGCGCGAAGGATGCAGGAAGGCGTCTATACCGAAGCCGTCAACGTCCGTTCGAGCGATGAACTGGGCGATCTCGCAGCGGGCTTCAACGCCATGCAGGAAGCCATCGCGGATCGTGAACGGGCCATATACCGTATCGCCCATTATGACGGCCTGACGGGATTGCCGAACCGGGGGCTGATTACCGATTACCTGCGCGATGGGCTGCACGCCTGGAAAGCACTAACCGTCGTCAGCCTTGCACCGGACCGGTTTGATCGGATGATCTCAACGCTTGGCCGTGGAGCGGGCGACGAAATAATCAAGTTCGTCGCGGGCCTGCTTCGCAATCACCTGCGCGAGGGCCAGCTACTCGGGCACCTGGGAGACCATGAATTCGTATTGGTGCTGCCCGGCTACGACGTAGAGCAGACCATCGACCACGTTGCGCGGCTCGCCGATCTCCTGCGTGCGGGGATGCCGATCTCCGGCGCCAATATATCCCTGCAGGCCACGGCGGGCATTGCGGCGTGCCCGGGGCACAGCCGAAACGCCCGTGAATTGCTCCGCTTTGCGTCAGTTGCGAGGAACGAAGCGCAACTCCAGAACGAACCGGTCGTCGTCTACAGCACCGACCAGGAAAACCGCGCACTCGAGCAGATCAGGATCGTCGGTGATTTCCCGCAGGCGCTGAGGAACCGTGAGCTCGAACTCTGCTTCCAGCCGAAGATCGATTGCAGGACACGCAGCGTAATCGGGGCGGAGGCGCTGGTGCGCTGGCGGCATCCCGAGCATGGCCTGCTGATGCCTGCCTCGTTCATCGATGCGATCGAACAATCGGGGGGCATACCGCACCTGACGCGCTGGGCGCTCGAGAGCTCGATCGCGCATTGCGCCGGATGGCACGCCGCGGGGCTCGAGCTCTCCATTGCGGTGAATATCTCCGTCGACGACCTGACCGACGCCTACCTGCCGCATTTCCTTCTCGACGTTACCAGGCGCAACGGGCTCAAGACGAGCAACGTCACGCTGGAGGTCACCGAAAGCGCCATCATGCACAAGATAGACATGTCCCTGTCGGTCGTGAGCTGCATGCGGGAACTCGGCTTCCGCGTTGCGATCGACGATTTCGGCACGGGGCAATCGTCGCTGGCCCAGCTCAAGCGGCTGCCGCTCGACGAGCTGAAGATCGACAAGTCATTCGTCATGAACCTCGAAAGCGAACGGGACGAGGCGATTGTCCGCGCCTCCGTGGAGCTGGCGCACCAGTTCGGGCTCGCGGTCGTTGCCGAAGGCGTAGAGGACGAGCGGACGCTGGATCTGCTGGGTTCCCTATCCTGTGAGTTCGCACAAGGCTTCCTGATCAGCCGCCCACAGGCGGCCGGCGATTTTCTGCAGTGGGTCCGTGACTGGTCGCGGCTCCGCGCCCAGGGCGGCGATCGCAGCGGGCGGCGCCGCCAACAGCAGTCCCACTGCGCGTGAGGCGGCCGCCGCCCTGCAGCCCTGCCCGTCCCGCGAAGCGACAATCGCATTCTCCGCCTCTCGCAGGCGAGAGTGCGGGTCAGCTACTACACTTGTGATTAAAAACCGGGGCTTGCAGTCAAGCCTCGCTCCAACGAGAGGAACCGCCGTGTCTGCCACCGCCGAGCGAATACACTTACAGGCGCCTTATTGGCTGCATCCGCTTCATGCCGTCCTGCTGGCCGGGACGGTTCCGTTGTTTTTGGGCGCCCTGCTCAGCGATCTCACCTACTGGTCGAGCTACGAAATACAGTGGACCAATTTCGCTTCGTGGTTGATTGTCGGCGGCCTCGCGTTCGGCGCCATCGCGTTGCTGTGGGCCGTGATCGACCTGGTTCGCGTCGATCGCCGCGACCCGCGGTTCCTTGCTTATGTCCTCCTGATCCTCGCGACCTGGGTGCTGGGGTTTATCAACGCCCTCGTCCATGGCAAAGATGCCTGGGCAACCATGCCCGCGGGGCTCGTGCTTTCAATCTTCGTCTTCGTGCTCGCCTGCGCCGCAACCTGGGTGGGCTTCTCCGGCCTGCGCACCGGAGGTGCGGCATGAACCGTTCGGGCATACTGGCCGCCGCTGCCCTCGCGGTACTGCTGAGCGCCTGCGGCGGTGACGGCGAAGAGCTGGACGCGGCGCACCTCGGTCCCGATCCCGCACTCCCGGAACCGCGCCGCGGCCTGCTGCCGGACATGGCGGTGGCGGAGCCCGCAGCATGGGGAGACCGGCAGCCGACGGTGCCGGAAGGCTACACGATCAGCGCTATCGCCACGGGCCTGAAAATTCCCCGGCAGACCCTGGTCCTGCCGAATGGCGACATCCTGGTGGCCGAAGGCAGGGGCGGCAACGCTCCGGCGTTGAAGCCGAAAGACGTAATTGCCGGCCGCATCAAGGCCCAGGGTACGACGCCTGTCGAGAGCGGGGACCGATTGACGTTACTCCGTGACAGCAACGGTGACGGCACGTATGAGCAACAGACTGTCTTCGCCGACGACCTGAACGCGCCCTACGGCCTCGCCCTGGTAGACAGCACTCTGTACGTCGCCAACCAGGATGCACTGGTGCGGTTCGATTACCGCGAGGGCCAGACCCGGGCCGACGGTCCTCCCGTCAAGGTGACGGACCTGCCGTCGGCGATCAACCATCACTGGACAAAGGCACTGGCCGCAAGCCCGGACGGGCGTCTCCTGTACGTGGGCATCGGCTCCAACAGCAACATCACGGAACGCGGGATGACGGCGGAAGTCGGCAGAGCAATGGTGTGGGAGATAGATGCCCGGACGGGAGCGCACCGGCAGTACGCCACCGGATTGCGCAATCCCACGGCACTTGCCATCCAGCCGGGAACGGGGCAGCTCTGGGCGGTGGTGAACGAGCGCGACGAGATCGGCCCGAACCTCGTGCCCGACTACCTGACCTCGGTCCGGGAGGGCGGGTTCTACGGCTGGCCCTACAGCTATTGGGGCCAGCACGTGGACGATCGCGTCCGGCCGCAGGATCCGGAGAAGGTCGCTGCCGCTATCGTTCCGGATTACAGCCTGGGATCGCACGTGGCCGCGCTCGGCCTTGACTTCTCCACCCCCGCGATCGGTCCGGAATTCGCGCAAGGAGCGTTCGTCGGTGAGCATGGGAGCTGGAATCGCGCGGTGCCGGTGGGCTACAAGGTGATCTTCGTACCATTCCGCAACGGGCGCCCCGCCGGTCCGCCGATCGACTTCGTTACCGGCTTCCGCGGAGACGATGGCCTGACCCGCGGCCGGCCGGTCGGAGTGACGGTGGATCCGCGCGGTGCCCTGATCGTCGCGGATGACCTTTCCAACACCATCTGGCGCGTGACCCCTGAGCCGTGATCGAAATCGCCTGATCGAAGGTTCGCGCCCGGCACTGGCATTGCGGGGAACGACTCTCGCCCCGCGGGGGCGGTGTTATTTCCTGTCCTCCTGCCGGAGCCTCTCGATCGCCTCCTCGTGCCGTTCAGCACTTAGCAGGTAATACATGTCCAGCAATTCGTAACATAGAACCAGTTCCCGCGTGCCTGCATTCCAGGCCGCTTCCGGAATACCGCAGGAGCGCAGAACGACTACGGCGTCCTCTTCCAGCGGCACCGCCTTGTCGAAGCCGCGCAACGTCCGTTCCACCAGGCGGATAGCGCGTATTTCATTCGTCATATCGGCGCTGACGCGGCTGTGTGGCGGTTCATAGCGCACTGACATGGACCCGTCCGGCCGTTCCGGGGCGCCCTGCTCCGCGAAACTGACCAGCCATTCCAGCGCTTTGCGTGCGCGTGCATATTCCGCCTCGCAACCCGCCGACCGGAGGGCCGGCATTTGCGCAAGCTCCGGGACCGATTCGAACCGCTCCGGATCGCTTCCGTACACCAGGCAGGCAATGGTGTAGAAGCGCTGGATGGAAAGGCCGTGAAGGTCCCAGTAAGGCGGCGACACCCCATGGGATTCCGCGAGTTGCCACATGACGAGGAAAGCATCAGCGGCGGTAACCGCGAAACCGCGGCGCTCTTCCGCGTCGAATGCCGACGGTTGTACCGGCTGGATGAGCACCAGGGCGGCGAGGTAATCGGCGGCAAACTCCTCCGGACCCAGTACCGGCACTTCCAGCTCCCCGATCGCCACGTGCGCGAGTTCATGGAGCAACGTGAACTGGAAACTCCCCAGGACGAACTCGACCCGGTCGGGATCCAGCGATGAACCCCGGTCCTGTGCCGATGCCGGCGACGCCAGGACGACAGCCATGAAGCTCATTGCGATGATGGTTGGAACGGGACTCTTGAAGCGTCTCATAAAGGGACATCCCGGCTGGAAACCCGGTTGGATCGCAGCGGTAGTTCCTTCAGGAACCAGCTCAGCGCGAACGCCACCAGCGTGATGCCCGTGGCCAGGAAGAAGATGTCCATGAAGGCCGTCGCAAAGGCCGCCGTCACGGCCTGGTACAGCACCGGCGAAAGTCCGTCGAGCACCGTCACTCCCTGTTCGAGCAAAGCCTCAATTTCCACGTCTCCGTCTGCTCCGCCCATCAGGTCGGTACTCCGCGCCGTGAGTACGGCACCGAAGATAGCCACGCCCACCGCGCCGCCGAGCGAGCGGAAGAAGCTCAGCGCCGAGGTGGCGGCGCCAAGGTCCGCGGTTCCTGCCGCATTCTGCACGGCGACCGTGATGACCGGCATGACATGGCCGAGGCCAATTCCCAGGAGGACAAGGATCATTGCATCGCCGAAGTACCCGACCTTCCCGACAAACGCACCGAGCAGTGCCAGGGCGGCCGCTGCGGTTGCCAGGCCGAGTATGGGAAAGATCTTGTAGCGTCCGGTATGACTCACGAGACGCCCGCCGATGACGGAGCCCGCGCTCACCCCGCCGACGAGCGGCAGCAGGAGAAGGCCCGATGAAGACACCGAGGCGCCGGCCACGACCTGCAGGTAAAGAGGCAGGAAGACGGTGATCCCGATCAATACCATGGCGGTGACGCCGATCATGCCGAAACCGACCGTAATCACCGGGGATCTGAACAGTGCTGCCGGCAACAATGCCTCCGGCGCGCTGCGCTCGCGCAAGACGAAGAGGCCGAGCAACACGATCGAGGCCAGCGCCAGGCCGAGAGCCAGGCCGGAGAACCACGGAAACACGTTGCCGCCCCCGGTGACAAAGAGCAGCAGGCAAACCACGCCCGCAACCATCAGGACCGCTCCCAGGTAGTCGACACTGCCGCCGCCACGCTTCCCTGGTAACCGCCCTAATGCCCGATGGGCAAGCAGGAGCGCGATGGCGCCCAGCGGCAGGTTGATCAGGAAGATCCAGTGCCACGACAGGTATTCGGTAATATAGCCGCCCAACACCGGACCGGCGACGCTGGCCGTTGCGAAGATGGCAGCGATGTAGCCCTGGTACCGGCCGCGCTCGCGCGGCGCCACCATGTCGCCGATAATGGTCATGGAGAGCGCCATCAAGCCGCCACCGCCGGCTCCCTGCACGGCACGGGCGGCCACGAGCTGCCAGAACGTTCCGGCCGCGGCGCAGAGCGCCGACCCTACGATGAAAAGGACGATGCCGATCTCGAGCAATCGCCGCCGCCCGTGCAGGTCACTCAACTTGCCATAGAGCAATGTCGTTGCCGTCGAGCTCAGGAGATAGGCGCTGACCACCCAGGAGAGATGCGCGAACCCGCCGAGATCGGAAGCGATGACCGGCAATGCCGTCGCGATGATGGTCTGGTCCAGCGCCGCCATCAGCATCGCCAGGAAAATGCCGGTAAACACCGCGATGATTTCGCGGTGCGTGAAGGAGGGAACCTGCGAGCCGGCGGCCCCGTTCCCGTGGCTATCGTTCACCGTCAGAATTTTCCGGTAAGACGGATATAGATATCGCGATCCTCTCTCGTATCCTCCGCAATGGCCGGCACGCGCAGTTCCTCTCGAATACGGTAACGTGCCTCCATGGACCACTCACTGGTGAATTTCCATTGATAACGGATTTCATGCAGTCGATCGTTGTTACGAAAGTCCGGCGACAGCAGCCAGCCGGCACCGGCTTCGCCGATGACAAGGCCGAGATTGTGGCCTGGCCGTATGTCGTAAATGCTGGCGGCGACCTGCCAGGCTAAACCATCACTGTCACCTGCTTCGCCTGTGCCGACCGCGGCCCCGGAAGGCGTGTTGAAGGCATAGGCCGCCTCAACGCCGGCGACCAGCTTCCGTCCGGAAACTCCCACCGGCCAGGCGGCGGCAAGCTTGGCGTCCAGTGCGGTGTAGTCTTCGCGCACGGGCTGCCCGGTGCCGACCGGCGCCAGTGAGTCGGGCATGTACGTAAACCCGATGACACGCTGGACCAGGGGACCGAGATCCTGCGTTGCCTCGAGGCCGGTAAACAGGCTGAACCGGCTGCCGGAAGCGGAAAAATCGAGTGGAGCGCGAGCTGTGACACTGGCACCTTTGTCATCGTTGTGCTGGAGAATGAGATGCGCCTTCCAGCCGTCCAGCCAGGTTGATTGCGTCAGGTGCAAGCCGTCCGTCCACGTAACGTCGACGTTGGGGCTGTCATTTCGGTCCAGGCCCTTGGCGGCCACCGCGGGCAGTTCAAACTTGGTCTGCATGCGCCCCACGCGCAACGTCCAGCCCGCGCCGGCCGGCGCGTAGTGAACGTACAACTCGTCAAGGGTAGCATCGCCGGCGGCAAGGCCCCCGCCGGGACGCGAAGGATAACCCCGCAGGTAAAAGCTGGAGCCGTCCTGCTCCGTGGACCAGGTGCCGGCGAGGCGCGCACGAAACGAAAGCGCATCGGTGAGCTCGCGATCCGCCGCGAGCCGCAGCCGCAGCTTTAGCTCGTCCGTATCGCTCTCGCTGCCGTCACGGGCCGTGTGCTCAAGGCTGAAGTAGCCGCCGCGAACATCGCCGCCGAATTGCCAGCCCTCCTCGGCCTTTGCCGCCGGCGAAATGAGCACAAACGCCAGCAGCGCCCGGCAGAGCCGCGGCCGTATTATCCCGTTACTCATAATCGAAGATCAGGCACCCGTACGAACAATACTTTGACATGAGCCAGGCGACCAGCCGAAAGATTGCCTGGGGCAGGTGCCACTACGAACTGGCGGCATCGAGTCGGTCGCGTATATCGCGAGGCAGCTCGAAGCCTGCCGCTGCCAGGATCTCATCGAGCTGTGCGCGGCTGGTAGCGCTCGCGATCGGGGCAGTCAGCCCGGGACGGGACAAAAGCCAGGCCAGCGCTACTTGCACCGGCGGCACCTGCAGCTCCCTGGAAGCTCCCCGGAGCGCCGTGAGGATGCGTTCGCCGCGTTCGTCGAAATAGCGTTCGAGCGAGCGCCGCCGGCTGCTTTCTCCCAGGTCTGCCGTCGAGTTGTACTTGCCGGTCAAAAAGCCGGCGGCCAGCGAGAAGTAGCCCACCGCACCCAGGTTTTCGCGCTGGATGACGGGCAGGAGCGACTCCTCGAACTCCCGACGGTCATAAAGATTATAGGCCGGCTGCACGACCTCGTAGCGCGGCAGGCCCTCGGCTGCCGATACGGCGAGGGCCTTGCGCAAACGGTCCGCCTTGTAGTTCGAAGCGCCGATTGCACGGACCTTGCCCGCGTCGATCAAGCGGGAGAATGCGCCCAGCGTTTCCTCGAACGGCACGTCCTCATCGTCGATATGCGCGAAGTAGACGTCGACGTAATCGGTTTTCAGGCGCTTGAGCGATCCCTCCAGCGCGGCCTGGATATTGCCGGCTGCGAGGCCCTTGTGCTTCTCCCACATGCCGACCTTGGTCATCAGCACAATGTCGTCGCGGCGCTTGCGCCGGGCGAGCCACGCGCCGATTATGCTCTCCGAATCGCCGCCCACGTTGCCCGGCACCCACGCCGAATAGGAATCCGCCGTATCCACGGCATTGAAGCCGCTGGCGATGAAATGATCCAGCAGTTCGAATGACCGGCTGCGGTCGGCCGTCCAGCCGAAAACATTGCCGCCCAAAACCAGAGGCGTGATGGCGATGCCGGACCTGCCGAGTTCGCGTCGTTGCGTTTTCATACGGCAACGTTACCTTTTCTCCGCGGCCGAGTCTCCAATGGCGCGGTAC
>CAZSKQ010000080.1:0-8846 GCA_964607425.1 uncultured Woeseiaceae bacterium
GCGGATCAGCTCGACACCCATGACCAGGGCGAGCTGCCGCGTGACCTCGGTCTTGCCGACGCCGGTCGGGCCGGCAAACAGGAACGAGCCGATCGGTTTCGTGTCTTCCGTCAACCCGGAACGTGCCATCTTGATAGCCGAGGCAAGCGCTTCGATCGCGCGATCCTGGCCGAAGATCGTCAGCTTGAGATCGCGCTCCAGCGTGCGCAGCACGTCCCTGTCGGAGGCCGACACGCTCTTCGGCGGAATGCGCGCCATCTTGGCCACGATGTTTTCGACGATGGTGACCGTCACCCGATCCTGTCGTTCGCTCACCGGCTGCAGGCGCAGGTTGGCGCCCGCTTCGTCGATGACGTCGATGGCTTTATCCGGCAGGCGCCGGTCGTTGATGTGCTTGGCGGCGAGCTCGGCAGCAGCCTGGATAGCCTCGGGCTCGTAAGTGACACCGTGGTGCTCTTCAAAGCGCGTCTGCAAGCCGCGCAGGATGGCGACCGTCTCCTCGAGGCTCGGCTCGGGGACATCGATCTTCTGGAAGCGCCGCGCGAGCGCGTGATCCTTCTCGAAGACGCCCCGGTATTCGGAGTACGTGGTCGAGCCGATGCAACGAATCTCGCCGTTCGCCAGCACCGGCTTGATCAGGTTGGAAGCATCCATGACGCCGCCTGACGCCGCACCGGCGCCGATGACGGTGTGGATCTCGTCAATGAACAGGATCGCACCCGGGTCTTCGCGGATTTCGGCAATCACCGCTTTCAGGCGTTTCTCGAAATCCCCGCGATACTTCGTGCCCGCGATCAGCGTACCCATGTCGAGCGCATAGATCGTGCTTTGGCGCAGCACTTCGGGCACCTGCTCCTCGACGATCAGGCGCGCCAGGCCTTCAGCCAGCGCGGTCTTGCCGACCCCGGCATCACCCACGTACAACGGGTTGTTCTTGCGCCGGCGGCACAAAATCTGCACGGTGCGCTCGATTTCCAGGTCGCGGCCGATCAGCGGGTCGATCTTGCCCTCGATAGCGCGCTTGTTCAGGTTGGTGGCGTACAGGTCGAGCGCGCGCGATTCTTCCCCGGCCTCCCGGTCTTCGGCAACGTCCTGGTCGTCTTCGGGGGCTTCGCCCCGGAGTTGCGGCATGCCGTGGGAAATGTAGTTGACGACGTCGAGACGCGTGATGTCCTGAAGTCCGAGGAAGTACACCGCCTGCGACTGCTTTTCGCTGAAGATCGCCACGAGGACGTTGCTGCCGGTGACTTCCTTCTTGCCGCTCGACTGCACGTGGAATACGGCCCGCTGCAGCACGCGCTGGAATCCCAGCGTCGGCTGCACGTCGCCTTCGTCCTCCAGCGGCATCAAGGGGGTCGCTTCGTCAATGAATTCCGTGAGCTGGCGCCGCAACTGCGCGATATTCGAGTTGCAGGCCTTCAGGATTTCGTGAACTTTCGGGATGTCGAGTAGCGCGAGCAGCAGGTGCTCCACCGTCATGAACTCATGACGCCGCTCCCTCGCGTTCTGGAACGCTTCGTTCAGGCAAAATTCGAGTTCACTGCTCAACATGGGCTTCGCTCAGGTCCAGTCATTTTCCAGTCCATAATCCCGCGTTTCGGATAGCCCGCCTGGGGCTTCGCAACTGCATCCAAAATACGTGCCGGGCCTTCAGGACTCCTCCATGGTACACAGCAACGGATGTTGTTGCTGCTGTGCGATTTTGGTCACTTGTGCAACCTTGGTTTCGGCGATTTCGTAGGTGTACACGCCGCAAACACCTTTACCTTTCGTGTGCACTTCGAGCATCACCCGGGTCGCCCGGGAACGCTCCATCCCGAAAACCGTCTCAAGTACCTCGACGACGAATTCCATCGGCGTATAGTCGTCGTTCAGTAGTATGACCCGATATAGCGGCGGACGTTTCAGCTTCGGGCGTGCTTCCTCGATCGCCACGTCACGATCGTGAATTCGGGCCCCGGACTGGTCTCGATCAGACATAACTCAGAAAATAGCAACGCATCGCAGTATTTCAAATTCCGGTGTCACAGTCTGCACGGCACCGGCAAGATCATTATATATGGGGGCGGGGGGGCGCATCTCCAGCCCTCGCCCGCCGCCCCGGCGGCAGGAAAACCCGCCACCCATGAGTGCCGGGGGAGAACCGCAAGCTGAACTTAAAAATGTTTTATAGATGATTGGGCTACAAAGCTTTTTTGTCAATACAGGCTTGTTTGTGCGGGCGGGGAACCCGTATGATGCCCGCTGCGTCGGGTGCCAGGTCTCGCGATGACAACGCAAGCAAAATGGTCGGATTTCAGGAGCCTGGACCGGGAGCGCACCCTGGCCGCCGTGCACGAGCTCCTGCCGCGGTGGGTGGCCCTGTTGCTGGTGGTGGCGATTGCCTGGCAGCTCGCGCGCATTGCCTGGATGCTGGTCCCCGCCGCTGCCGTGGGCGACCCGGTGGCCCGTCCCCCCGGCACCGGTAGCGCAACATCCCCCGACACCGTCGACGTGCAGTCGATTGCCGCGGCCCACCTCTTCGGCAAGGCAGATCCCGCGGCGGCCGCGGCTCCGCCCCCGCCGCAGGAACTGCACGAGGACCTTGCCGAAACGCGCCTGAACCTGTCGCTCAAGGGCACCATCGCCGCGAACGGCAGCAATGACTCCCTCGCGATCATCGCGGCCCAGGGGCGGGACGAGAAGGTATACGCGGTCAGCGATACCGTGGTTCCGGGCACGACGCTGCATGCCGTGTACCCGGATCGGGTAATCCTCAACACCGGCGGCGCCCTGGAGGCACTCAGGTTGCCCAAGGACTTCCCGGAAGGCGGGCCGACCAACGTAAGGCGCCGGGTGCCCACGGCCAGCGAGTCTCCCGCCCCGGACCCGACCCCGAGCATCCAGCAGGTGGTCAGCCGGAACGTGACGAAACTCGCCGACGTTATCCGGCCTACCCCGTACTTTGTGGGCGGTGAACAGCAGGGCTATCGCGTGTATCCCGGGCGCGACCGCCGGCAGTTCGCCGCACTGGGCCTGAGGCCGGGCGATTTGATCAAGAGCGTGAATGGTGCTTCCCTCACCGATCCCCAGCAGGCGATGCAGATTTTCCAGAGCCTCGGGGATTCCGAGCAGGTGACGGTTACCGTGGAACGCAATGGCCAGCCGCAGGTGTTGACGTTGAGCACCAGCCAGCTGACTCTCGGCGACGAGCAATAACACGAAAGAGAACACCATGTACCGATCGCAAATCCGCCCGACAGGCTGTCACCCGGTGAGCCTCGGAATGTTGGCAGCCGCGCTTTGCCTTGCGCTGTCGGCGGCCGTCGCGCAGCAGGCCACGACCGTTACGCCCAACTACCGGGAAGCGGACATCCGCCAGATCGTCGAGGCAGTCAGCGCCGTTACCAACAAGAACTTCATCCTGGATCCGCGGGTGAATGCCAAGGTGACGATGCTGTCGTCCTCGCCGATGACGCCCGAGCAGTTCTATGAGGCGTTTCTTTCGGTGCTGGAGGTGCACGGCTACGTCGCCGTGGAGGCCGGCAACGTCGTCAAGATCATACCGGACGCAGCGGTGCGGCAGTACCCGACCTCGCTGGGCGAAGTCGAGTCCGGCGAGGATATCGTGACGCGCGTCGTCGAGGTGCAGAACGTCGGCGCCGCACAGCTCGTGCCGGTGCTTCGGCCGCTCATCCAGCAGTACGGCCACCTGGCTTCGCCGCCGGGTTCCAATATGCTGATCATTTCGGACCGTGCGGCGAACGTGAATCGCATCATCCAGATCATCCGGCGCATCGACATCTCCTCGGACAACGACGTCGAGGTCGTGCGGCTCGAGCACGCCTCTGCCACCGAAGTGGTCCGGGTGCTGACCTCGCTGACGCAGGCGCCGCGCGCCGACGGGATGCCGGTGACGATCAGCATGGTCGCCGACGCGCGCACCAACAGCATCCTGATCGGCGGCGAGAAATCCGAGCGCCTGCGGCTCAGGGCGCTGATTGCGCACCTCGACACGCCGCTCCAGGACGGTGGCTCGACGCAGGTACGTTACCTGCGCTACGCCAACGCCGAGGAGCTCGCGCCAAAGCTGCAGGAACATTTTGCCGGGATGCAGGCCGCCGCCGCGCAGGGTGCGGCGGCCGGTGCCGGTGCCGGTGGCGGTCCGGCTGTCGGCGAAGTCAGCGTCTGGGCGGATCTCCAGACGAACGCCCTCGTAGTCAACGCGCAGCCCAAGGTGATGCGTTCGCTGATGAGCATCGTCGACAAGCTGGATATCCGCCGCCAGCAGGTGCTGGTCGAGGCAATCATCGTGGAGATCACGGCGGACCGGAGTGCCGAGCTCGGTGTCACCTGGGCGATCGACGGCAGCAAGGACAACAACGTGGTCGGCGTGACCAACTTCCCGGACGGTGGACCCGGCGTCGTGCAACTGGGAGCCGCGGTCGGCTCCGAAGGCAACGTCGACCCCACGAACCTGATCGGTGCCGGCGCAACGTTCGGGATCGGCCGGATCAGCGACTCCGGTGTAAGCTTTGCCGCAATTCTCCGCGCGCTGCAGGGCGATGCCGATACGAACATCATTTCCACGCCGACGATAGTCACAACGGACAACGAGGAAGCGAGCCTCAACATCGGGCAGGAAGTGCCTTTTCTCACGGGCTCGTTCTCCACTCCCGGTACCGGCGCAGGTGGCGGTGTCGTCAATCCGTTCCAGACCATCCAGCGGGAACAGATCGGCGTGCAACTCACGATCACACCGCAGATCAGCGAAGGCGGCGCCCTGATCCTCGACATCTCCCAGGAGATCTCAAGCATTGCATCCTCGTCGCAGGGCGCGGTCGACATCGTGACCAACCAGCGCACGATCGATACGACAGTCATCGTGGAAGACGGCGATATCCTGGTACTGGGCGGCCTGATCGAGGACACCCTGCGCGAGAACGTGCAAAAGGTGCCGATACTAGGCAGCATCCCGGTCTTCGGCTCCCTGTTTCGCAGCAGCAGCACGGACAAGGTCAAGACCAACCTGATGGTTTTCATCCATCCGCGGATTTTGCGCGACAGCAAGGCGGCCACGTACGAGACCGAGTCGAAGTACAATTACCTCCGCGACCTGCAGCAGCAGAACCGCCCGCGCTTCGGCAGCGACGTGCCGATGCTGCCCGGTGCGGAGCGCCCGCTCCTGCCGCCAATTGAGGAGTACGGCCGCAAGCCCTACCATGTGTCGCCCGACAGCGCACCCACGGAGTCCGACGAGCTTCCGCCCGACTCGTAACAATCCTGCTTCATGGCTACCCACACCGACATCATCCTGGAAACCGAAGACGCGACCGCGCCGGAAGAACTGGAGCTCGTGGAGCCGGATGCCTCGATCCGCCCGCTGCCTTTTTCTTTCGCCAAGCGCCACGGTGTGCTGATCCGCGAGCTCCGCGACGGCAAAGCCGACACCGTGTATCGCGCCGGGGCCTCGCCGCTCGTGATTGCAGAAGCGCGCCGCTTTGCCGGCGTGCCGCTGGAGCTGACGCGGGTCACCCCGGAGGCATTCGACTCCATGCTGCAGCAGGCCTACGAACAGGGCAGCCACAAGGCAATGCAGATGGTCGGCGATCTCGACGAGCGTACCGACCTGCTGCAGGTCGCACAGGAGCTACCGGAGCCCTCCGACCTGCTGGAGAGCGACGACGACGCACCCATCATTCGTTTCATCAACGCGATTTTGACCGAGGCCGTCAAGGAGAATGCGTCCGACGTACACATCGAGCCTTACGAAAATCGGCTGAACGTGCGCTTCCGCGTCGACGGCGTGTTGCAGGAGATTCTGCAGACACGGCGCGCACTGTCGCCGCTGGTCGTCTCACGCATCAAAGTCATGTCCAGGCTCGATATCGCGGAAAAGCGCCTGCCGCAGGACGGCCGTATCTCGCTACGGGTCGCGGGACGCGCGGTCGACGTGCGGGTGTCCACCATGCCGTCGGGCCATGGCGAACGGGTCGTGCTGCGCCTGCTCGACAAGCAGGCGGGGCGGCTCAACCTCACGTCGCTCGGCATGGACGACCAGTCGCTGGCCGTCATGGACGAACTCATCCACAAGCCGCACGGCATCATCCTCGTCACCGGACCGACGGGCTCTGGCAAGACGACTACGCTGTACGCGGCACTCGAGCGCATCAACGACCACACCCGCAATATCATGACGGTCGAGGACCCGATCGAATACTTCATCGACGGTATCGGACAGACACAGGTCAATACGAAGGTCGAGATGACCTTCGCACGCGGCTTGCGGGCGATCCTGCGCCAGGATCCGGACGTGGTCATGGTCGGCGAGATCCGCGACCTCGAAACCGCGCAGATTGCCGTGCAGGCGAGCCTGACGGGTCACCTGGTCCTCTCGACACTGCACACCAATACCGCGGCCGGCGCCATTACCCGCCTGCGCGACATGGGGGTCGAGCCGTTCCTGCTCTCGTCCAGCCTGATCGGCGTGCTGGCGCAGCGGCTGGTGCGGGTGCTGGACGACGATACGAAGATCGCGTACCGGGCCCGGGACTACGAGTGCCGCAGCCTGAACCTCGATCCGCAGGATCCGCCCACGCTGTACAGGCCCGGCACGGAAAGCGGTACCGGGTATCGTGGGCGGACCGGTATTTACGAGCTGATCGCGGTCGACGATGCCATGCGCACGATGATCCACGACGGCGTCAGCGAACAGAAGCTGGAACGCTACGCACGTACCATGAGCCCCGGCATCCGCGACGACGGTCGCCGGCGCGTACTCGCCGGCAGCACCACGCTCGAAGAGGTCCTCCGGGTCACCCGGGCCGATTGACGCCGTGCACTGATGGGCGCATTCGAGTTCGTTGCCCTCGACAAGGCGGGCAAGGAAACCAGGGGTCTGCTGGAAGGCGATACGCCGAAGCACGTGCGCCAGCTCCTCCGCGAACGGGAGCTCCTGCCGGTCAAGGTGGTGGAGGTTGCCCGCAAGGAGACGCGCCGCCGCACCGGATTCTCCCCGCGCCGCGGCCTCTCGGCCGCGGAGCTCGCGCTCCTGACGCGCCAGCTCGCGACGCTCACCCAGTCGGGGCTACCGCTCGAGGAAGCGCTGCTCGCGGTCAGCCAGCAGAACGATCAGCCGCGGACGCAAAGCATCCTGCTCGGTGTGCGCGCCCGTGTCATGGAAGGCCATACCCTGGCAGACGGCCTGGCGGACTTCCCGCAGGCATTTCCGGAGCTGTACCGGGCCACGGTCGCCGCCGGCGAACAGTCGGGACATCTCGATGCCGTTCTCGAGCGCCTCGCGGAATTTACCGAGTCGCGGCAGGCACTGCAGCAGCAGGTGCGAAACGCACTGATCTACCCGGTCGCGCTGGTGGTCACCGCAATCGGCATCATCAGTTTCATGCTGGCCTACGTGGTACCGAAGGTCGTTACCATCTTCGAGAACTACGACCAGCAGTTGCCGCTGCTCACGCGCATCATGCTTTGGACGAGCGACTTCCTGCGGGATTACTGGCTGGTCCTCATCGTCGCCATCGTCGCGGCGGTGATCGGAATCAAGCAACTTTTGAAGCGGGCGGAACCCAAACGCCGCTATCATCGATTGTTGCTCCGAATCCCGGTCGTGAGCCGCCTCACGCGCGGCATCAACACTGCCCGTTTCACGCAGACACTCAGTATCCTCGCGGGCAGCGGCGTGCCGATCCTGGAAGCGTTGCGCATTGCCGCGCAGGTCGTCGTCAACGTGCCGATGCGCGACGCGGTCGAAGAAGCCTCCCTGCGCGTGCGGGAAGGCGCGGCAATCAGCAAATCGCTGGCCCGGAGCAAGCTCTTTCCGCCCATGACCGCGCACCTGATCGCCAGCGGCGAGGCCAGCGGCCGCCTGGAGGAAATGCTCAAACGCGCGGCAATGAACCAGGAACGGGAGGTCGACGGACTGATCGCCACCCTCCTCGGCATCATGCAGCCGTTGCTGGTAATCGTCATGGCCGCGGTCGTTTTGCTCATTGTCCTGGCAATTTTGCTGCCGATTTTCGAGCTCAACACCCTGATCCGGTAAGTTCGTTTAAGGTACTGTTTTTTAATACGTTTCGGCGCCCCGACAAAAGTGTCGACAGCACTGTTGCACCGCCCTGTTTTTCACGGTATACAGGCGCGAAACAGGTCCGGGATGACCTGTGTGCGCGGCCACCGGAAGGCTTGTGTTTTCTGCGAATGAGGTTAGCCGATGCAGAAGGAACCCCCCGACCTGGACCTGCTTGAGGATGATGATGGAGAGTTGTCGGACGACGACGAGCTGGAGCTGGAAGAAGACGACACGGAAGATACCGTCGACTTCTCCCCGGCCAAGGGGTCGGACAACATCGGGGATGTTTCGGTCGAGATCAACGTCGAGGAACTGATCGCTGAACTCGAAGGCTCCGCCGATTCGAGCGCCGCGCGCAGAAAAGAGGTGCGGCGGCGCCTCGACGAAATCCGCGAACAGCGGGAAGCCATGAGAGAGCTGGAGGATACCTTCACCTTCGACTTCACCGACGACGATTGACCCCCGTGCATTCGGGCAGGCAGTACCATTTGGACACCTCGAGAGCGGACGGCAGTGCCTCGATGCGACACCCCGGGAACGGGCGGCAGTGCCTCGACGCGAACACCCCGGGAGCGGGCGGCAGTGCCTCGATGCGAACACCCGGGAGCGGGCGGCAGTGCCGGTGGGGGGGTGTTTGGGGGAAATAAAGCGGACCGCAGGGAGCCATTCCCCCAAATACCCCCCCACCGGCACTGCCGCCCGCGCCAACGCAGCCACCTCAGCGGTACTGCCGCCCGCGCCAACGCAGCCACCTCACCGGCACTGCCGCCCGCGCCAACGC
>CAZSKQ010000080.1:8946-15537 GCA_964607425.1 uncultured Woeseiaceae bacterium
CGGCACTGCCGCCCGCGCCAACGCAGCCCCCTCTTCAACGCCCGGCAAACTAACGCAACGACGGCTTTTCGGCCCGCGCGAAAGGAGTGTTCATCTCCCGGAAGCGCGCTAGTGGAAATCCCGCGACGGCACAGTCAGCTCGCCAAGCAGCGCCGAGTGATCGAACATCCGCCGCACGATCACGTGAATCACCTTCCCCTCGATCTGCAGCTCACCGAACACCCCCATCAGCCGCGCGTTCAGGAGCACGTTCCGCTGCCTGTCGGCATCAGCTTTCCACACGACCAGGTTGGTGTACCCCGTTTCGTCTTCCAGGGTGACGAAGGTGACGCCGGTCGCGGTACCGGGCCGCTGCCGGGTAATAACGAGCCCGGCGACCAGGACAAGGGCGCCGGAGAGAACCGAGGGCAGCTCCGCGGCGGACAGGTAGCCCTCGCGCGTGAGGCGGGGCCGCAGAAGCGCCATCGGGTGACGCTCCAGCGACAGGCCGAGGCTCCGGTAATCGGCGACGATGTCCTGTCCTTCGCTCGGCTTGCGCAGCATCGGCGAGGGTTCGAAGCGCTCCTGGGAAGCGAACAGCGGGGCCGGTTCCTCGATGCCGCTGGCCATCCAGCGCACCCGGTGGCGATGGCCGCCCAGCGCTTTCAACGCGCCGGCCGCGGCGAGCTGCGACAGCTCCCTGGCATTCAACCCCGTGCGCTCCACGAGTTGCTGGATGCTGCGGTAGCGGTTGTCCCCACGCTCATCCGCAATGCGGCGCCCGGCCGTTTCGCCGAGTCCCTTGACCAGGCGTAGCCCCAAACGCAGCGCCGCCCTGCCGTCCTTCCGCCGCTCGAGACTGCAGTCCCAATCGCTGGCATTGACGTCCGCGGCGCGTACTTCGACCCCGTGGCGCTGCGCATCCTGCACCAGCTGCGCCGGCGCGTAGAAACCCATGGGTTGGCTGTTCAGCAGCGCGCAGGTGAAGGCCGCCGGCTCGTGACATTTGAGCCAGCTCGACACGTAGACGAGCAGTGCGAAGCTCGCCGAATGCGATTCGGGGAAGCCGTATTCGCCGAAGCCCTCGATCTGGTGGTAGATCTGCCGCGCGAACTCCTCCGGGTAACCGCGCTCGCGCATCCCGTTGATCAGCTTGTCTTCGAAGCCGCCCAATGCGCTCTTCCGTTTCCACGCGGCCATGGCGCGGCGCAGCCGGTCCGCTTCCCCCGGTGTGAAGCCGGCAGCTACGACGGCAAGCTGCATGACCTGTTCCTGGAAAATCGGCACGCCCAGGGTGCGCTCCAGCACCCCTCGCACTTCCTCGCTGGGATAATCGACCGCCTCCTCGTTGTTCCTCCGCCGCAGATAGGGGTGCACCATGTCGCCCTGTATCGGTCCGGGACGGATGATCGCCACTTCGATGACGAGGTCGTAGTAGCAGCGGGGCTTCAACCGCGGCAGCATGGCCATCTGCGCGCGCGATTCGATCTGGAATACGCCCATGGTGTCGGCTTCGCAGATCATGTCGTAGACGGCGGGATCCTCGGCCGGCACCGTCGCCAGCGTGTGCTCCATACCTGAGAAATCGCGCAGCAGGTCAAAGCAGCGGCGAATCGCCGTCAGCATACCGAGCCCCAGCACGTCGACCTTGAGGAGCCCCAGTTCCTCGAGGTCGTCCTTCTCCCACTGGATGACCGTGCGCTCAGGCATTGCCGCGTTCTCGACGGGTACCAGGTCGGACAAGGGCCCGTTCGAGATGACGAAGCCGCCGACGTGCTGCGACAGGTGGCGGGGGAAGCCGACCAGTTGCCGCACCAGCCAGAGCAGGCGCCGGATCACCGGGCTGTCCGGCACAAGCCCGGCTTCCATGACGCGGCTCGCATCGACTTCCTGGCCGTCCCACCACTGCATCGAGCGCGCGAGGCGATCGACCTGCAGGCCGGAGAGCCCGAGCGCCTTGCCCACGTCGCGGATGGCGCTGCGCGGCCGGTAGGTCACGACCGTCGCCGCGAGCGCCGCTCGCTCGCGGCCGTACTTTGCGTAAATGTACTGGATGACTTCTTCACGGCGCTCGTGCTCGAAATCGACGTCGATATCCGGCGGCTCGTTGCGTTCCTTCGAGATGAAGCGTTCGACCAGCATCGACATGCGCGCGGGATCGACTTCGGTAATGCCCAGGCAAAAGCACACCGCCGAGTTGGCGGCCGAACCGCGGCCCTGGCAGAGAATGCCCTGGCGGCGCGCGAAAGCGACGATGTCGTACACCGTGAGGAAGTAGGCTTCGTACTCGAGACTCCGGATCAGCGCGAGCTCGTGTTCGACCAGCCTGGTCACTTTCGCTGGCACGCCCTCCGGCCAGCGCCGCCGCATGCCCTCCTCCGTCAGGGACTTAAGCCAGCTCGCCGGCGTCTCGCCGGCCGGCACGAGTTCCTCCGGGTAGGCGTAGTGCAGCTCGGAGAGTGAGAAATCGATCGCGTTCGCGATGATCGCGGTTTCCTCCAGCAGGTCACCGGGATAAACGGCGGCAAGCCGTTCCCGCGAACGCAGGTAGCGTTCACCGTTCGGATAGAGACAAAAACCCGCACGGTCGAGCGTCACGCCGTGGCGAATGGCGGTGACCGTGTCCTGCAGGGCGCGGCGTTCGCGACAATGCATGTGCACATCGCCACTGGCAACGAGCGGCAGGCGCAGTGCGCGGCCGAGGCGCCGCAGGTGATACAGGCGTTCCTGCTCGAGGCCATCGGCGAGCAGTTCCACGGCGATCCAAAGGCGATCGCGAAAGGCGTCGAGAACCCAGCGGTCGCCTGTATCGAGAGACAGCCGATCATTCGGCACCAGCAGCACGAGGCAGTCCGGCAGGCCGTCATCGAACGCGTGACGATCGAGGCGGTACTGCCCCTTGTCCGCAGCTCGCCGCCCGTCCGTGATCAGGCGGCACATCCGGGCATAGCCGTTGCGATTCCGCGCCAGCAAGACGAGTTTCGGTCCGCCGGTCAGCTGCACTTCGGTCCCGACGATGAGCTTGATGCCGCATTCATTCGCAGCCGCATGTGCGCGGACGATGCCCGAGACCGAGCATTCATCGGTAATCGCGATTGCCACGTAACCGAGCCGGTCGGCCATCAGCACCAGCTCTTCGGGATGGGACGCGCCCCTCAGGAAAGTGAAGTTGCTGAGCGCGTGCAACTCCGCATAACGTACGGGCATGCCTGGACTATTCATGAATCGCCGCGATGATTGCGCAAGGATTTGTTCGCGGACAAAGATCAAGCAAGGGTGCGAGCGTATTCATGAACAGTCCGGGTTAGCCGAACAATCCGTGCAGGTACCAGTCCGCCCGCCTCCGGCGCTCGCGATAGATCCAGAGACGCAAGCCTTCGTCGTTGACGGCAACGAAATAATCCCGCGCGATGCCGCCGGCATCCCACCAGCCCGATTCGATGCGTTCCGGACCGGAGACGCACCGTAACGGCCCGCGATACGCCGGCTCGTCGCCGATCGTCTCCAGCCGCAGCGGTTCGGGAAGCATCCACAAAGGCCGCCGCTTCCGCAGGAGCGCGCATTGCGCGCGATGCCCGGGCGAATCGCCGTGGCATTGCGCGCAATGCGCGGATGGATCGCCGTGGTATTGCGTGCGATGTCCGGACGGATCGCCGTGGCATCGCGCGCAATGCGCGCTCCTACGGTCGGGATCGGGCACCGGGGTCGCGCGCCAGGCCCGGTGCGGGCGATGCTCGGGAACCAGTGCCATGCCATGCAGGGCAGCTTCGCCCATGCGCGCGCTGAGGCGCTCCATGAGGCTTGCGATCGGCAAGGGGCTTTCCTGCCCGGGTTTGCCGTCAAAACTCATGGCATCGCTTGCTGCTTCCAGGGGTTCACCACGTCCGCTCGCCAGCTGGATCGCGATTACCGGTGCGGGCAATACCAGGCGATCGAAATGAAGCCCCAGCAGTTCGCTCCATGACGAGGCTCCGCCGCCGACCTGCCGGCGGCGGAGCGTGAGCCGTGTCGCGCCTTGTCGTAAATGGAAAAAGCTGAACCGCAACTGCCGCACCGCGAGTTGCCGGACAACCAGGAAACGTTCGAGCTCTTCCAGCAATTGCCGGCAGGCGGCCAGCAACCTTTTACTGTCGCTCTCCTCTTCCTGTAAATCGTATTCCCGGCAAAACCGTTCCGGCGCGCGATAGCTCGCGCGGGGATCGGGCAATCGTCCGAGCGCCCGGTCGAGCTGCAGCAGCAAACCGGCGCCGAAGCGCCGCGCGAAACCTTGCCGCGGCAAGCGCAGGCAGTCGCCGATGCAGGTGAGTCCCATCCCGTTTAACGCTTCCTGCACGGATTCCGGCCATTCCAGGCAACGCAACGGCAAGGGTGCGAGCGTTCCGGTGAGCAACGCCGGGTCGAGCAAGGCTACGTTCCGGCCGGCTTTCGCCAGCCAGGCCGACGCCAGCGGCGTGGGCGCAGCCGCCATCGAAACGCTGAATCCCCGTTCCCGGAGTTCGCTTTCGATGCGCTGCCACAAGCTGTCGAGCCCGCCGAACAGGCGCAGGCTGCCGGCGACCTCCAGCAACAGGGCGGACGGCTCGAGGCTGACTATCGACGTATGGCGTTCCGCCAGGGCCGCAAGTTTCCGCAAGACCTGCGCTTCGCGTGCCGGATCCCGCTCCTCGAGCTCCAGCACCGGTGAGAGTGCGAGGGCCGCATTGGCGGAGAGGCCCGGCACTATACCCGCCGCGCGCGCTGTCGCATCGGTGAGCAGGATGCGCCGCACGCCCTGAATTTCCTCGAACACGGCACAGGGTGCGCGGCTGCTCCCCAGGGCTTCGAGCGGCAGCCGCGAAAAATGCAGGCACAGCCAGAGGCGGTTTGCCCGCGCACTTCGTCCCGGCTCGCCCGGGGGGCCGGCTGCGAGCGGCAGCGATTGCTGCACCGGCTTTTTTAAGAAGCGGCGAGACCCTGTTTCGGAGGGGGTCGAGGCGGCTTCCCGCCTGGCGGCAAGAGATTTGTCCCTGGGAAGCATGAGCTAGTCATGAATGACGTTCTGCAGCGCGGCTGGCCGGCCGCCGCGGCTTTTGAGAATGCGAATATCCGTACCCCGTTCTCCTTTTGCGAGCTCCAGGCGCAGGGCGGCCGCGGAAATTTCCGAGCGCGCCGCGAGCGGGCGAAAAGCGACGGCCCAGCTCCGGCCCTTCTCGGCCGCAAGCTGCAGCCGTCGGGAGAAATTAATGGGGACGGTCCCCGTGCGGGGGCCGTCCTTATTAATTTCCCCGGGCCACAGCAGCACGGCGGCGCAGTTACCCGAAGCCAGGGCTTGTTCGGCGGCCCACAGGGTGTCGGTGCCGTGTTTCGGATGCACGACGAGCAGGCGCGAGAGATCGATGCCCCACTCGCTGAGCGCCGGCGGGTACGGCTGGAACGGGGGCGCAATCCAGGTGACCCAGCCGGCCTTCCCGGCATCGTCCTCTTGTCCGGCACGGCTGAGGCGTGCCAGCGCCGGCATGAGCAAACGGAGCTCGCCCGTGCCGTGATGCCCGACGAGAATTTCGGTTAATGCATGTCGCGGCCAGCCGCCTCCGGGGAGTACGCGATCGAGCTTGCGATAACCACTGGGCCAGCCTTGCGGCGCTTGTGCGGGAGCCGTGCTTCGCGCCCGCCAGACTCGCGGATTCCTGAGCAGGTTTTCGAGAGCTGCATTCATCGGTGATTGCGCAGTAGGAACCCGCATCGCGGGCGAATCGAACGGAGGCATCGCCCGCAATGCAGGCTCCTGCAGGCAGGAATCAATGCACGGCAATGCCGTCGCGAATAACGCCGACGACCACGCCCTCGATGACCATCGATTGTGAACCGAGGTCGACGCGTATCGGCTCGAACTCCTCGTTCTCCGGCAACAGCCAGACCAGTTTGCCCTCCTGGCGATAGCGCTTCACGGTGACCTCGTCATCCACCCGAGCCACCACGATCTGGCGGCTGCGAACTTCAGGCGTGCGATGCACGGCCACGAGATCGCCGTGCAGAATGCCGGCATTCTTCATGCTCATGCCTTCGACGCGCAGCAGGTAATGCGGCTTCGGATCGAAGAGCGCCCGGTCGATCTGGTAATGCGTTTCGATATGCTCCTCGGCCAGTATCGGGTTGCCGGCGGCAACCCGGCCAACCAGCGGCAGGCCGAGTTGCTCGCGCAGCGAATCCTTGAGCTGGATCCCCCTCGAGGTGCCGGGTATGAGCATCAACACGCCTTTCCTCTGCAGGGCACGCAAGTGATCTTCGGCCGCATTGGGCGATTTGAAACCGAGCTCCGCGGCAATCTCGGCGCGCGTCGGCGGCATGCCGGACTCCGCGATAAAATCCTGGATCATTTTGAGAATCTGGGCCTGGCGAGGAGTGAGTTGTGGCATGACCGGAGGCTCCTGTACAAAAGGACAGTTACTGGCAGTATAACCAGTCCCGGGCTTTTGTAAATACCCGCAGTGCTCGGCGACGACCTTCCGGCACCCGACCGGAAACGCACTCACATATCGCCGGACCCGTCACCCTCACTCCCAAGCTCCTCCTCCACGGTTTGGCCACGGCGCGTGCTGTCCTGATCAGGCTGTTGCCTCCTTTCACCGACAA
>CAZSKQ010000081.1:0-7778 GCA_964607425.1 uncultured Woeseiaceae bacterium
CGCGCTGCGGCCACGTCCTCCGGATGGAACGGCAGCGGCATCCACTCCTTGTCCGCGTACATTCCGACCTGGTCGAACGCATAGGGCGACCCCGGCTCCGACGACTGGCCGTACACCATGATTGCTTCCGCCACCGGACCCCGTTCGTCGAAGGTGACGGTCTGGATATAGCTGCTGCCCCACTGCACCGCGTAGCCCGCCTCGGTAAGCGCACCCGCATCCGTCTCCAGCTTGTTCAGCAGGCCTTCGAACTGCGGGCCACCGTGCAAGCCGACGTTGCCGTCCGGCGTTGCGCGGTATTGCAGCTCGCCGAGCGGTGCATCGAGTGCATAGCCCGAGGACTGCACCGTCGCCACGGCGTTCGCAAGCGCCTCGAGTGCCGCCGCGCGCACGCCGGGATCGTCGAGGTTCAGGCCGGACGGCGTCGTGGCCGGGTGTTCCGGGTCAAACGGCACCTCCCAGACGTTCTCGATCCCGCGCGCGGCGCGCCACCATTCGCGGAAGAGATGTTCGCCGCGGGAATCGAGGTTGTTGCGGCGGTCCCAGTTCCCGAGCACGGTGCAGGGGTCGAGGGCGGTGTCGTCCGCATGGCGGGCCCCTGCAGGGCAGATTTCCAGCAGGTCGTCGAGGACGAGGTGGGCGGCATGGTTGCGGTTGGCGAAGAGCATCGCCTGCACCTCGTCCAGGCCGATCTTGCCGTGCTCCGCGATACCGTCTTCGCCGGCGAGGCGCGTGCGGATGGCATAAAGGCCCGCGCGGGTGCGCACGCTTTGCACTGCGTCCACGTCGCCAACGAGCGGCGAGAACGCGGGCCAGTCGATGTCCGGATTGCTCATCCAGAAGCTGTCGTTGCTGTTCTGCACGAAGTCGCGGCGCACGGCCACCGGCATTCGCTCCATCGGCGTGAGACCGGGCACCGGCGATTCCGGATCCTGCCGCCAGCCGCACTCGGAGCGCGAGCCGTCGAGCACCACCAGCCCGGCCGCCGGGAGCAACGCGGCAGCGCGATCCGAGGGCGCGCAGCGGTGGAGCTGTTCCGCGTCGACGTCGGGTACGACGCTGACGTCGGCGTAGAGCGCCCGGCCCTGCCGGTCGGCGGCGATCGTGTTGACCCACGGCACGCCGAGCTCGCCCAGGGTTGCGATCATGTCGTCAACGCTTTGCGCGCGGTTGAAGCCGATCCATATCTGCATCGCGCGCAGGTTTCCCGCGTTCGCGTCCTGCAGCGCATAGGCATGGACGTCGGTCCACGACAGCCCCGCATCCGGGTACTCGATCACCGGGCCGAACCGTGTATTCCAGACGGTGTGCGTCTTCTCGACGATACCGCCATCCGCCGTACGAACCGCAAACGTAATGACCTCGGGCGTCATGGCCTCTGTTTTGCCATCGACGACGTAGCGAGTGGGGTCGCCTTCAACGAGCTGCAATTCGTGCAGCGTGAAGCGCTTGCCGGTGGAGACGGTATGCGTCCACGCGACGTCGCGGTTGAAGCCGATCTGTACCACCGGGCTGTGGCCGATGGACGCACCCATCACGTCGAGCTGCCCGGGAATGGTCAGGTGCATCTCCCAGAAACGGTTCACACCGTCCCAGGGAAAATGCGGGTTGCCGAGCAGCACGCCGCGGCCGTTCGCCGTAACGTCGGCGCCAAAGGCCCAGCCGTTGGAACCCAGCACCGGGTCGTCAAGCCGCAGGGGCGCGAGTGCCCGCGCCGCCTGTTCCGGTGTCGGCACAGGCGCGAACCTGGCGTCCGCCGCCGGCGGGCTTGCCGCGACCATGGCATCCGCCATGAGCGCCACGCCGAGCTGCACCATCGTCAGCTCCTGCAGGCGCAGGTAATCCGCGGCCGTCATCGGGCGCACCCAGGCGGCGCCCGCACAGCTCGCCGGCAAATTCGCCGCGTGCCGGTCGAGGTAGTGGTTGTAGCCAGCGACGTAGCCGCTGGCCAGCGCCTGTGCTTCCGCGCTCACTTCGGCTTGCGCGCGCGCGAGGGCGGCGTCGTCCATGTGGGCGCGGATGAAGATGTCAATCTGCGCATTCGGAAGAACCCGCAGGCCGAGCAGCGCGTACCCGTCTGCGCCGAAGAAGCGCGAGCGCTCGCCACGTATGGTGACGAGCTGGTTCGCTGTCTGGCACAGATTGTCCGCTGCGTGCGCGTAGGCGATACCGAAGGCGAGCGACTCGTAGTCGGGCGCCTCGATGTGCGCGATGCCGTGGGCCGTGCGCTGGATGGTGACCTCGTGCACGTCCCGGGGCACGGCAGCGCAAGCCGCCAGCGTTGCCGCGGCAAGGGCCGCGGCAACGAGGCTCACGCGTCTCACTCGAAATTCCAGGCGAATTCCACGCCGTAGGTGCGCGGCAGGCTGGGGAGCTTGGCGACGGTGCCGAAGAAGTCGCGCAGCTCATCCTGCGGACCGGTTTCGTCGGTCAGGTTACGGCCCCAGAGGTACACCTCCCAGGTCTCGTTGTCCGACAGCAACCCGATACGCGCATTGACCTCCGTGCGATCCGGCAGCTGGCCGTACGGGATCATCCCCGGAAAAGCGCTGTTGTAAGGGATCTCGACGTCGTTGTTCGCGCCCGAGAAATACTCGCTGGTGTAGTTGACATCCGCACGCAGCAGCAAGGTGGACCTTAAGGAAGGCAGGTCGTGGTAGTAGATCCCGCCGAGCGAAGCCGAGGTGTCGGGCGCGTTCGGGAGATCGTTGCCCGAGACGTCCGCGCCGGCGGTACCGCCGCCGGGGAAGCGGTCGAAAGTCGCATCGAGCAGCCCGAGCGAGGCGCGCAGCGTGAAGTCGTTCGTCACCATCCAGTTCGCTTCCGCCTCGATACCGCTCGTCTCCACCTTGGCGGCGTTGTTGATGCGGATCGAGGTGCGGCCGCCGCCGAGATCGACGAACTGGTTGACCTGGTAATCGTCGTAGTTGGCGATGAACGCGGCGAGGTTCAGCTGCAGGCGGCTGTCGAAGAACGTACCTTTCATGCCGATTTCGAAGCTGTCGACCGTTTCCTTGTCGAACTCGAGGCCCTGGTTCGCCGCGAGCTCCGCGGCGTTGATGTAATCCAGGTTGAAGCCGCCGCTCTTGTAACCGGCCGCGTAACGCGCATAGACGTTTGTACGGTCGCTCAGCGCGTAAGTCAGGCTCACCGCCGGCGCAAAGAAGTCGTCGGTGCGATCGTTGACGAGCGGCGACGGGTTCGCGGGATTGGCGCCGGTCGAACCGATGTCGAAGATGCCGGACAGGCGGCCGTCGAGCAGCCAGTTGACGTCCTTGTCCTCGGTCGAATAGCGCGCGCCGAAGCCGAGCGTCAGCCGTTCGGTAAGGTCGTAGCTGCCGTTGAAGTAGGCGGCGTAACTGCGGGTATTGACCTCACCCGCGTTGAACACCTTCGATCCCGGCGGGCCGAAGCCGAGTATCCCTGCCACTTGCTCGTTCGTGAAGAACGGCGGCGGCGGCAGGCCCGGGCCTAGCGGAGGTGGCACCGAGAGCTGCCCTGACGCGTACAGCGGCCCGACAAAAAACTCGATGAAATCCTGTCCCAGCACGACATCGCGCTGCGTTTTCGCGTCCTGCCGGTAGTAGTAGAGACCCGCAACGTAGCGGAATGCGCCGTCATTCGGCGAAATGAGCTGGAACTCCTGCGACAGCACGTCGTAATCGTCCGCGTACTCGATGGACACGATGTCGACCGGTGAGTAGTCCGTGGCATTGGTGTACACCGCATCGGTCGTGCGGTAACCCGTGATGCTTTTCAGCACATGGCCGCTGTCCAGGTCGTAGGTGAAGTCCAGCGCCCCGCCGTAGATATCGCGCTTGTCGGACGGATCGAAGCTGAACGCAACGACGCCGAATTCCGGCGCGATCTGCACCGGCTGCAACGCCAGCATGTCGGTGATCGGGTCGCCAACGAGAATGAGACTGTCGCTGTTCAGCCCGTCGAACGAGGCGTTGATCTCGAGCTTGTCGGTCGCTTCGATGCGGAGCTGCGCGCGATAGGCGAGCACGTCACGCTCGTTCAGGTCGTTGCCGGTGATGATGTTTCGCACGTAGCCGTCGCGGTCGGTCTTCGACACGGCAAACGAACTGCTGACGGTGTCGCTAAACGGCACGTTCACCAGCGCTTGCAGCTCGCGGTAGTCGAGATTGCCGATGTCGACGCCGATCCGCGCCGAGAATTCGTCACCCGGCTTTTTCGTGACGAGGTTGATGGCGCCCGCCACCGTGTTCTTGCCGAACAGCGTGCCCTGCGGTCCGCGGAGCACCTCGACGCGCTCCAGGTTCAAAAGCTCCTGGTTGATCGCCGGTGACTGGCCGACGTACACGCCGTCGACGTAAACGCCCACGCGCGAGTCGAAGCCGATATTGCGGCTCTGCGCACCGACTCCGCGGATAGTGACGGTCGAGCGAAAATCATTGCCCTCGGAAATATCGAGGTTCGGGATGTAGTCCGCAATGTCCTTCAGCTCGCGCACACCGGTCTGCTCGATGGCGGCGTCGTTGAACACGGAGATGGACACCGGCACGTCGACGAGGCGCTCCGTGCGCTTCTGGGCGGTGACGACGATCTCCTCGATCCCGGCGTCCTGCGCCGGTGCCTGCAGTGGCGTAATCAGCGCTACCAGCGCGGCCGCGGCACCCGCCGTGCCGATGGCGCGGCGGCGCGCGCTCCCGTGCGCGTGTGGCTCTTCCCGGGTATACGCGTGTTCGTCCCTCATTGCTCCCGCTCCCAAAGTCCGTCTAGAATGGCAAAATGGTATGACCACTGACCGGGCGAGTCAATCTCCCGCCACGTGGGAAAGCTCACTGAACCTGGAATGCCCGACAAGACGCTCGACATCGAACCGATCGCAAAGCGCGAAGCGCTGCCGGAGCAGATCGTGCGCCAGCTCGCCGGACTGGTGCGCCGCGGCGACCTGCGGCCGGGAGATCGGCTGCCGGCGGAGCGGGCGCTGGCGGAGCAACTGGGGGTAGGTCGGCCGACGCTGCGCGAGGCACTGCGGGCATTGCAGCTTCTCGGGATACTCGACATCAGGCACGGCGGCGGCGTGTTCGTTGCGGAGGTGCAGCCGGACACGTTGATCGGGCCGCTGCACTCCTTCCTGAACCTGGCAACGCACGACCTCGGCACCGTGCTGGAGGCACGGCGCATCATCGAGGGCGCGGTACTCGCTTTCGTCGCCGGCGTGATCGACGAGGACGCGCTCGCCAGCCTCGAACGGAACCTCGATGCCTTCCAGGAACTGGTGGACGCTGGCGGCAGCGGGCAGGTCGAGGGCAACCGGATCAACGCGCTCGCGGAGGAATTTCGCGCAATCATCGCGGGCGCGGTCGACAACCCGATCCTGAATCGGGCGCTGACCAGCCTCGATATCCTGACCTCGGCCACGCGCTGCCGCACGGCCGACCCGGAATCGCTGCAACAGCTGCTCGCCAATCACCGCCGCATCCTCGCGGCGCTGGTCGCGCACGATCCGGACGCCGCCCGGCGGGCGCTGGAAGCGCACATCGATTACCTCGGCGCAACCTGTGACGCGGCCCCGAGAGCCGGCCGGCGTGGGTAGGACCACCCGGCGGGCCGTGCTGGCGGGCGGGATTGCGGCAGCGGCCGGCGCGCTCCTGTGGTCGCGCATGGGCAAGCCGCCGCTCGGCATGGACATACCGCAAGCGTTTCTCGAGCGTGGCGCCGCGCTGCTGCGCGAATCACCCGCGATCGATGTGCACGGACACCCGGGGCGGTCGTTTCTCGCCGGTGCCGAACCGGACAGCCTGATCGTGCGGCTGATGGCGGACGGCTTCGAGGACGAGCGCATCACCGGTATGCTCGAGGCCGGCGTAGCGGCCAGCGTGTTTTCGATCGTAGCCGATCTCGCGGTGCTGGGGCTTACCGATGGCGGGCTGAAGGCCGTGCGGGAGTTCGAGCCGGGCGAGGCTTACGCGGATTTTCGACGCCAGCTCGCGCGGCTCGAGGCGGTCATCGGCAGCGGGCGCATCGCGCCGGCGCTCACCCCCGATGACATCCGCCGCGCGCATGCCCAGGGCCGGCCCGCGGCAATTCTCGCGAGCGAAGGCGCGGATTTCGCGGAGGATGATGCCGGGCGCATCGCGGAAGCGCATGCGGCCGGGCTGCGCTCCATCACGCTCGTGCATTACCACACCAACCGGCTCGGCGATCCGCAGACGTCCCCTCCGGTGCACGGAGGGCTGACGCCTTTCGGGCAGCAGGTCGTGCAGGAGATGAACCGGCTCGGGATGATCGTCGACGTTGCGCATGCGAGCTTCGCGACGGCGCGCGATACGATCGCCGAGTCACGCGCACCGGTCATGTTGTCGCACACCAATCTCGATACCTGGCCGGTGAAGTCGCCGCGCTTCGTCTCGCTGGCGCATGCGCGGGCGGTTACCGCAACAGGCGGGGTGATCGGCGCGTGGCCCGCCGGCATCGGCAGTGAAACGCTCGCCGATTTCATCGAGCAGGTGCTGGCGCTGGTGGATGCGGTCGGCGCGGAGCACGTGGCAATCGGTTCCGACATGGACGGCAACTACAAGCCCGTGCTGACGGAATTTGCCGACTTCCCGCTGCTGGCGGCGGGGTTGCTTTACCGGGGATTGAGCGAGCGGGATACGACGCGGGTGCTCGGCACGAATTTCCTGCGGCTGTTCGACGAAGTCACGGGGTTCGCGTCGCTGCCTTGACCGCTTTCGCGGTTCACCGCCGGCCGTGCCCGGCGTGATGGCAGGGTTTGCGTTGCTACGGCAGAGCTTGCTCCAGAACTCGCCGCAGGGCGACCGCCACTCACACCGCGGGTCAGGTCATGTCCGCCGTTCCCGCGTAATGCGCTCTTCATGCCAGCGATCGGCCGTCAGCGCTTCCAGCGCGGAAAAGTAATCGCGGTTCGCCGCCGAGGTGAGGTCCACGGGATCTTCGATCCGCCGGATACGCGGCGCCAGCACCGAGCCGATGGCACGGATGGCTTCCCGCCGGCTGAGCCCGTTGTCGCGCAGCCGGACGAACGCGGCTTTTACGGGCGTTACCCGCTCGGCAAGTTGCGTCTCGATGATCGCGTGCACTCTCGCGTGCACGTCCAGCGAGCCACCGTAACCGCCCTCGCGCTCGAAGTACTGCTCGATCAGCCGGGTACGCTCCTCCGGCCCGAGCGCCAGCCAGTCCGTGGGATTCGGGGGATTGTCCGGATCGTACTCCATCCCGACTAGCGATTTACCAGCTTGTTGAAGTTGCTGAGCTCGCCGCTCTCGGTGCGCTCCTGGTAGATGAAATCGAGACCGCTCTCATCGAACTTGCGGAAGAACTCGTCCCAGGTAATCTCCTCCAGCTCACCCTCGCCGCTGTATCCCGGAAAGTCGAGCCGCAGCAAGCCGGGATCGTCGCTGCCGCCGGTGTCCTTCACGCGGCTCGGCCGCGCATTCCGCTCCTCGGCCCACTTGCGGATCGTGTCGTGGTTATCCGTGCGCTTGGTGCTGTGCTTTGCAGCCATAACTCCACTCCGTTAACTCACCGCCCCCAAGACAGCAAGTTCCATGCCATGGGGGGTCGGACCAACGCAAGCTGTTGCCGTGACTCGATAAGCTCTCCCGGGCGACGGCCACAAACGCGCTAAATCGACATTTTCGGTGGCAAAATCGCGTCTTTAGCGGACCGGCTAAACGGACCATTTCGGGGCTGAAAACAGGCGATTAAGCCGCGAAAACAAGCCTTTTCCGGCGGCTTCACGCGCCGCGGCAATAACTTGCGCTGGTCCGACCCCGACGTGCTAC
>CAZSKQ010000081.1:7878-12608 GCA_964607425.1 uncultured Woeseiaceae bacterium
GGAGAGGGCATTGGAGACGGTGGTGGGCAGGCAGGACACGATTGCTATTGTCGGCGCGACCGGGGCGCAGGGGGGCGGGCTGGTGCGTGCCATCCTGGAGGACCGCGAGGGCCGCTTCCGGGCGCGCGCGCTCACGCGTAACGCGCATGGCGACAAAGGCGAGGCGCTGCAGCGCCTTGGCGCGGACGTGGTCGAGGCCGACCTCGATGACGGGGAATCGCTGGAGGATGCGTTTGCCGGCTGCTACGGCGCCTACTGCGTCACCAATTTCTGGGAGCATTTTTCGCCCGAGCGCGAGCTGGCGCAGGCGGCAAATCTTGCCGAAGCAGCGAAACGAGCCGGGCTCCGACACGTCGTCTGGTCCACGCTCGAGGACACGCGCGACTGGGTCCCGCTGGATGATGACCGCATGCCGACGCTGATGGGCCGTTACAAGGTTCCGCACTTTGACGCGAAGGGCGAAGCGAACGACGCGTTCACGGCGCGCGGCGTGCCGACGACATTCCTGCTGGCCTCGTTCTACTGGGAAAACTTCATCAACCTTGGCGCCGGCCCGGCGCGGGGCGCGGACCGAAAACTCGCCCTGGCGATGCCGCTGGGCGAGGCTAAGCTCCCGGGCATATCCGTTGACGATATCGGTCGATGCGCTTTCGGCATCTTCGCGCAGGGGCGCGACTATGTCGGGCAGACGCTCGGCATCGCCGGCGAGCACCTTACCGGCGCCGCAATGGCGGCGGCGCTCAGCCGCGCGCTGGGAGAGGACGTACGCTACGATGCCGTGCCGCCGGAGGTTTACCGCGGCCTCGGGTTCCCGGGCGCCGAAGATCTCGGCAACATGTTCCAGTTCATGCACGACTTCAACGAGTACTTCTGCAGCGCTCGCGACCCTCGGCTTGCGCGCCGCTTGAACCCGGAATTGCAGGATTTCGACACCTGGCTTGCACGGAACAAGGCGCGCATTCCCGTAACCGCGCGCCCCGCGTAACACCGGAAGGATTTTCCGTTCGCCGTAGCCATGTTCCGGCGGCGCGTGCGATAATCGATTCGGGACCGTAGCGAGCACAGGCTGCCGCGATCGCCCAGGTCGCATTTCAAAGCAGCTGCCGCCCGGCACTCGCCCGCATTTTCACGGTTGCCCTAAATCCTTTGTCTTTCGCCTGGAAGGGAGATCCCATGGTATGCGAATTGCACAAATTGCACCTTTGATCGAATCAGTACCGCCGCGGCTATACGGCGGTACCGAAAGGGTGGTGTCCTACCTCACCGAGGAACTGGTACGGCAAGGCGACGACGTCACGCTTTTTGCAAGCGGCGACTCGGTTACAAGCGCAAACCTCGTTCCCTGCGTACGCTCCGCACTAAGGCTCGAGCCCCGCTGCGAATCGCCGCTGCCGCATTACATGCGGATGCTCGAGGAGGTCCGCCGCCGCCGCCGCGACTTCGACCTCGTGCACTTTCATATCGATTACCTGCATTTTCCGCTGATGCGGGAGATGGGACTGCCGCACGTAACGACGTTGCACGGCCGCCAGGACCTGTGGGACCTCGAGCCGCTGTTTGCCGAGTACCCGGATATGCCGCTGGTATCGATTTCCAACAGCCAGCGCTCGCCCGTGGACGGCGCCAACTGGGTCGGCACTGTCTACCACGGGCTGCCCCGCAACCTGCTCCCTTTTTCGCCGCACGGCGGTGATTATCTCGTGTTCGTAGGCCGTATTGCCGCGGAAAAGCGCGTCGACCGCGCGATCGAGATTGCGATCCGCGCGAACCGCGAGCTCGTCATCGCCGCCAAGATAGACAAGAGCGATCGCGAATATTTCGAGACCGACATCAAGCCGCTGCTCAACAACCCGAACGTACGCTTCATCGGCGAGGTGAACGATCGCGAAAAGGCGGAACTGCTGGGCGGTGCACTCGCTCTTCTTTTCCCGATCGACTGGCCGGAGCCCTTCGGGCTGACGATGATCGAGTCCATGTCCTGCGGCACGCCGGTAGTGGCCTGGCATTGCGGCTCGGTGCCCGAGATCATTACGGATGGTGTCAGCGGCCGCATCGTCGAAAGCATCTACCAGGCCGTCGAGGCCATCGACGAGGTAGCCGGATTCGACCGCCGGCTGGTACGCGACTGCTTCGAGCACCGCTTCAGCGTCGAGCGAATGGCCTCCGACTATAAATTGTTGTACAACCGCCTGGTCGAACGTCACGTCGCTTCGGTCAACACGGCGGCATGATTACCAAGGGCAGCCCCATGGTCCTGCAGAGCTCCGAGCCGCGGGAGAAGTCCGTCGGGGACACCGGCACGCATTACATCCCGGCGCAGGCGGAGCCCTGGCAATACTCGCTGAAGCACGGCCAGAGTTTCGCCCTGTTCGACGAGCACGGCGACATTATCTCCGGCCGCCACCGTGCGGACGGGCTGTACCACCGCGACACGCGGGTGCTCTCGGACTGGCAGCTGCAGTTCAACGGCCATCAGCCGCTGTTCCTCAGCTCGACGCTGCGTGACGATAACGCGGCGCTGATCGTCGACCTGACCAACCCCGACATTTACGCCGACGAACGCCTCCTGCAACCGCGCGACACGATACACATCGTACGCACCATCTTCCTGTGGGACGACGGCTGTCACCAGCGAGTTGCCATGAGCAATTACGGCCAGGCAACGCAGCGCAACACGCTGCGGCTGGATTTTGGCGCGGATTTTATCGACCTGTTTGCCGTGCGCGGCCACCGAACCGTGAAGCACGGAAAGATCACGGTGCGTATCGTCGGTCACCGGAACGTGGAATACCACTACACCGCAACCGACGGGGTCAAGCAGACGACGGTGATCGCCCTCGACCCGATCCCCGACCGGCTCAATGAACACGCCGCGGAATGGGACGTGGAGCTTGCGCCCGGCGATCGCACGATGATCTTCGCACGCGCGGACCCGACCGCGAACGGCGAGTCGTCCGGCCGTTCGTTCCTGACCTCGTTGCGCATGGCGCGGACCTCGCTGTCCCGCCGCTCGGGCCGGGCGGCCGGGATCGAAAGTTCGAACGAAATATTCAACGAGATCCTCAGGCGCTCGATCGCCGATCTCTACATGCTGATCACGCAGACCGCGGATGGTCCGTATCCGTTCGCGGGCGTGCCCTGGTTCAGCACGCCGTTCGGACGCGACGGCATCATCACGGCGCTCGAAATGCTGTGGGTGGATCCGCACGTAGCAAAAGGCGTACTGCAATTTTTGGCACGCACCCAGGCCACGAAAGAGGACAAGCAGGCGGACGCGGAGCCCGGGAAAATCCTGCACGAGATGCGGCACGGCGAGCTCGCGCGCATCGGCGAGGTTCCGTTCCTGCGCTATTACGGCACGGTAGACGCGACGCCGCTGTTCGTGCTGCTGGCCGGCCGCTACTTTGAACGCACCGGCGATGTGGAGATGCTGAAGAACCTGTGGCCGAACATCATCGCCGCGCTTGGCTGGATCGACGGGCCCGGAGATCCCGATGGGGACGGCTTCGTGGAGTACCAGTCACAGCGCGAAGACGGGCTCGTCAACCAGGGGTGGAAGGATTCGGCGGACTCCGTGTTCCATGCCGACGGCCGCCTGGCCGAAGGACCGATCGCGCTCGTCGAAGTACAGGCGTACGTATACGCGGCCAAGCAGTCGATTGCGAAGGTCGCGCGCGCGCTCGGAAAGCAGGCGGACGCGGCGCGGCTGCATGCCGAGGCGGAAGCGCTCAGGATCCGGTTCGAAGCGGAGTTCTGGTCCGACAAGCTCGGCACTTACGTCATCGCACTCGACGGGGCGAAAGAGCCGTGCGCGATCAGGAGCTCCAATGCCGGCCACGTGCTGCTGTCCGGCATCGCTTCCGAAGAGCGCGCGAGCCTCGTCGCGGCCGACCTGCTGAGCCAGGATTTTTTCTGCGGCTGGGGGGTGCGCACAATCGCCGCCGGTGAGGCCCGCTTCAACCCGATGGCTTACCATAACGGCTCCGTCTGGCCCCACGACAACGCAATCATCGCGCTTGGTCTTTCCAACTACAGGCACACCGGCTCGGTGCAGGGCATTTTCACCGGGTTATTCCGCGCGGCGACGTTCATGAACATGCGACGCCTTCCGGAGCTTTTCTGCGGTTTCCGGCGCCGGCTCGGGCGCGGGCCGACGTTCTATCCCGTGGCCTGCTCCCCGCAGGCCTGGGCCGCCGCGGCGCCGCTTGCGCTGCTGCAGGCGAGCCTCGGTCTGCACTTCGACATACCGAACCGCGCGATCGTGATGCATCACCCGCGGCTGCCGGATTTCGTCGACGAAGTATGGTTGCGAAACCTGAGACTCGATCCGGAAACGTCGATCGAACTCCTGCTGCGGCGCCGCGGCGACGACGTCGCTGTCAACGTGCTGCGCCGCGCAGGCGACGTGGTGGTGGATATCCGGGTTTGATACCCGGCGAGCGCGAGTTCCGGCGCTTACCGTTCGACACGGAACAGCCGGGCGTTCGGTTGTATCGCGCAGGGTTTAAGTGCGGCCAAAGCACCCCTGGGCGCGACTTTTGACGCCACCGTGTTACCGCCCTATGCTGCTTTTTTACTTCCGGTGAGAACACCGCATGGCGTGGCCCTGGCTGTCAATCGTGGCGAGAACCATTCCCTGGACCGAACTGGCGCGGCGGGCACCGCAGATCATCGCCGCGTCCTCGGACCTGCTCCACAAGCGGCAGGCCGCGGCCGGCCGGGAATTCAGG
>CAZSKQ010000081.1:12708-15157 GCA_964607425.1 uncultured Woeseiaceae bacterium
TCGGCGAAGGTCTCGCGCTCGCCGAGCGGGCCGGCCGGCAGCCCCGCGCCGCGCGCGAGCACGGGAATGTGCTCGCGCGTGTGGTCGGAGCCCGGCCACGAAGGATCGCAACCGTGATCGGCGCACAGCACCAGCAGGTCGTCGTCGCGCAGCACCGAAGTCAGCTCCGGCAATCGCACGTCGAATTCCTCCAGCGCGTTCGCATAGCCTTCGATGTCACGGCGGTGCCCGTACAGCATGTCGAAGTCGACGAAATTGGTGAACACGAGCGAGCGATCGGGCGCGCCCTGCCACGCCTCCAGCGTCGCGTCGAACAGCGCGGAATTGCCGGTGGCCTTCACCTTGCGACTGATACCCCGGTGCGCGTAGATATCGGAGATCTTGCCGATGCCGATGACCTCGCCGCCGGCCTGCACCAGCTTGTCGAGCACCGTGTCCGACGGCGGCGGCACGGTCAGGTCGCGGCGATTGCCCGTGCGTTTGAAGTTGCCGCGATCGGTGCCGACGAACGGCCGCGCAATCACCCGGCCCACGTTGTAGTCGTCGACCAGCTCGCGCGCGATATCGCAGACGTCGTACAGGCGCTGCAGGCCGAAGGTCTCTTCGTGGCAGGCGATCTGGAACACGCTGTCGGCCGAAGTGTAGACGATCGGCTTGCCGCTGCGCATGTGTTCCTCGCCGAGCTCCGCGATGATGGCGGTGCCGGAGGCATGGCAGGTGCCGAGCACTCCCGGCAGCCCTGCCCTGTCGATGAGTTCCCGCAGCAGCTCCTCCGGGAACGTATCGGTCTCCCCGGTGAAATAGCCCCACTCGAAGAGCACCGGCACACCCGCCATTTCCCAATGCCCGCTCGGCGTGTCCTTGCCGCTCGAGAGCTCGCGGGCATAGCCCCAGGCGCCGGTCACTTCGGCCGGCACGTCGCAGCCCGCCGGAAATTCGCCGGCACTGGCCTCGGCGGCGTGCAGAAGCCCAAGGCGCGCAAGGTTCGGGACCCGCAGCGGGCGGCCCGCCGCGTGCCGGTGTTTCGCGATGTTGCCGAACGTGTTCGCGCCGCTGTCGCCGAAGCGCTCGGCGTCGGCGCTGGCGCCGATACCGAAGGAGTCCAGCATCAGGATTACGGCTCGGGTCATCGGTGCTTCTCCGGCGCCGGCGTCACTGCAGGGATACGAAGATCCCGGCAAGAGTCGCGTTCATCAGGTTGACCAGTGTACCCCCGATCACCGCCTTCAGACCAAGCCGCGCGATGTCACGGCGGCGGCGCGGCACGATGCTGCCGAGCCCGCCGAGCAGGATGGCGATGGACGCCAGGTTGGCGAAGCCGCAGAGCGCGAACGTGACGATCGCCTGCGTGCGCGGGCTCAAAGCATCCCTGATTTCGACGAAATGCACGTAGGCGTAGAACTCGTTGACAACGAACTTCTCACCGATGAGCGTGCCCGCCCGCACGGCCTCGTCCCACGGCACGCCGATAAGGAAGGCGATGGGGGCAAACAGCTGGCCGAGGATGAGCTGGAGCGTCAGGTTCTCGATGCCGATCCAGCTGCCGGCCCACCCGAGGAGGCCGTTGAGCAGCGCGATCATCGCCACGAATGCGAGCAGCATGGCGCCGACGTTCAGGGCCAGCGTAAGCCCGGTCGCGGCACCATTGCCAATGGCCTCGAATATGTTGACGGCCCGGTCCGCCTCGTCGACGTTGTCCGGGTCGAAATCCACCGCTTCCAGGGTGCGCGTTTCCGGCACCATGATCTTCGCCATCAACAACCCGCCCGGCGCGGCCATGAAGCTGGCCGCGATGAGATACTCCAGCGAAACGCCCATTTGCGCGTACGCCGCCATCACCGTCCCGGCGATGGTGGCGCAACCGCCGACCATGATCGCGAAGAGCTCGGATTCGCTGGTGCGATCGAGGTAGGGTTTCACGACCAGCGGCGCCTCGGTGTGCCCGACGAAGACGTTGGACACGGCGGACATGGACTCTATCTGCGTCGTGCCGAGCAGCCGCCGCAAGCCGCCGCCGAGCCACGCCACGACCTTCTGCATGATCCCGAGGTGATAGAAGACCGACATCAGCGCCGCGAAAAAGACGATGATCGGCAGCACCTGGAACGCAATGGTGAAGCCGAGGCTATCGGCCGTCCGCGCGCCGAACACGAACTCGATGCCGGCATTGGCATACCCGATCACGTGGCGCACGCCGCGCACCGCCGCATCCAGCACGTCGCGCCCCCAGGGCAGGTACATTACCAGCACCGCCACGGCAACCTGCAGCGCGAAGGCGACGGCAACCGTCCGCAAGTTGATCCCCCGCCGGTCCGACGACAGCAACCACGCCAGCAGGAAGAGGACGGCAATGCCGCCGAGACTGATCAGGATTCGCATGAGCCCCCGGTGTTCCGGTTCTTGGATGGCGAGGAGCATTATTCCCGAACCATCGCGAGGCCGAAAGCGG
>CAZSKQ010000082.1:0-15147 GCA_964607425.1 uncultured Woeseiaceae bacterium
AAAATGGCCCGCGCCAGCACGTCCCCGGCACCCGGTTTCACCGCTGCCGCTGCTCCCTTCCGGGCCTGACGGGGTTCACGGCTGACCGTCGCGGGGAAACCGACGCGGACCGCCGCCAATTATCCCCGAGTCGGGAGCCACCGGCAAATGAGGTGATTTGTGCAGCGGCGGGTTGCTATCCTTGAGTGATAAGCGGATTTTTCAACAGGCCGGCAGCGCCGGCAGCCGCAGGATTCAGGCAGGAGCAGGCAATGGTGGAGCCACGGACGTTCGCAACGCTCGATCCCTTCGACGGCATGAGCGCCGCCAACCCCGGCAGGCTGCAAAACCTGGTTGCCGGCGAATGGGTCGCGGAAAGCGAGGTGCGCGAGGACATCGTCGACCCGATGAACGGCGAGGCGTTCCTGGCGGTGCCGGACACGCGGGACCACGCGCCGTTCCTCGACAGCCTGCGGCGCTGCCCCGTCACCGGGCTGCACAATCCGCTGAAGAACCCCGAGCGCTACCGGATGCTCGGCAACGTCTGCGCGCGCGCCGCCGCCCTGCTGGCGGAGCAGGATATCCAGGATTACTTCACGCAACTGATCCAGCGCGTGATGCCGAAAAGTTGGCAGCAATGCCAGGGTGAGGTGCTGGTCACGCGCATCTTTCTCGAGAACTTTGCCGGCGACGGCGTGCGCTTTCTTGCCCGCGGCTTCTCCAATCCGGGCGATCACATCGGGCAGGAATCCCGCGGCTACCGCTGGCCCTTCGGGCCGGTGGCGGTCATCGCACCGTTCAACTTCCCGCTGGAGATCCCGGCACTGCAGACGATGGGCGCGCTGTTCATGGGCAACAAGCCGTTGGTCAAGGTCGATTCCAAGGTGAGCGCGGTATTCGAGCAGTTCGTGCGCCTGCTGCTGCATGCGGGGCTGCCGGCGGACAACCTGGACCTCATCCATTGCAGCGGCCGCGAGATGGGACGCCTGCTCGAGGCCGCCAGGGACGACCTGCGGCTGGTGCAGTTCACGGGCTCCTCCGAAGTCGCCGAGAAGATCGCGGTGCAGTTCCGCGGCGCGGTAAGGCTCGAGGACGCAGGCTTCGACTGGAAGCTCATCGGGCCCGACTACACGCCCGAATGGCTCGACTACGTTGCCTGGCAGTGCGACGAGGACGCCTACAATGCGAGCGGCCAGAAGTGCTCCGCGCAAAGCATCCTGTTCGTGCACAAAAACTGGAGCGGCCCCCTGCTCCCGAAGCTTGGTGAGCTCGCATCACGCCGCCGCCTGGAAGACCTGACCATCGGCCCGGTACTGAGCTGGACCAACGAGCGGATGCTGGCGCACATCGAGGCGGTACGCTCCCTCCCCGGCGCGACGCTGCTGTTCGGCGGCAAGCCGCTCCAGGGTCACTCGATTCCGGAGCGTTACGGTGCGATGGAACCCACCGCCGTGCAGGTGCCGCTCGCGTCGGTCGAGCCGCACTTCGACCTGGTCACCACCGAGCTGTTCGGCCCTTTCCAGGTAATCGTGGAATACGAAGACGGCGACCTGCCCCGGGTGCTGTCGATCCTGCAGAAAATGACGCAGCACCTGACGGCCGCGGTAGTGAGCCGCGACGTGCATTTCCAGGAGCGGGTGCTCGGCGCGACCCTGAACGGCACGACCTACTGCGGCATGCGCGCGCGCACGACCGGCGCGCCGCAAAATCACTGGTTCGGCCCCTGCGGCGATCCCCGTGCCGCGGGCATCGGCACACCGGAAGCCATCCGCCTCACGTGGAGCGGCCACCGGGAAATCATCATGGACCAGGGCCCGCTGCCGGAAGGCTGGGCCGTGCCGGAGTCCGCCTGATGGACGCCATAGCCAAAGGCCCTGCCGCCGAGAGCAAGCTGCCCGACGTCGGCACGACGATCTTCACGGTCATGAGCCAGCTCGCGCAGGAGTGCAATGCAATCAACCTGTCGCAGGGATTCCCGAGCTTCGATCCCGATCCGGAGCTTTTGCGGCTGATCGATCATTACCTGCGAGCCGGCGCCAACCAGTACGCACCGAGTGCCGGGGTACCCGCCTTGCGGCAAGCGATCGCGGCCAAGGTGGAACGGTTATACGGCCGAAGGGTGAACGAGAGCACCGAAGTCACCGTCAGCAGCGGTGCGACCGAGGGTCTCTTCAGCGCGCTCCAGGCATTCGTGCGGCCAGGCGACGAGGTGATCGTGTTCGATCCGGCCTACGACTCCTACGAACCGGCCGTCACGCTTGCCGGCGGGCGCACGCGCCATATTCCCCTTGCCGCTTCCGGGTCGAATACCGAATTCCGGCCCGACTGGCAGCGGCTTGCGGACACGCTGAACCCTCGCACCCGCCTTGTCCTCCTCAATTTCCCGCAGAACCCCACCGGTGCGCTGCTGTCGGCGGCCGATCTCGACACGCTCGCCGACATCGTGCGGGATACCTCCGTGTACCTGCTGTCGGACGAAGTTTACGAGCACATCATCTTCGACGGCGTGCTGCACCAGAGCCTGCTGCGGCACGATGAGCTGTGGGAGCGTTCGCTCGTGATCTCTTCGTTTGGCAAGACCTACCACGCCACGGGCTGGAAAGTCGGCTACTGCATCGCGCCGCCGGCACTGAGCGCGGAGTTTCGCAAGGTCCATCAGTTCACCTGCTTCTCGGTGGTCACGCCGATCCAGCACGCTCTGGCGGACTTCATGGAAAAGACTCCGGAGCATTACACCGAGCTGCCGGCGTTCTACGAGGCCAAGCGCGACAGGTTCTGCGAGCTCGTGGCCGCTTCGCGTTTCCGCTTCCAGCCGGCGGGCGGTACCTTCTTCCAGCTTCTCGACTATTCGGACATCACGCAGGAACCAGACGTCGACTACGCGCGCCGCCTGACGCGGGAAATCGGCGTGGCATCGATTCCCATATCGGTGTTTTGCGCCGAGCCGCCTCCCGGGCACAAACTGCGTTTCTGCTTTGCCAAGGACGATGCCACGCTGGAGGAGGCCGCACGCCGGCTATGTCGACTCTGAACGTCACCATCGTGCAGGCAAACCTGCACTGGCATGACCCGGAGAAAAACCGGCAGGCATTTGCGGACGTCCTGCAGCGGCTGGAGCCGCGGTCGGACCTGGTCGTGCTGCCGGAGATGTTTACTACCGGTTTCACAATGGACGCCAGGGCGCAGGCGGAGCGCATGGACGGGCCTTCGGTTGCGTGGATGACGGAAACGGCGCGGCAAACCGGCGCCGTCATCTGCGGCAGCCTCGTCATTCGCGACGATGACCAGTATTTCAACCGTTGCATCCTGATGCGGCCAAACGGCAACTTCGACTATTACGACAAGCGCCACCTGTTCCGGCTCGCGGGCGAGCACCAGCACTACTCGCCGGGAAGCAGCCTCGTCACGTTTCCCATAGGCGACTGGCGCGTGCGGCCGCTGGTGTGCTACGACCTGCGCTTCCCGGCGTGGAGCCGCAACCACGGCGACTACGACTTGCTCGTGTACACGGCGAACTGGCCCGAGCCGCGCCATCACGCCTGGGCCACGCTGATCCAGGCGCGCGCGATCGAGAACCTGAGCTACGTCGCAGCGGTGAACCGGACCGGCACGGACGGCAACGGCATTCGATACCGCGGCGGGAGCGCGATCATCGATGCTTTCGGTCATCACCTGACGCCGGTAACGGACGCGCCCGGGATGTGGTCTGCCGCACTGGATCTCGACGAGCTGCAAGCCGTCCGCGAGAAATTCCCCTTCCACGTCGACGCCGACCGCTTCGAACTGGAGACTCCCCCTTTGTAGGAGCCCGCATTGCGGGCGATCACCACGTCGGGTTCGGTAGCATCGCCCGCAATGCGGGCTCCTACAGGTCGAACAGGGAGTTGAATACCAGCCCGATGCCCTGCAGTTCGCCGTCACTGCTGAAGCGGTAGGCAATTCCGACCCGGTCAAACGCAAGCCGCCACAGCTCGATCGGCGTATCTTCCTTGTTGATGCCAATGCCGAGCTGCCATTGATCGCGAATCTCGTCATCCTCGCGGCCGATGCGCACCAGGTCCATGTCGTCGGCAAACCAGGTGTATGCGGCGTGCCAGTTCACGTAGAGCTGCTCGCCCTGCAGCCGGTACGAGCCTGCCGGGTAGTCAAACTCGAACCCGGTCGTTACCGGCCAGAAGTTCGACGAGGGGCCGTCGTTCGGCGAGTAACCGACGACGGCTACCGAGTACAGCCACGACCAGCCGAGCGCGCCGATTTCCGCCGCGTAGCGACTCCGCACGCCCGCCCACCACGTCCACGCGGACCCCGAACCGTTGAGCACCGTGCCCCAGCCCAGGGCGGCGAATGGTCGCAGCGTCCACTTATCCGTAATCGGCACGGTGACGTTTACGGCCGGCGTGACGCTCAGGCTCGCGAAATTGGCAGGGTCGACGCTCCCGGCCAGGTCGTCCAGCGGGAAGTGCTCGAATCCGAGCGTCAACGGCACCCGCAGCTCGACGGCAAAGGACTGCCGGCCTTGCGAGACTTCCGCCTCGTGTATGAGCCTTTTAGGGGCATAGCGAATGGCAAAGGCATCGCGAGCATCGCCGATGCGGTACCAGCCGGTTCCGAACCAGGTCGAGTAAGCCCAGTGGATGGCCTGGGCCTCGGGCGCTTGGGCGAACGCCAGGAACGGCACTAGCGATGTTGCGGCAAGAACAAGCTTGAGGCGACAGTTCATTACCCATGTTATAGCCGGTCGCCACCCGTGCCGTCTCCTGCGGCGGTGCCCGGCGGCCGGTGCTAGAATGATTGCTCATGCCGGGTGCACCGCCCCTTTCCGGGGTGGCGCCGTTTTGCGGTGTTCGTCCTGCACCGCCCGCCGACGCCTCTAAATTTCATTTTCCCGGGAGATTTTCCATGGATACAGCGTGGATACAGGTGTTCGTGCTCACCCTGAGCGAATGCGTCGCACCCAGCGGCAAGACGGTGTGCCAGCCGCAGGAGACGCAATACCAGTTCTATAACCGACGTGACTGCGAGGCCGTGCTGCAGGAGCTCGTGGCGGCCAAGGAGCACGACGAAAACGTCATCGTGAACCCGGACCGCTCACGCTGCCTGCCGACGGCAAGGCAACGGCCGGTGTACGCGTCACTTGAGGAGGCCGAGCGGGAGCTCGCCGGTACGTCCGGCTGGGGCGTCATCCCGCCCGGCGAGGAGGCGGGAGATGCATCGCGGGAGCCGCCGAGCGCGACGAGCATGGCGTACATGGATCGGTTGCAGAGCCTTCCGGAGTGCAACGAGGGGCGGACTGTCACGCCGTGCAAAGTCGGGCAGATCATCGTCGAGAGCCCGCCCGGGGGGGAGCAGGTGGAGATTTGGCGGCAGAAGGAAGAGTAGCGACGCCTGCTTGAACGGGGCACGCCGCTCATGACCGTCCGCGCCACTTACCGCATCCAGTTCCACAAAAGCTTCACCTTCGCCGATGCCGAAGAGCAGGTGCCCTATCTCGCGCGCCTCGGCATCAGCCATCTCCACGCTTCCCCGATCACCACGGCGCGACCGGGCTCGCTGCACGGCTACGACGTAGTCGACCCGACGCGCGTAAATCCGGAGCTCGGCGGCGAAGACGCCTTCCGCTCCCTGGTCGCCGCCCTGCATACGCGTGGCTTGGGCCTGGTACTCGACATCGTCCCGAATCACCTGTGCATCGCGGACACCGGCAATTGCTGTTGGCAAGACGTGCTCGCGAACGGAGCGGCGAGCGGGTACGCGCATGTTTTCGACATCGACTGGAGCGAGAAGCTGCTGCTGCCGTTCCTCGCCGCTCCGCTGCCGGAGGCGATCGCGAACGGCGATTTGGCGCTGCGGCGAGAGGAGGACGGGCTGGCGGTGGTGGCTTACGGCACGCAACGATTTCCGGTTCGGCCGGAGGATCGCGAGGCAGCGACGGACACCGACCTCGCGGCGCTGCTGGATCGGCAGCATTACCAGCTCGCCTGGTGGCGCGCCGCGAACGACGAGCTCAACTGGCGCCGCTTTCTTACCGACACGGAGCTCGCCGGTGTGCGCGTCGAGGACGACAAGGTGTTTGAGGCCACGCACGAGCTCTATTTCCGGCTCTACGCGGAAGGCCTGGTCGACGGCTTCCGCATCGATCACGTCGACAGCCTTGCGGATCCCGCCGGTTACTGCCGCAAGCTGCGCGAACGACTGGAACAATTGCGCCCGGGGCGCGCCTGGATCGTGGTCGGGAAGATCCTCGCTGCCGGCGAAGAGCTGCCACGCGACTGGGACGTGGATGGCACGAGCGGCTACGACTTCATGGAACAGGTGTCCGCTCTCCTGCATGCACCCACGGGCGAGGCCGCGCTGACGGATTACTGGCAAGAGGTGAGCGGACGGCCCGCTGCGTTCGCGGCCGAGGACCTGCGAGCGCGGCAGGACATGCTGGGCTGGGATTTCGAGGGGCAGCTGGCCGCCTGCGTACGCGCGTTCGCGCGGCTTGCCGATTCGCATCCGCAAACGCGGGGACTCACCCCGGGCATGCTCCGGCGGGCGGTCACGGTGCTGCTCTGGGTGTTCCCCGCCTGTCGCACCTTTGGTAACGGCGTCGCGGCCCCGGAGCACGACACCCGCATCCGCGAGATCGCGCGCGAGCGCGCCGTACCCCTGGCCCCGCCGGGCGAGATGCCGGTCATCGAGCGCATACTGGCCTGGCTGGCCGGAGCAGGACCGGGGGAGCCGCAACTGGCCGCCGAGGCCGTTCGCCGCTTCCAGCAGCTATCGGCGCCGCTCGCCGCCAAGGCGGTGGAGGACACCGCGTTCTACCGCTATGGCCGGCTGCTCTCGCGCAACGACGTGGGATTCGACCCGGGTCGGTTCTCGCTATCGGTACCGGGATTCCACTCGGCCATGACCGCGCGGCAGCTGCGCTGCCCGAACTCGTTGCTTGCAACCGCCGCGCACGACCATAAACGCGGAGAAGACGCTCGCGCCCGGCTGGCCGTGCTGAGTGAGGTGCCGGAGCTATGGATCGACATGGTCCGCGACTGGCGATCGATGAACGCCGGCGCTACGGAGGGCATTGCCGCCGACGATGAATATGCCCTCTACCAGGCGCTCTTCGGCGCCTGGCCGCCCGAGCTGAGTCCGGACGATCACGGCGGCCTCACTGCGCTCCGGGATCGCATCGTCGCCTGGCAGAAGAAAGCGTTACGCAAGGCAAAGCTGCGCTCCTCCCGGGCGGCACCGGATGCCGATTATGAAGCACGTGCACGCGCGTTCGCGGAGCGGCTGCTGGATCCGGCACGGTCGCGCTACTTCATTGCCAGCCTGAGCGCCTTCGAGCGGCGGCTCAAACCGGCCGCCGATGCGAATGCGCTGGTACAGGCAATGCTGCGCAACACGGTTCCCGGAGTGCCGGACCTGTACCAGGGGGCCGAATACCGGGACCTCAGCCTCGTTGACCCCGATAATCGCCGCGCAGTCGATTTCGGCGCTCGCCGCCGGTCTCTCGATGACGCAGTGCAAGGATTCGATGCAGCCAAGCAGGCCTTGATTGCCGGGGCCTTGCAATTGCGCGCCGGGGAACCGGCACTGTGGCAGGACGGCAGCTATGAACCGGTGCCGGTGCAGGGCCTCCGTTCGGGCCATGTCGTTGCCTTCCAGCGCCGCCACGCCGGCAAGACCCTGTCCGTCGCCGGGCTTCTCCGGTGCGCTCGGGTGCTGATCGATACCGGCGGCAAAGTGCCTCCGCGCGACTGGTGGAACGGCACGGAGCTGCTCCCCGACGGCGGTCCCGCCGTCATGGCCTCCGTCCTGTTCCGTGACGCTCCCGCGCACCTGTCGCTGACTCGCTAAGCATGTAACGCAATTGCTCCGCAACCCGGTGGCGAGCGATCCATGTACACTCGGGGCATGGATGTGACAAACAGCCCGGAGGGCATCCTCCGCATCGCGATGTGGTCGGGGCCCCGCAACATTTCCACGGCGATGATGCGCGCCTGGGAGAACCGCCCGGACACGACGGTGGTCGACGAACCCTTCTACGCCTGCTATCTCGCAGCCGGCGGCGCGGATCATCCCATGCGCGAGGAAGTGCTGGCCGCCGCCGCCACGACCGACTGGAACGACGTGGTGGCGTCGCTGCTTGGCCCGCTCGGTGAGGGCAAGCGTGTGCATTACCAGAAGCACATGACGCACCACATGTTGCCGCAGGCGCCGCTCGACTGGATCGATCGGGTTGCCAACGTATTCCTCATCCGGCACCCGCGCGAGGTCGTCCCTTCCTATGCCCGCGGCCGCGCCGGCATACCCGCGCTGGAGGACCTGGGATACCAGCGCCAGGCGGAGCTGTTCGACCGGGTCGCGGAGCTTACGGGAACCGCGCCGCCCGTGCTCGATGCCGCGGATGTGCTCGCCGATCCACGCCGTGCGCTGTCCGGGCTGTGTGCCACCCTCGGCGTGCCGTTCGACGAGCGCATGCTCTCCTGGCCCGCGGGGCCGCGGGCTTCGGACGGCGTATGGGCGCGGCACTGGTATGCGGCCGTGTGGCAGTCCACCGGTTTCGCCCCTCCGCGCCCGCCAGTCGAACCGCCCGCGGCACTCATGCCGGTGATCGAGGCCGCGCTGCCTTGGTACGAGCGGCTGGCGCCGTATCGGCTCGCGCGCGGAGACCGCTGATGGTCGGCTCCCAGGGTTTCGTGCGCGATCCTCGCAACGAGCAGGTGCGGATCTGGCTGAACGGACGGCTCGTGCCCCGGGCGGAGGCGCAGGTCTCGGTATTTGACGCGGGCTTCGTCCTCGGCGACGGTGTGTGGGAAGGCTTGCGCCTCGTGAACGGCCGCCTCGCGTTCCTCGACGTGCATCTCGACCGGCTCTTTGCCGCGGCACGCGCGCTCGCGATCGGGATGGTGCTCGATCGCGAGGCGTTGACGCAGGCGCTCTACGACACGGTACGGGCGAACGGCATGACGGACGGCGTGCACGTTCGCCTCATGGTGACGCGCGGCATCAAGATCACGCCGAACCAGGACCCGAGATCCACGGTGGGCGAGCCGACGGTCGTCATCGTCGCGGAGCACAAGAATCCCGACCCGGCGGTGCAGGAACGCGGCCTGACGCTCATCACCTCGACCTACCGCACCAGCACGCCCGACGTGTTCGACATGCACCTGAACACGCACAGCCGGCTGAACCTGATCCAGGCGCTGCTGCAGGCGGCGAGCCTCGGCGCCGACGAAGCGCTGATGCTCGACGGCCAGGGGTTCGTGGCCAGTTGCAACGCCACCAACTTTTTCATCGTGCGCGACGGTGCCGTCGTGACGTCCACGGGACGTTGCTGCTTCAAGGGCATTACCCGCGGGCACGTGATCGCGCTCTGCCGCGAAAACGGCATCGACGTGCGGGAGCGCGACTTCACGCTCGCCGAAACTTACGCGGCGGACGAGGCCTTCGTTACCGGCACCTTCGGCGGCGTCACGCCGGTGGCCGCCATCGACGGCCGCCCCGTCGCGCAGGTGCCCGGCCCCGTGACCCGGAAAATCGGCGCGCTGTACCGCGAGCTGCTCGCGGCCGAGGGCGCCGCGGGCCCGCCGCCTGCCTGAGCGATCAAGAGGAGCTGCTACCGGGTGGCCGTCGTCACCGCTGCTGGAGCGCGCATTGCGCGCGATCTCGCTGACCGCCGCACCAGGTGCGTGTGGCTGTTGTCACCGCTGGGATTCGCGCGCAATGCGCACTCCTGCAGGTCCAGGCAGCACCTTGATCGCCCCATCCCTCATCGGGCGAGATAGCCTCCGTCGAGTGCCACATACGATCCCGTGATGAAGCTCGCCTCGTCCGAGCTGAGGAACGCCACCGCGTTCGCGACCTCCTCGGGTTCGCCCATCCGGCCGAGGGCGTGCATCCCGGGCAACGTCTTGCGAATCTCCTCCGGGAGATTGTCCTCGAGGCCGGTCTTGATATAGGCAGGCCCGACGGAGACCGTGCGTATGCCCTCCTTACCGTACTCCCACGCGACAGTTTGCATGAGCCCGATCACGGCGTGTTTTGCGGCCGCGTAGGGTGCCATCCCCCATAAACCGCGTTTACCCGCGATCGAGGAGATCGTGATGATCGCGCCGCCGCCTGCTCGCAACATGGCCGGAAGCTGAGCCTTTACGCCGTAGAAGACGCCGTCCAGGTCGACGTGCAGCACCTTCGCCCATTGCTCGTACGTAAGCTCACCGACGCGCGCCGCCGGAATCGTAATGCCGGCATTGTTCGCCGCTATGTCCAGCCTGCCGAATTGCTTCTCGGCCTGGCTCACGACGGCGGCCTGCTGCTCGCGATCGGTGACGTCGAGACGTGCACTTGTCGCCGTACCGCCGCTTGCGACAATTTCTTCCGCGACTTTCTCCGCGCTGTCGCCATCCAGGTCCGTGGCCATTACCGCGGCGCCTCGGGCGCCGTATGCTTTCGCAATCGCTCTGCCGATTCCCGCACCCGCGCCGGTAACGAGCGCAACCTTGTCTTTCAGAAGCATGCCATCCTCCACAGCGGTTTCTCGTGCTTCCCGTGTATGGAGAATAGACAAGAATCCGGCGGCGAGGATCGCCTTCGCGCAAAAGTTATAACACCGAAGTGATTTTGTGGTGCAAAGGAAGATATCGCTTCTACAATTTGGCTGCGCTCAAAGCTTCGGTGAGTCGACATTTTAACTTCGATAACCGCACGAGGGGTCGTGCCATGGCTATGAAATCAAATCCATTTTGCAGCCAGGCAGGGCGTATCGCAGCCGGTCAGGCAGGAACCCGACATGAGCGCATGGCCGCGCTGCCGGCGCCGGTGTCCCGCTATCTCACCCTGGCGCTGGGCAGCGAACAGCGGCTGATCGCCAAAGCCGTCCTGTGCCAGTCCGGTGTGCTCCGCACGAGCCCGCGAGGACGCCGCTGGCGGAGGTTCCGCGCGCGGCACGAAGCGTGGCCGGGATCGACAGCGTTCGTGTGGACGGCAAACGTGGCGATGCCGTTCGGCACGCACGTCCGGGTCATCGACAGCTATGTCGACGGTGTGGGATCCGGGCGAATCAGCCTGCTCTCGATCTTTCCGCTCGGAGCGCAATCCGGCAGCCCCGAGCTGAATGCCGGCGCGTTGCATCGATACCTTGCCGAAAGCGTGTGGTTTCCGTCCGCGCTCTTGCCCGGCTCCGGCGTGACCTGGTCCGGTATCGACGAACGAAGCGCGCTGGCAACGCTGCAGAACGGGTCAACGACTGTGTCCCTGGAATTCCGGTTCAACAACGCGGGCGAGGTGAGCGCGGTCTACAGCCCCGGGCGCTGGGCACGCTCCGGCAAGAGCTATCGGCAGCTGCCCTGGGAGGGATATTTCGACGATTATCGCGAGCACCTTGGAATGCGCATCCCTTTCCAGGGGGAGGTCGGCTGGTACATCGACGGCCGACTCGAGCCGGTCTGGACAGGACATATCGAGGATGCACATTACATCTTCAAGGAGGACCCGGCCGGCGCTTCGTGAGAGCCCGAGCCGCGGGCTGACGCCGGTCTCGACAAGATCTGCACCTGCTGCGCAAAGCGCCTCCCGCGGATCGCGGCCGGCGTATACTCGACGTTCACAGCACTGCCCGCCGAGGGAGGCCACGATGCACGTCCGGCCCTGGCAAGCCGTCACCGGCGTCGCGGTGATCGGTGCCGGCACGACGCTCGCCGAACTACCGCGCGAGGACTGGCCCACCATGGCGGCGTTCAGCCTCTGCAGCGGTGTGGCCGCGCTGTCGCTCATGGGCGCGGCGGCGCTGCTCGGCGGCCGCCTGCGGCCGGTCGAATCGGTATTCGGCGGTCTCGATCGCGTATACCTGGCGCACAAGTGGCTCGCGGTGGCGGCCCTCGTGCTCGCGTCCGCGCACTTCGCGTTCAAAGCCGAGCTCTCCAACTGGGAGTTGGCGAGCATACTGACCCTGCCCCCTCCGGCAACCCGCCTCGTGCGGCAGCTCAGCTTCCTGGCACTGATGACGATCGTGATGCTCGCGCTCAACCGGAAGATCCCGTACAGCAAGTGGCGCTTGAGCACAAGCTGTCCGGGCCGCTCTTCGTCATCGTCGTCCTGCACTGGCTCAGCATCGAATCGCCCATCGTGCTGGCCAGCCCCGCGGGCATCTGGCTTGCGGCCCTGTCGCTGCTGGGAGCGGGAGCGGCCGCGTACAAGCTGCTCCTGTACCCTTTCTTTTCCAGCCATGCGCGCTATCGTGTAATCGGCATGGAACCGGACCCCTCCGGCCTGCTCCTCGAGCTCGAGCCGGCGCGGGGCCGGATCGACTTCACGCCGGGACAGTTCGGATTCCTTTCCATGAAGGAGGACGGCTTGCGCGAGCCGCATCCCTTCACGATCGCGAGCGGCGGCGGCGGGGACGAGCGCGTGCAATTCGTGATACGTAACCTGGGCGACTACACGCAGAAGCTCGTCCGCGAAGTAAGGCCCGGCATGCACGCGGAAATCTATGCGCCTTTCGGCCGTTTCCAGCGGCCGCATGGAGCCGCGCAAGAGGCGTGGATCGCCGGGGGCGTCGGTATTTCGCCCTTCGTCGCGTGGCTGGCGGACGAGTCGGCCACGGACATGGGCAACGTCACGCTGTTCTACTTCTACACCCCGAGCCGCGAGTTCCCCAAGGCGAAATCGCTCGAACGGCTGGCCCACCACCGCGGCGCGTCTTTCATGGCGATACCGGGCGACCCTTCCGATGCGGGTTTCCGGGAGCGTTTCGGCGAAGTCGTGCAACGCGCCGGACCGGATCGGCTCCTGGTGAGCTTGTGCGGTCCGCCGGGCCTGTTGCAGGCAGTGCGCTCATTGATGCGCGAGCACGACGTGCCGGATTCCAACCTGCACTTCGAATACTTCGAGTTTCGCTGAGTTTCATCTTCGGCGAGCTTTCCCTGTTGGCCGGTCTGTGGCACCTTCAGCCGCATCTCACGACATGGGGGGATCGATGCAGTTGACCTTTCTCGGCGCGGCCGGCAGCGTAACCGGCTCGTGCTACCTGCTGGAGACAGGCCGCGCGCGCCTGCTGCTGGACTGCGGCCAGGTACAGGGCACCCGGCAAGCGGAAGCAAAAAACCGTGAACCGCTTCCCGTGGAGCCGGAAAGCATCGACGCTGTCGTGCTGAGCCATGCGCATATCGATCACTCCGGCCGCCTGCCTCTCCTCTACGCGCGTGGCTACCGTGGCCCGATCTACACGCACGATGCGAGCCGCGCCCTCTGCGACATCATGCTTTACGACTCCGCTTACCTGCACGAGAAGGATGCCGAATGGCAGAACCGGAAGCGGGCACGCAAGGGCCTCCCGGCGGTGACACCGCTCTACACCCGGAACGATGCAACGGCCGTCATGAGCCGGTTCGTGAGCCTGCCCTACGACGAGCGCACGGAAATCCTCCCCGGCATCGCGATACGGTTGCAGGACGCCGGACACATACTGGGTGCCGCCATCGTCGAAGTCTGGCTCGAGGACGGCGGGCAGCGCCGGAAGCTTGTTTTCAGCGGCGACCTGGGCCAGGCGGACGCACCGGTCATGAACGACCCGACCCGCGTCAGCGACGCCGATCTCGTGTTGATGGAGAGTACCTACGGCGATCGCGACCACCGGCCGTTCGACCAGACCCTGGAAGAGCTGGGCGGCATCTTCATGGAAGCCGCGGACCGCGGCGGCAATATCCTGATTCCTGCTTTCGCCGTCGGCCGCACGCAGGACCTCCTGTACCTGATGGCACGCCATTTCGACGACTGGGGATTGGCGAACTGGCAGGTCTTTCTCGACAGCCCGATGGCGATCGAGACTACCCACGTTTATTCACGATACCGCCACCTGTATCGCACGGCATTGTTCGGGGCTGGCCAGGAATGGCCCGAACTCCCTAACTTACATCCCACCAGGCGGTCGGAAGAATCCATGGAGATCAACCGGATCGAAGCCGGCGCGATCGTCATCGCCGGCAGCGGGATGAGTAACGGCGGCCGCATCCTGCACCACCTGAAGCACAATCTTTGGCGGCCCGAGTGCCATGTCGTCATGATCGGCTACCAGGCGGAAGGCACGCTGGGGCGCCGCCTGGTGGACGGCGCTGCGCGCGTTCGGCTGTGGCAGGAAACGATCCGGGTGCAGGCCCGGATACACACGGTCGGAGGCTTATCGGCGCACGCGGGCCAGACGGGCCTTGTCAACTGGTACGGCGGATTCAACAAGCGCCCGCCGGTCTGGCTCGTGCACGGCGAGGAACAGGCCCGTACCGCTCTGGCCAGGCGGCTGGCGGACACTTTCGGCGCCAGGACGCAACGACCCCGCATCGGCGACGTCATCGACCTCAATGCAATTCGGACGGCGTGACGTAGCACCATCCCGAGTCGATGCTTCTACGTCCACCCACGACACCGCCGTCAGGAGCAATGCGGGTCAGGAACAGGATTGGGCGCACGGCGAGCTGCCACCAGCTTGCTAAGCTCGCGAAGCCACAGCACCGAGCTGCCGATTCCGGCGCACAGGAGCCAGTCGCGGCCTGACAGCGCGGTGGTCGAGAAAGCCTGTTGCAGGAACGGCGCATAGACGACTGCCAGTTGCAGGCACAGCGCGAGCAGCACCGCGCCCCAGAGCCATCGATTCGAGAACAGGCCGCGGAATGCGCTCTCGACGTCCGACCGTGCATTGAATACCGTAAAGAGCGAGAAAAAGACCAGCGTGGTAAACGCCATGGTCTGCGCATGGCGCACATCGTAGGCTCCCTCGATCAACCCGCCGGGCAAGCTCGCATCGATCACGAGCAGGGTACCGGCGGCGAAGATGACACCCACGAACAGGATGCCGCGCCACATTGCCTTGCTTATGACGCCTTCCGAGTGAGGCCGGGGCGGCCGATGCATGACGCCTGGACCCACGGGATCCACGCCCAATGCCAACGCAGGTGCACCGTCCGTTACCAGGTTGATCCACAGGATCTGTGTCGCCAGCAGCGGCAGCGCGACGCCCTCGCCTGCCGACGTCAGCCCAATGAAATCCGCGAGCAGCACCCCGAAGAACATGGTCAAAACCTCACCAATGTTGGATGACAGGAGGTAGCGCAGGAATTTGCGTATGTTCGCAAAAATGGACCGGCCTTCTTCGACCGCCGCCACGATGGACGCGAAATTGTCGTCGGCAAG
>CAZSKQ010000083.1:0-15126 GCA_964607425.1 uncultured Woeseiaceae bacterium
TGTGGAAGCGTAGTAATGCGTGAAGCTAACCAGTACTAATTGCTCGTGAGGCTTGGCCATATAACCTGAAGCATTCGGGTTGTCATGCGACAGGCAACGCGACACTTGAACGAGACGTCAGTTATTTCCAGATTGTTTGTATTCCGGAGAATGGGCTTCGAACTCCATTCTTCGTACCGGTTTGCCTGGCGGCTATAGCGAGTAGGAACCACCCGATCCCATTCCGAACTCGGAAGTGAAAATGCTCAGCGCCGATGGTAGTGTGGGGCCTCCCCATGTGAGAGTAGGTCACCGCCAGGCTTTGAACACTAAAGGCCGCACCCTGACAGGGTGCGGCCTTTTTTTGTTTGAGGCCCCGAGAACCGGTACAGTGTCGCTCGACCGCTCCAACGGGGACCCGACATATGCCAGACAACCTGAAGGTGCTGCACGAGATTCTTGGTAAGCAGCCGCGTCGCCGCCAGCCTGACGGCCCGACCGCCAGGCAGATCGCCCTCGGCATCCTCGCTTTGCTGCTTGTCACCGTTGCCTTTACATCCTTCTACACCGTGCAGCCCGAAGAGCAGGCGGTAGTGAAGCGGCTGGGCGCGGTCTACGGCATTACCGAACCCGGGCTGCACTTCAAGCTGCCGCTGGGCCTCGATACGGTGCAGAAGGTGCCGACCCAGCGGGTATTGAAGCAGGAGTTCGGTTTCCGCACCGTCGACGATTCGGACGAACGCTCCCGCTTCAACTACGAGAGTTTCCTCGATGAGTCGCTGATGCTGAGCGGCGACCTGAACATCATCCGGGTCGAATGGGTCGTGCAGTACCGAATCTCCGATCCCATCAGGTTCCTGTACGCCATGCGCGAACCTGCCCAGACGCTGCGGGACCTGTCCGAGTCGGTGATGCGGCGCGTTGTCGGCAACCGCATCGGCAGCGAGGTGCTGACGACGGGCCGCGTCGAAATCGCGAATGAAGCGCGCGACGAGATCCAGGAAGCCATGGATCGTTTCGACAACGGCCTCCACATCATCACGGTCGAGCTGCAGGACGTGGTTCCCCCGGAGCGCGTCCAACCGGCGTACAACGACGTCAACAAGGCCCGGCAGGAAGCCGAGCGCATGATCAATGACGCCAACCGGCAGCGAAACGAGGCGATCCCGCGTGCCGAAGGCACGGCCGAACGTACGATCGCGGAGGCGGAAGGCTATGCCGCCGAGCGGGTCAATCGGGCGCTGGGCGAGTCGGCGCGGTTCAACGCCGTCCTGGCCGAATATCGCGATGCCCCCGAGGTGACGCGATCGCGCCTCTACATCGAGACGCTCCGGGACGTGCTGCCGCGGCTGGGCTCCGTGGTCGTGATGGATGAGAGCCAGGTCCTGCCCCTGCTGAACCTCGACCAGGCGGCACTACGCCGGTTGAGCGGCTCGGGAACCGAGCCCGCTACGAATGAAGCCGCGGGGAATGACCGATGAGCAAGAATTTAACCATCGCGGCTATCGTAGCCGCGGCCTTGCTGTTCACCGCCTGGAACTCGGCGTTCATCATCGACGAGGCGGAGCAGGGCATCATCGTCCAGTTCGGCGAGCCCATCGGCGGCGTGATCGCCGAGCCCGGGTTGCACTGGCGCACCCCGTTCATCCAGGAAGTCCGGCGCTTCGACAAGCGCCTCCTCGCATGGGACGGTGACGTCAGCCAGATCCCGACACTCGGGCGCGAGTTCATCATCGTCGATGCCACGGCGCGTTGGCGCATCGAGGATCCGCTGCAATTCCTGCGCTCCGTTCGGGACGAGCGCGGCGCCCGGGGCCGGCTCGACGATATCCTTGATTCGGTGGTCCGCGACATCGTGTCCGGCACCGAGCTGGAAGAGATCGTTCGTTCCGCCGACTGGGAGGTCGACATGACGGGCCTGACCCAGGAAGAGGTCAAGGCACTCCAGCAGACCGATCTCGACAGCCCGGATCGCGGCCGCGCGCAGCTCGAGCGGGATATGCTGGCGTCCGCGTCGCAGCAGATGCCGGGGCTCGGCATCGAGCTCCTCGACGTCCGCATCAAGCGCATCAATTACATTGAGTCGGTGCGCGAGCAGGTCGAGACGCGGATGATCTCGGAGCGCCAGAGCATCGCCGCCCGCTTCCGCTCGGAAGGCCAGGGGCGCAGCCAGGAAATTCTCGGCGGCATGGAGCGAGACCTGCGCCGCATTCGATCCGAAGCCGCGCGGACCGCCGAGGAGATCCGGGGTACCGCCGACGCGGAAGCGACCCGCATCTACGGCGAAGCATTCGGGCAGGACCCGGAGTTCTATGCCTTGTTCAGGACGCTCGAAAGCTACGAGGCGCTGGATGAGAACGCCACGATCATGATCGATGCCGATTCCGACTTCTTCAAGTACCTGCGGACGACGCAACGCTGAGCGGCGCGCGATCCAACGTTGTGGAACTTCTGATCCGGCGTGCCAGGCGTCCGGGAGGCGTGCAGGGATGTCCTGCGGCCGCTATGGCCAGAGCCAGCCGAAAAATCCGGCCGTCAACAGCCCGTAGACCAGGCCGTCGATGATCTCCTTCACGGTTCGTCCCCAGCCCTGGCCGAACCAGATGGCACCCATGGCCGCGTGACCCGAGTAGGCGAGCCACGCCGTCGTGGCCGTCACCTGGAAGACTTTCAGGTAAGCGGTACCGGCCGGCAACGTCGCCGCCGCCACGTATCCCACCAGCAGCGAGATTACCAGGCAGTAGAGGATCCATTGCAGCAATTGCTTGCCGATGGCCATCTCGCCGTGCGGTACCACGGTCATCATGACGGCCGGGCCTTCCTTGAACTTCTGCTGCCACTCGGGGCTGCGACGCGCTGTTCCGTCCGCCGCGTGCGGGATGTTGTACTCTCCCGGCGGTACGCCTGCGAGTGCCCGTCGCGCCGCCTCCTCATCCGGCAGCTTGCGCCAGTCTCCCTTGTGCCATTGAACGACCGTCCAGACCAGGCTGCTCGCGATGAAAACGGCAATCGCGGACAGCAGGATCGGCAGCCACAGGGAAGTCAGTTGGACAGCCATGGGACACCCCCTTTTGCCGGTAAGCCGGCTTTATTGTTCGTTCGATTCTAGCGCATCGCGCGGGGCCGCGGGCGCCCCGCGGGCGCGGGGCTCCGAGGCTTGGTGTTACGATGCCGATCCGGCTCTCTCAATCGCCGGCGTCTCAAAACCGGAGCAGGTCACAACGAAATGGCGAAGCGTCTCGTCAAGAAGTACCGTGTCAAGCGGGCTTCGAAGTGGTTGAAGCGGCATCTCCTGCCGCTTCCCATACGGGCGCGCAAGACGCAGCGCCGCTGGCGGCGCAAGGACCGACGGGACTGGCCGCCGGCCGGCGCCGATCCGGCGCAAGGGCTGCAGCAATACGAGTACAGCCTGCTGTCGCAGAACGGCGAGGACGGCATCCTGCGCTTCCTGTTCTCCGAAATCGGTTTCGATTCCCGCTACTTTGTCGAATTCGGCTTCGGCGCGCATCAGTGCAACAGCCTGCGGCTGATCCTGCACGAGAACTTCAGGGGCCTGCTCATGGACGGCTCCCGCGAGAATTGCGATTTCTTCGACATTGCAGCCGCGAAACGCGGCATTTCCGGGGTCAAAGCCGTTTGCACCTTCCTCGATCGCGACAACCTCGAGCCCCTCATCCTCGAGCACGGGGCTCCCAACGAGATTGACCTGCTGTCGTTGGACGTCGACGGCAACGACTACTGGTTCTGGGAATCCCTGGAACGCATAAGGCCGCGGGTCGCCTGCATCGAGTACAACGCCGGCATCGGCCCGTCGCTTTCCTGGACGGTGCCCTACGACCCGCGGTTCGAGCGTTTCGCGAAGCACCCGAGCGGCTTTTTCCACGGCGCGTCGCTGAAGGCGCTGGAGAAGCTCGGGCAGCGCAAGGGCTATCGCCTGGTCGGCTGCGACTCGACCGGCACGAACGCTTTCTTCCTGCGCGGCGATATCGCAGCACCGGCCATCCCCACGCTGACGGCCGGGGAGGCGTTTCGGCCGCACGGGAACTGGCTGGGCCGCGGATTCTCCGAGGCCGAGCAACTGGAGATCATGCAGGAACTGCCGTATGTCGAGGTCTAGGACAACGCGAGACCTGCAACTTGCCGCATGCTGCGCGTTCCTTGGTGTTGCCGGTACCTCTGTGGCGCAGGACCCGGGGCCCCTGGATGAAATCGTCGTCACCGCGACCCGCCTGGAATCCAGCGTTGGCGACGTCGCCCGCTCCGTCTCGATGATCGATCGGCAACGCATCCAGGACGCGACCCAGCAGCTCGGCCTCGGGGAGGCCCTCGCCGGCGTTCCCGGCCTGTACATCCAGAACCGCTACAACTTCTCCCAGGACCTGAGTATCTCCCTGCGCGGCTTCGGCGCCCGCGCGAGCTTCGGCATTCGCGGCATCCGCCTGTACGTTGACGGCATTCCCGAAACGCTGCCGGACGGCCAGGCGCAGGTCGACAGCATCGACCTCGGGTCCGCCGAAAGCATCGAAGTGCTGCGCGGCCCCGCCTCCTCGCTTTATGGCAATGCGTCCGGTGGCGTAATCGCGATCGAGACGGAGCTCGGTGCCCCCGCTCCCTACCTCGAGGCGGGCGCGGCCGCGGGCGAGCTGGGTTTCGCGCAATACGGGCTGAAAACCGCAGGCTCCTGGCAGAAGCTGGACTACCTCTTCAATGTCTCGCACCAGGAGATTGACGGCTATCGCGAGCATTCCTCCGCCAGGGGCAGCCTGGTGAACGGCAAAGTCGGTGTGCGGCTGAATGCCGACGATCACCTCACGATCGCCGTCAACCATACCGACCAGCCGGATTCCCTGGACCCGGGCGGGATCGATGCCGCCCAGGCGGCTGCCGATGCCCGCGCGGCGCGCGACCTCAACGTCCTGTTCGATTCCGGAGAGTCGCTGTCGCAGCAGCGGCTCGGCATCGTCTACGAAAGGGAGCGGCCAGCCGGCAGCCTCCTGCTCCGAAACTATTATGTCTGGCGCGACTTCGAGAACCGGCTGCCCTTCGTTGACGGCGGCGCCGTGCAGTTCGACCGGTTTTTCTACGGTGCGGGTGTCCAGTACAGCTTTGGCGAGCAGCTGCCCGAGGCGGCCGGAATCACCATCGGCATCGACTTCGACCGGCAAGCCGACGATCGGCACCGATTCGACAACCACAACGGCGTGTCCGGGGACCTGGTCTTCGACCAGCGCGAGCGGGTCGACAGTATCGGTGCGTACGTGCTCGGGCAATATCAATTTGGTGAACGCTGGCATGTCTCGGCGAGCGTCCGCTACGACCAGGTATCGTTCGATGTCGACGATCGCTTCCTCATCGACGGTGACGATTCGGGGGCTATCGACTTCGACCAGGTGAGTCCGTCGCTGGGCGCGAGCTTCCACTTCGGCGAGCACGTGCTCTTTGGCTCCTTCAGCAGCTCGTTCGAAACGCCGACGACCACCGAGCTCGCCAATCCGGACGGCAGCGGGGGTTTCAATGCCGGGCTGGAGCCGCAGCGCGCGGACAATTACGAGATCGGGATCAAGGGCGCACCGGGGGGGCTGTACTACGAGCTGGCGCTGTTCCATATCGAGCTCAGCGACGAGCTGGTGCCTTTCGAAATAGCGGGTTTTCCCGGCCGCACGTTTTTCTCCAATGCGGGCGAGTCGACGCGCGACGGACTTGAAACCGCCGTTGCCTGGCAGCACGACAGCGGCTTCGGTGTGGAAGCATCCTGGACCTGGTCGGATTTCAAATTCGATTCGTTTACCGACGCAAGCGGCAATCAATTCGGCGGCCGACGGTTGCCGGGCCTGCCCGAGCACTTCGGCTATGCCGGCTTCACTTACACCGCGGACGCCGGCCTTTACGTGCGTCTGGAAGCGCGTTACTCGGGCAAGCTGTACGCGGACAACGCCAATGCGGTGGAAGTGGACAGCTACACGGTCGCCAACCTGCGCGCCAGCCGTGAATTCGAGCGCGGGAACTGGATCGTCCAACCGTACTTCGGCGTCAATAACCTGTTCGACGAACGCTACAACAGCCATATCCGGACCAACGCGTTCGGCGGCCGTTACTACGAGCCCGCGCCCGGGCGTAATGGCTATCTTGGCATCGATGTCCGTTACCGGTTCGATACCTTATAATTCCCGGTTAACCACCTCCCCTGCTTCAGCAAAACAACATGATTGATCTCTACTACTGGCCGACGCCGAATGGCAAGAAAATCTCGATTATGCTCGAGGAGTGCGGACTCGAATACGAGGTTATTCCGGTGAATATCGGTCGGGGCGACCAGTTTTCCCCGGATTTCCTGAAAATCAGTCCCAACAACCGCATGCCCGCCATCGTCGATCGCGAGGAGAATCTCTCGATCTTCGAATCGGGCGCGATCCTTACGTACCTCGCTGAAAAAAGCAGGCAGTTCCTGCCGACGGCGCTGCACGCGCGCTATGACGTGCTGCAGTGGCTGTTCTGGCAGGTCGGTGGACTCGGCCCGATGGCCGGACAGCTCAGCCATTTCGTCAACTACGCGCCCGAGCCGGTACCGTATGCGAAAAAGCGCTACGCGAGCGAGTACGAGCGCCTGTTGTGCGTGATGGACACGCGCCTCGAGGACCGACCGTTCCTGGCGGGCGAGTATTCCATCGCCGATATCGCTTCCTTCCCGTGGGTGGTCTCGTACTCGAAGTTCGGCGTGGATCTCGACCAGTTCCCGAACCTGCGGAAATGGTTTGACGCGTTGGAAGCGCGCCCTGCCGTCAAACGAGGGCTGGAGCTCGGCAGCGACTGGCAGCGCTCCGAATCGCCGACCGAGGAAGAGCGCGCGGTGCTGTTCGGACAGGATGCCGCGACCCTGCGGGCACGCCGGAACCCTTGAGTACGCGGACAGGCGCGCCCTTGACGGGCAGGGCCTGAACGGGCGCCTACGCGGAATGCGCCGCCCTGAAGCCGACGTAAAGCAGCAATCCCAGCTTCGTCAGCTCCAGCACCGAATACGCGCCGTGCGCGATCGACGCGCCCGGTTCCACGCCGCCGATGATCGATTGCGCCCGCGCCGAGAGCTCCGGCAACAGCCACAGGGACTGTGCGATGAGGATCAGCGCCAGCGCCGCGCAGGGCACGATCAGTTGGCGCGTGCGGCCGGACAGCCGCACCAGTACCAGCAGCAGGATGAGCAGGCCCAGTTCCACCCGGTTCAGCGCCGCGAACACGACTCGCCCGACGTCCAGCGCGACCGGCCGCGTAATCGTCGGGGCGGTGAACTTGACCGGCGTTTCGAGCAGCGAAATGCCCGCGGTTACACCGAACCAGACGAACGCCAGCCAGGAGGGATTCACCAGTCCAGGCGGCAAACCTTTCAGGCGCAGGCGGTTCAAAGGCATAATCAGTCGCTCACTTCAAGAGGTCAGGCGCAGGCTCTCCTGCCGCGCCACACGGACAATATGAGCTTGGAGAAGGAATCACAACTGGCAACCGCCGTCCTGATGGTCCGGCCCGCCCGGTTTGAAAGCAATCCGCAAACCGCGGCGTCGAACCGCTTCCAGGGCAAACTCGACGCACCGCCGGCAAAACAGCAGGCCGCCGCGTTGCGGGAATTCGAGCACCTGCGGAATGCGCTCGAAGCGAGCGGCGTGCGCGCGCTCGTTTTCGACGACACCCCGGAACCGCACACGCCGGATGCCATTTTCCCGAACAACTGGGTCAGCTTCCATGCGGACGGCATCGTCGTTTTGTATCCCATGGAAGCCGAGAACCGCCGCACGGAACGGCGCCACGATATCGTCGAGGCATTGTCGGAACAGCACGGCTTCCTGGTGCGCGAGATCATCGACCTGACGCATCACGAGGCGAACGGGCATTACCTCGAAGGCACCGGCAGCCTGGTGCTCGATCGCGTCAATCACATCGCATACGCCTGCCTCTCGTCGCGTACGCACCTCGATCCCCTGGGCGATTTCGCGCAGCGGCTCGACTACGAGGTCGTGTCGTTCGAGGCCGTCGATGCCGGCGGTGCCCCGATCTATCACACCAACGTGCTGATGAACGTGGGCGAAGAGCTGGCCGTGATTTGCGCGGAAGCTATCGTGCGGGACGACCAGCGCAAGGCGGTACTCGGAAGCCTGGAGCGTAGCGGTCGTCGCGTCCTCGAGCTGTCCTTCGCACAGCTGCAGGCGTTTGCCGGCAACATGCTGGAGCTGCGCTCGGCGTCCGGCGGCCGGGTAGTGGCCATGTCGCAGCGCGCCCGCGACGCGCTCACCGACGCGCAGCTCGGGATGCTGCAGGCAAACGGCGAGATCCTCAGCGCCCCGATCGATGCCATTGAAAGCTCGGCCGGCGGCAGCGTCCGCTGTATGCTGGCGGAAATTCACCTCCCAACAGCGAAAAACAAAAAATGAGCGAGTTTCGAGACAGGATATTGATGTGCCCGCCGGACTACTTCACGGTCGAGTACGTCATCAACCCCTGGATGGCGGGCCACGAGGGCTCCCCCGACATAGAGCTGGCCAGGCGGCAGTGGCAGAACCTGCGCGACACGCTGGCCGAGCATGCCGACATCGTCACGATCGAGCCGCAGCCCGATCTGCCTGACATGGTGTTCACCGCCAACGCCGGCGTTGTCTACGGCAACAAGGCGGTGGCCAGCCATTTCATGCCGCACGAGCGGCGCCCCGAAGAACCGCATTTTAAACGCTGGTTCCGCGACAACGGCTTCGAGCTACTGGACCTCGACGAGAAGATCGGGTTCGAGGGGGCGGGCGACTGCCTGCTTGACCGCGGCGGTCCCTGGCTCTGGGCCGGCTACGGCTTCCGCACGGAAATCGAGGCGCACGCGGAGATCCAGAAGTTCTTCGACATCGAGCTGGTCTCGATCCGCCTGACGGATTCGCGCTTCTACCACATCGATACCTGTTTCTGCCCGCTGACCGGCGGGTTTCTCATGTACCACCCGCCAGCTTTCGATTTCGAATCGCGCATCGCGATCGAAAGCCGCATTCCGCCGCACAAACGCATTATCGTCGACACGGCGGACGCAGGCGTCTTCGCCTGTAACGCCGTGAACGTGGGTGACAAGGTGTTCCTGCACAAGGCGTCGGAACCGCTGCGCGCCCAGCTCATGCTTGCCGGTTTCACGGTCCAGCAGGTCGACCTTTCCGAGTTCCTGAAAGCAGGTGGCTCGGCGAAGTGCCTGACGCTCAAGCTGAACGAGCCGCCGTTCGACAAGTCCCGTGGATCGCAGCAGGGGTTCCGGTAGTCCGCTGACGCAATGTCCGAGCCGCACCGTTATCGCATTATCCCGAAAGACCCGCGAGCGCACCTGTACGAAGTCGTTCTGTCGGTAGCGAATCCCGATCCGCGCGGGCAGGTATTCGCGCTGCCCGCCTGGATCCCAGGGAGCTACGTCATACGCGACTACGCCCGGCACGTGGTGTCTATCCGCGCGGCGGGTGAAGGTCACGAAATCGAACTGGAAAAAGTCGACAAGAGCAGCTGGCAGGCGGCCGCGACGCAGGGGCCGATTACGGTAACGGCCGAGATCTATGCCTGGGACCTGAGCGTGCGGGGCGCGCACCTCGACACGACGCATGCCTTCTTCAATGGTGCCTGCGTGTTCCTGCAGGTCGTCGGCCAGGAAGACCACCGCTGCGAAATTACCATCGGGCCGCCGCCGAAGGGCATCGGCCGCGACTGGCGTGTCGGTACCTCCATGCGCCCCAAAGATGCCGAGCACTACGGGTTCGGTATTTACGCCGCCGACGATTACGACGAGCTGATCGATCATCCCGTGGAAATCGGCGAGTTGCAGATCGGCGAGTTCGAGGCCGGCGGGATTCCGCATGCCATTGCGATACGCGGCCATGCCAGGGCGGACATGGCCCGCATCTGCCGGGACTTGACGACGCTATGCGAGCAACACCAGAAGCTTCTGGGTGCGCCGCGGGACCTCGACCGTTACCTCTTTCTCCTGACCGTGCTGCCGGAGGGTTACGGGGGTCTTGAACATCGCTGGTCATCGAGCCTCATGTGCAGCCGCGGCGACCTGCCGGTGCGGGGCGAGTCGGGTACGAAGCCGTCCTACCGCAAATTCCTGAGGCTCTGCAGCCACGAGTACTTCCACCTGTGGAACGTCAAACGTATGAAGCCGGAGCGGTTTACGCCGTACGACCTGCGCGCGGAATCGCACACCGGGCTCTTGTGGGTCTTCGAAGGCATCACGTCCTATTACGACACGTTCGCGCTGGCGCGCGCCGGCCTGCTCAGCGGGGAGGGTTACCTGGAGATGCTGGGGCGCACGATTACGCGCGTCCTGCGTGCGCGTGGCCGTTTGCGCCAGAGCCTCGAGGAATCGAGCTATGACGCCTGGATAAAGTTCTACAAGCCGGACGCGAACGCGAGCAATGCGACCGTCAGCTACTATACCAAGGGCGCCCTGGTGGCGCTCGCGCTCGATCTCACGATCCGCCGCGATACGGATTCCAGGTACTCGCTCGACTCGGTCATGCGCGCGTGCTGGAAGCGTTTCGGGGAGACCGGCGAAGGCATGCCCGAGCGCGGGCTCGAATCGATTGCGCAGGCGTTCACCGGTCTCGACCTGGAGGAGTTCTTCGAACGCTATGTACGCGGCACGGCCGAACTGCCATTGCGCAGGCTGCTGAAGGATTTCGGAATTCGCCTGCACCTGCGGCCCGCGGACAGCAGCGATGACGCCGGCGGCAAACCGCCTTCCCCGGACATGCCGCCGCCACCCTGGCTCGGGCTTACCCTGGCCGCGCGCGAGGGACGCAGCCTGGTCGGTACCGTGCACACGGGCAGCCCGGCCGAAGCGGCGGGAGTGGCACCGGGTGACGAGGTCGTGGCGCTGAATGACCTGCGCGTCACCTGCGCCAATCTCGATAACCGTCTGCGCGAATACCGCGCCGGCGACAAGGTGTCGCTGAGCGTGTTCCGCAATGATGAGCTGCTCCGCTGCAAGGTAACGCTCACCGCGGCACCGGAAGACACCTGCTGGCTGGAGCTCGACTCCGACCGCTCCGAAGAGGCGGAAAGGAATCAGCGCGCCTGGCTGTCGGAACCCGCACCTTTGTAGGAGCCGCCACGTTCGACAGGCGCTGCCCCGAGCAGCCGTGAGCCGGAATCCCCGCACGGCGCCGCCCGCGGCGTTAAAGCAGCGGCAAGGCGCTCGCCTTAAGCTCGATCTGGAAGCGGGTCTGCGGCGGTTGCACTTCACCGTCCAGGTGCGACGGCACCGGTTCCAGGGTCTCGATTTCACAGGCCTGGATCCGTGCATGCGCGACCTCCGGCTCGTGCATGTGATTGCCGCCGAGCAGCTTCGCCAGTAACGACAGCACCCGGAATCGGCTCACCGGTTTCAGTACGAGCAGATCGAGCTCCCCGTCGTGGTTGAGCGCCGAAGGCACGATATTGAAGAGCCCGCCGACCCACGGACCGTTGCTGATATTGACCAGCGTGACAGGACCTTCATAGCGCTTTTCGTTGAAGCTTGCGCTGACCTGCCAGGTACCGACGCCGCCCCAGAGGCCGCGTATGAGCGCAACGAGGTAGACGAGGTCACCGATGGGCAACCGTACGCGGCGTGCTATCGACGTGACCCGGGCATCGAAACCGATGCCGGCGGCGTTCGCGAAGTAGCGGCCGTTCATGCGGCCGATGTCCACGGGCCTGGCCGGCATGGCGTTCTTCAGGCGATCGGCGAGCAGCAGGGCCGCATCTTCCCAGTGCGGCGGAATCGAACAGGCTTTCGCGAAGTCGTTGCCCCGGCCGACCGGGATGATACCGAGCTCGGCGCCGGAGCCGCCCTGCAATATGCCGTTGACGGCCTCGTGGATGCTCCCGTCACCGCCGGCAACGAGCAACTGGGTCGTCCCCGCGGCTACCGTATCCCGCACCTTTTTCTCCAGGTCGCCTCCCGCTTCGCTCTCGACCACCCGATGCTCGATTCCGTTCGTCTTCAGTAGCTCGACGAGAGAGGGGAGCACTCGGCGTGCGCGCCGCTGGCCGGCGGTCGGATTCACAAACAGGGGAATGGGCATGCGACGCCGCCTTGTCAACGCCTCGGGAGAGACCCGCGACGGATGCTACAATGCGCGCCGTCGTTGTACAAAGCAGGTCGCCGTAATGCTCGAGCTCGGCGTCAAATTCCTCCTGGGCTATTTTGTCGGATCGGTTCTCGGTTCGCTGATCCTCGGGCGCCTGCGAGGCGGAATCGACATCCGCACCATGGGCAGCGGCAACGCCGGCGGCACCAATGCCTTGCGCACGCAGGGCTGGCTGTTTGCGCTGGGCGTCACGCTGATCGACGTCGGCAAGGGCGCGATTGGCGCCGGCGTCATCCCGGCCATCGAGCTGCCGCTGATCGGCAACGATCCCGCAATCTCGCGCGAGTGGCTTGCGATTACCTGTTCGGCGGCGGCGGTGATGGGGCACGTGTGGCCGATCTGGCACCGGTTTCGCGGCGGCAAGGGTGCCGCGACGCTCATCGGTACGCTCGCCGTGCTCGCGCCCTGGCTGGTGCTGCCCGTGCTGCTGGTGTGGGGCCTGGTCCTGGTGCTGTCGGGCTACGTCGGGCTCGCGACGATGACAGCCGGCCTCAGCGCACCGCTCTTCGTCGGCTTCATGCGGCTGCCGGACGAGCAGCCCCTGTTCATCTATTGCACCGCACTGGCACTGTTTCTCCTGTTCACCCATCGCTCGAATATCCAGCGCATGCGAGCCGGCACCGAATCGCGCAACCGCGCCCTGATGCTGTTCGGCCGCGGCGAGCGCCGGGCCATCGACGACGACTGATGCCGATGGACGCAGCGGACATTCTGCGGCTGCTGACGGCCGAGGACCGGGATAGCCTGGATGCGCTGGAGGTGTTCGCGGAACTCGGCTCGACGAATTCCTGGCTGCTGCAGGAGGCCCCGCCCGCGGCGGGCCGCTTTCGCGCCGTGATAGCCGAGCACCAGACGCAGGGGCGCGGCCGGCTCGGGCGGCAATGGATCTCGCCGCCGCTGTCCGGGCTGTGCCTTTCCGTGGCTTACTGCTTTACGGCACCACCGCCGCGCGGCCTCGCGAGCCTCACCCTGGCGGTGGGCACCGGGGTCGCGGCGGCGCTGCGGATCATCGGCGTCGACGATATCGCGCTCAAATGGCCGAACGATCTCGTGGTGCGCGGGGGGAAACTCGGCGGCATCCTGACCGAAGTGCGCCCGGAACCCGGGCACGGGCGAACGGCGATCATCGGGCTCGGCCTGAACATCGACCTGCCGGAGGCGCTGCGGCAAGCGCCGGGGGCAAGCTGGGCCTCGCGGACGGCGGACTTGCAGGAGTGCGTCGAATGGCTGCCGTCACGGGCGGCGCTGGCGGCGGGCATCCTGCAAAGCATCATGGCCGCCGTCAGCCGCTTCGAACGCGACGGCTTTGCGGCTTTTCATGCCGCGTGGCAGGACTGCGACTGGCTGCGCGGCAAGACCGTCCACGTGCCGCAGGCACAAGAGGACGTGCGGGGCGTGGCAGGGGGCATCGATGAGGATGGCGCGCTGCTCGTGCAAACAGCGGAGGGAACGCGGCGCATCGTCACGGGCTCGGTGGCGGTAGTCGACGCCCGGGCGGGCGAGCCATGAGCAAGCCGCGCGCCCTGCTGTTCGATATCGGCAACACGCGCGTGAAATGGGGGCTGCTCGACAAGGAACGGCTGGGCAAGTCCGGCAGCATCTCGCATGAGAAGCTGCAGGAGGTCGGGTTCGCGGCACTCACCGCAAACCTGCCGCGGGACGTGGACAGGGTGCTCGCCAGCAATACCGCCGGCCACAGTTTTGCCACGCGCCTGTCGGGCGTGATCGGAATTCACTGCAATTGCGAGGTGCATTTCGCGCGCGCCGAACGGCAGGCGTTCGGGGTGACCAACAGCTATCGCAGTCCGCGACGCATCGGCGTCGACCGCTGGGTAGCGATGGTCGGCGCGCGCGCGGAGTTCCGGGGCGCGCTGTGCATAGTGGACGCGGGCACGGCAGTGACGATCGACGCGCTCGATCGCGAGGGACAGCACCTCGGAGGTCTGATCGTACCGGGGCTGCGGCTGATGCGCGAGGCATTGCATACGAACACGAGCGACCTGCCACCGCCCAGGCAGATCGGCGGCCGGGCGGTGAGCGGGCCTGCGCTGTTCGCGACGACCACCGACGGCGCGCTGGACCAGGGCGCGATGACGGCTGTCTGCGGCGCCATCGAGCGCGCGCTCGGCCGCATGCGCGCGACCGGCTTCAGGCCCAGGCTGATCTTGACCGGCGGGGATGCATCGCGCATCCTGAAACAGCTGGACGACACCGTCGTGCACCGCCCCAACCTGGTGCTGCAGGGCCTGGGCGTCATGGTGAACAATACGTGAGAAACCTGCTGCTTCTGCTGCTGCTGGCCAACATCCTGTTTTTCATCTGGGGTAAAACGTCGGAGCCGTCGGTCGAGCCGGGTGCGACGATCATCGACGTGTCGGACGTCGGGCCGCCGCTCGCATTGACCGATGTCCGCACCTTGCGCCAGCGCACGCCGGATCCGCAGCCCGTTACCTCCTCGACCTCGTCCACGCCGGATCCGCAGCCCCCTACCTCCCCGTCCACGCCGGATCCGCGGCCCGTTAGCTCCTCCACGCTGACGGCCGTCATCGGCCGCGCCTGCGTCAGCATCGGCCCGTTCAGCAACACGGCTGAAGCCGAACGCGTGCTGCAGGACTACGTCCGGGAAGGCATGCAGGGTTCCATCCGCTCGACACAAGGGGAGCTCTTCGTCGGCCACTGGGTCCAGATTCGTAACATCCCGAACCGCGAAATCGGCGACGCCATGTTGAAGCGCCTCGTGGCGGGCGGCCTGGGCGACGCCTACCTGCTGCCGTCCGCCGAAGACGGCCTGAAAATCTCACTGGGCCTCTTCGGCGACATGAGCCGCGCGGAACGCGTGGAGCTGCAGGCGGAATCCCTGAACCTGCCCGCCGAAATCACCCCGCGCATGCGCGACGCGACGGTGTTCTTCGTGGACCTGGCACTGCCGCCGGGCCGCGGCGCCGCCAGGATGGTCGAGCGCTACGGCGAGGAAAAAGTCCTGCTGCGCGAACGCGCATCCTGCCCCGCC
>CAZSKQ010000084.1:0-14663 GCA_964607425.1 uncultured Woeseiaceae bacterium
GGATTTCTTGCACGCGCCCGGCGCGCTCGAAGCAGCCGGCGACGTTGTCGAGCAGATGCTCCGCCACACTGTTGTAAACATCGACCAGATCCGGCGGGATAAAGCCTTCCTCGACCAGGTAGCGACGCGACTCGCTGCCGTAGGACTCGATGTCGATCCGCGGCCGGTGACTGAACGGCCGCACCTCGCCCTGCAAATGCATGCGCGCGACCAGCCGCCCCAGCTGCCGCAGCACGTCCGCCGAGTCGACTTCCGGTGCGCGCCCGCCGCGGCAGGGGAACACGGCCAGGCGGAAGGGGCCGGAGTGGTGCAGGGTGTCGCCGTCGAGCTCGAACGGAGGCACCACGGGGATCTCCTGCTCCGCGAGCTCGGCGGTGAAGCGGTGCTCCTCGAGAATGGACGCATCGCTCCAGCGGCCGGGGCGATAGAACTTGGCGACCACGGGCTCGCCGTCTTCCAGGCCGACCCGGTAGACGCGGTTTTCGTAGCTGTTCAGCGCGAGCAGTCGGCCATCGCTTTCGAAGCCGAGCTCCTCGAGCGGTCCCAGGATATCGTCCGGCCGCAGCGCGGCGAAAGCGTGGTCGGGATCGAGGTCCGTCATCGGCGCCGGGCCTCTTGGCGCGGCCGGTTCATGCGCGCAGCCGGAGCTCGCGCTTGCGCTCGTGCTCCGTCAAATGTTTCTTTCTGATTCTTATATTTGTGGGTGTAATTTCAAGTAGTTCATCATCATCGATGAACTCCAGCGCCTGCTCCAGCGAGAAGCGTACCGGCGGCGTGAGCAGGATGTTCTCATCGCTGCCGGCGGCCCGAATGTTGGTGAGCTGCTTGGCCTTGGTCGGGTTCACCGCGAGGTCGTTCTGGCGCGAGTGGATGCCTATGATCATGCCTTCGTAAACCGCCTCGCCGTGGCCGATGAGCAGCCGCCCCCTGTCCTGGAGATTGTAGAGGGCGTAAGCGAGCGCCTTGCCCGTCACCATGGACACCAGTACCCCGTTCTGGCGTTGCCCGATCCCGAGCGGGATGTGCCGGTCGTAACCGTCGAACACATGGTAGATGAGTCCCGTGCCCGCGGTAGCCGTCAGGAATTCGGTGCGGAAGCCGATCAGGCCGCGCGTCGGGATCCGGTAATCGAGACGCACGCGGCCGCGGCCGTCCGGGATGATGTCCAGCAGCTCGCCGCGGCGTTCCGCCAGCCGCGACATGACGGCGCCCTGGTAGGCATCCTCCAGGTCGACGGTGAGCTGCTCCCAGGGTTCGTGCCGCACGCCGTCGGTCTCCTGCAGGATGACTTCGGGCCTTGACACCGCAAGCTCGAAACCTTCGCGCCGCATGGTCTCGATCAGCACGGAGAGGTGCAGCTCGCCGCGCCCGGAGACGCGAAACTTGTCCGGGTCCTCGGTGGCGGCGACCCGCAGCGCCACGTTGTGCTTCAGCTCCTGCTCGAGGCGCTCGCGAATCTGGCGGCTGGTCAAAAACCGGCCCTCGCGGCCTGCGAACGGCGATTTGTTCACGAGGAAGTTCATGCTGATGGTCGGCTCGTCGACCGCCAGCGGCGGCAGCGCGTCCGGCTGGTCGCGCGGGCAGAGCGTATCGGAGATGCTGAGGTCGTCGATGCCGGAGAGCGTGACGATGTCGCCGGCGCTCGCCGCGTCGATCCTGCGCCGTTCGAGCCCGTGGAAGCCGAACAGCTCCAGCACGCGCGCTCGGCGCACGTTCCCGTCGGCACCGACGACAGAGACGGCCTGGTTGGCTTCGATGCGGCCGCGGCGGATGCGGCCGATGCCGAGTACGCCGACGTAGCTGTCGTACGCGAGGCTCGAAATCTGCAGCTGCAGCGGCCCGACGACGTCGACGTCGGGGGGCGGCACCTGCCGCGCGATACATTCGAACAGCGGCGTCATGTCGCCGGATCGCACGTCGGGGGTGGTGCCGGCATAGCCTTCGAGCGCGGAAGTGTAGATGACCGGGAAATCGAGCTGCTCGTCGGTCGCGCCCAGGCGGTCGAAGAGATCGAAGGTCTGGTTCAGCACCCATTCGGGCCGGGCGCCGTCCCGGTCCACCTTGTTGATGACGACGACGGGCCTGAGGCCGCGCGCAAAGGCCTTCTGGGTGACGAAGCGCGTCTGCGGCATCGGGCCGTCTACCGCGTCGACCAGCAGCAGCACGCTGTCGACCATCGACAGCACGCGCTCGACCTCGCCGCCGAAGTCCGCGTGACCCGGCGTATCGACGATGTTGATGCGGTAGTCGCCCCAGCGGATAGCGGTGTTTTTCGCGAGGATGGTGATGCCGCGCTCGCGCTCGAGGTCGTTCGAGTCGAGCACCCGGTCCGGCACGGCCGCCCGCGGTCCGAGCGTGCCGGACTGTTGCAGCAGCCGGTCAACCAGGGTCGTTTTCCCGTGGTCGACGTGCGCGATGATGGCGATGTTGCGAAGATGCTCTACGGTGGACATGGATGAGCTACATCCGGCTTCGGCCGGAAAGGCGGCGCATTATACGTGGAACCCCGCCCCGTAGGAGCCCGCCATGCGGGCGACGGCACTGCCGCCATGCGGGCGACGGCCCAGCCTGCGATGTAGGAGCCCGCCATGCGGGCGACCGGAACCAGCTGCATGACACTCGTTGGCACATCCGTTCACGAGGCGTGGGAGCGAATGTGGTTTCGGCGGGCGATCGCCCGCAGGGCGGGCTCCTACACGAGCTCTTTCACCAGCATCGCGACGACCTTGTCGCCGACCGGCTGCTCGCCTACCTGCACGAACCCGAGGCGCCGGTGGAAGGCCATCGATGCCGCGTTCGGGGGGCGAAGGTTGACCTCGCAGGCAAGGCGGGGCGCCACCCCGGCGAAACGCTGCTCAAAATCCCGGTACAACGCGCTGCCGAGTCCCAGCCGCCTCGCCCGGTCGGCCACGGCCACGCGGTCGACGTACGCGAAGTCGTCATACCGGGCCTTGAACCACTGGAAGTTCAGGCTCTTGTAGTCTGCCTCCGGTGTGAGCCCGACGAGGTAACCGGCGACGGCTCCGTCGACGAGCGCCACCCGGAAGTACGCCGCCTCCCGCCGGAATTTCTCCATCTGCTCCATCGGTACCGAATTGACATGCGGCACCGAGGCTTCGTTGAGCGCGAGCACCGCTTCCAGGTCCCCGCTGTCGACATCCCGGATCATGGCGCCATTTTACCCTCTCGATCCCCGCCGGCAGCTCAGCGGGTATAATTCCACCCGCAACGGCAACTGTGACACCGGTTCTCGACCGGCTCCCGATCAGTCACTACGCTGCCGGCCAGGTTCCCCGGAGTTACAAGATGATGCCAGGCGCTATCCGCAAGACACTACTGCCGTTCGCGGCCGTCCTGCTCCTGGCGCTGGCTGCCTGCTCGGAAAAGCCGGGGGAGGGGCTGACGTCCGAAGCGGGCATCCTCCGCTACGTACCGGCCGAGACGCCATACGTGCTGGCGATGACGAAACGAGTCCCGGACGACGTGCGGGAAAAGCTCGGGGCCCACGTGCAGGAGGTTATGCAGGCTTATCCGGCCATCCTGCGGGTGGCGATGGAGCAGGGCTCCGGCGCACACCCGGAGGCGGACGCCGAAGTGCGGGAGCGTTTCATCGCGATCGCGGAGGCGCTGGCGGAGATGGTTACCCCGGAGGGCATTCCGGCGGCCGGTATCGACAAGCACTCCACCGCGGCTTTCTATGGCGTGGGCTTGCTGCCGGTGCTCCGGATTACCCTGAGCGACGGTGCGCTCTTCGAACGGACGATCGCGGAGCTGGAGGAGAAAGCCGGCGGCAAGATGGCTGCCGCCGCCGTTGCGGGTCACGCTTACCGCTACGCCGCCGATGAGCAAGCGAAGCTCATCGTGGCGGTCATAGACGACCAACTGGTCGTGAGTCTCGTGCCCGCCGAGCTGCCGGAGAAGCTGCTGCAGTCCGTCCTGGGTCTCACGCTGCCCGAGACCAGCATCGCGGATTCGGGCACCCTCGCAAAGCTCGCGGAAACCTATGGTTTCCTGGAGTACGGTCTCGGCATGATCGACATCGAGCGCGTGGCAGCGACGTTCCTGGATGAGCAGTCCGGCATAAACGAGTGGCTGCTGACCAGCATGAGTCACGACGCCACCTCGCTATCGGACGTCTGCAAGGCGGAGATCCGTGCCATTGCCGGTATCGTGCCGCGCGTGGTTACCGGCTACACCGAGCTCAACACGGCGAAAATGGCGACCAACTCCGTGTTCGAGCTGCGCCGCGACCTGGCGGCAGGCCTGCAGGCGATCACGGCGCCGGTACCGGGCCTCGGGCAGGCACAAGGGGGGCTGTTCTCCTTCGGCATGGGCCTCGATATAGCGGCGGCGCACGACTTCTACGCAGCTCGCCTCGATGCCATGGCAGCAGACCCGTATGAATGCGACCTGCTCGCCGACCTGCAGGCGGGCGTCACGCAGACGCGGGAGGCATTGCAGCAGCCGTTGCTGCCCATGGCCTACGGCATTCGCGGTTTCCTGGCGGTGGTCGAGGATATCGAGGGACTGGACCTCGAGACCAGGCAGCCGCCGACGCGGATCGACATGCGATTCCTGCTCGCGAGCGACAACCCGCAGGGACTTGTCGCGATGGGGTCGTTGTTCAGCCCGCAGATCGCCTCCCTGAACCTGCAGCCCGACGGCCAACCGCACAAGCTGGAGCTCCCGGCCCTGTCCCCCGCGGCCGACGAGGCATACATCGCGATGTCGGACGATGCCCTGGCGCTGTCCCTCGGAGCCGGCAGCGAAGCCGGCCTTACCGCGATGCTCAATGCCGCGACGGTACAACCCGCGCCGTTCATGAGCCTGGACGTGGACGCCAGCCGCTACTACGGTTTGCTGGGCGATGCTATCGACGCCGGCATGGGCGCGGCGAACGACCCGGACGCGGCAGACGCCGCTGCGATGAACCAGGCTGCGAGCGATATGATGAAATCGTTCGAAGACCTGTTCAGCCGGGTGTCCTTCACGGTCCAGTTCACGGACCGCGGAATCGAAATGCCGTCGACCGTGTCGCTGGCGCAATAGATAATCGGCAGCGAATTCGCACATGACCCTTGAGGAACTGCGCCGTCAACTGGACGGCATCGATCACCGGATATTGGAACTGATCGCAAAACGGCAGGCGACGGTTAACGACATCGCCAGCGTCAAACGTTCCACCGGCTTCCCCCTTCGCGACTACAAGCGGGAACGTGAAGTGTTCCAGGGCGCGCGCGCCAAGGCCGAGCAGGTGGGCGTGTCGCCCGATGTCGCCGAAGCGCTGATGCGCCTGCTGGTGCAGTATTCGCTCACGCAGCAGGAGCAGACGAGCCTGGTGGCGCACCGCAACGGCGGCGGCCGGCGCGCACTGGTTATCGGCGGCGCGGGCAAAATGGGCGGGTGGTTCTCGCACTTCCTGTTTTCGCAGGGATTCGAAGTGGAAGTGGCCGATCCCCGCGCCCCGGCGGGTGAGGCCATGCTCGCGGACTGGCGCGAGTCCGACCTGGACCATGACTACATTATCGTGGCCGCGCCTCTCGGTGCCACCAACCTCATCCTGGAAGAACTGGCGGCGCGGCGGCCGCGCGGGGTGGTGATCGACGTCGGCTCGCTCAAGTCGCCGCTGCGCAGCGGACTGGAGGCGCTGCAGAGCGCGGGCGTCAGCGTGTCTTCAATCCACCCGATGTTCGGGCCCGATGTCCGGCTGCTGTCGGGGCGCCATGTCCTGTTCATCGACCTCGGGGATGCGGAAGCGCTGGCGGCCGCGCAGGCGCTGTTTGCCCCGACCATGGCGGAACAATTCGTGACCACGCTCGAAGAGCATGACCAGATCATCGCTTACGTGCTCGGACTATCGCACGCGGTGAACATAGCCTTTTTCACGGCCCTGGCGGAAAGCGGCGAGTCGGCGCCGCGGCTGTTGCAGATTTCCAGCACGACGTTCGATGCCCAGTTCGACATCGCGCGCAACGTGGCGCACGAAAGCCCGGAGCTCTACTACGAAATCCAGTGCCTGAACGACTTCGGATCGGAGTCACTGGCGGCGCTTGCGCGCGCGGTGGAAACGCTCTGCACCACGGTGGCGAACAACGACCGCACGCGGTTCAGGGAACTCATGCGCGCCGGCAAAGCGTACACGGAAAACCGGCGAATGGCGGAGCGCGACACTCCCGAATGAAATCCGCGGACGTCGGCTTCAAGGAATCAGCAGCGCCGCGACGAAAATGCCGAGCATGGTGAACGAGAGCGCTATTTTCGCCAGCGTTCCGAACAGCAAACCGATCCAGGTGGCGACTCCGACGTGTGCCGAGCGCCGGATGCCACCACCCGATCTCAGCTCGCCCGCGACCGCGCCCACGAAGGGGCCCAGCAGCAGCCCGGGGAGGCCAAAAAACAGGCCGGCTATCGTGCCTGCGGCGGCACCCAGGAGCGCCGCGGTGCTTGCCTGCACGCGCCTCGCGCCGAGCAGGCCGGCGGCTGCATCGAGCAGCACCGCGAGGGCGGCCAGGATGCCGAGGACCACGACCGCCCAGGCGCCGATCGCGGTATAACCCCCGGCCCAGGCGGCCAGCCACATGCCCGCGAACACCAGCGGGACGCCGGGCAATGCCGGCAGGATGGTGCCCGCAAGCCCGACGAGTATCAGCACGCCCGCCACCGTGTACCAGAGGATAGGGGGATCCATGTTCCCTATAATAAGCGGTCACGGGCGGCCAGCCCGGATCAACCAGCGCATGCAGCAGCCGATCGTCAACTATCACCAGGACACCGAGCGCCACTGGGTGGCGCAACTCGCCTGCGGTCACAACCAGCACGTACGTCATAATCCGCCGTGGACGAACCGGCCCTGGGTGGTGACGCAGGCGGGCCGCAAGCGCATGCTGGGGCGGCAACTCAATTGCGTGAAGTGCGATGCGGGCGCGCCGGCGGACCCGCGGCCCTGAGTATGGCCGCCTGCCGAAAGCCGCGTGCGGCGGCAGGTGGCGTCGGAAGCTTGCACCGAGTGGCCGCACAGGTCAGGATTAACGGGTTACGAATTTTTTGACGAACCCATCCATACCACGGGCCAAGCCATGACAAAACATCTGTTCACATTACTGTGTTTCACAGCCCTCGCGCTGCCGGCCGCTGCCGCGCTGCAACCCGGCGACGACGCGCCGCTATTCGAAGCCCGGGCCTCGCTCGCCGGCGAGGAGTTCGACTTCTCGCTGAACGAAGCGCTCGAGAAGGGCCCGGTGGTTGTCTATTTTTACCCGTCGGCGTTCACCCGGGGCTGTAACGTCCAGGCCCACGAGTTCGCGCAAAACATGGACGAGTTCCAGGCGGCGGGCGCGACTGTCATCGGTGTTTCGCTCGACAGCATCGAGCGGCTCAACGACTTCTCGGCCGATCCGGAATACTGCGCCGGCAAGCTCCCGGTGGCCTCGGATGCGAGCGGAGAGATCGCACGCTCCTACGAGCTGCAGGTCCAGGACTCGGTAGAAGGCGCCAAGGATACGCGCGGCGTCGAGATCGGCCACGGTTTTGCCGAGCGCACCACTTTCATCGTGACGCCGGACGGCAAGGTCGCCGAGACGATCGGTGGCATGTCACCGATGGAGAACGTGCAGAAGTCGCTCGCAGCGGTACAGCGGCTGCAGCAGGCCACCGCGAGCCTCTGAGACGCGGCCGGGCGAGGAGACGCGGCCGGCGGCGAGCCTGTTGCCGCGCTCTTCCCGGCTGGAGGGGTCAGCGCGCGGCGCGGGCGTCGCAGATCATGCGCACGCCCGTTGCCGCGATCGTTCGCAGCGCGGTACCCGGGTCGCCGGCGCGTGAACGCAGCGCCAGCGTGTGCAGGACGGCCGAGGCCATTTTGGCCAACGCCGGCGCATCCGCTCGACGGTCGAGCTCGCCCGTTGCCTGTGCGTGCCGGAAGCGATCTTCGAACACACGGTCGAGCCGGCGGAGAGCTTTCCGCAAACGGGTGCGGATTTCAACGTCCGACGTTGCTTCCACGGCAGCGGTGCCGAGCAGGAAGCAACCCCGGGGGTCGGTGTTTCGCGGGACGTAATGCGCAATCGCGCGGTCATAAAGCGCGGTGAGCCCGTCTCGCAGATTGCCGTCGAAATCCAGAGCCGTTCGCATCGACGCCACTGATTCGCCGGTATAGCGCTCCAGTGCCTGCAGGTACAGCGAGCGCTTGTCGCCGAAGGCGCCGTAGAGGCTGGGGCGCTGCATGCCCGTGCTCTCACTCAGGGCATCCAGTGACGTACCGGAATATCCGCCTATCCAGAACGTATCGAGCGCGCGCGCGAGAGCCTGGTCGGGATCGTAGGCGCGCGGCCGGCCGCGCGCGCGTTTTCCGGTATTTTGTACCATCTCGCAAATAAATATTGCTGGCCGCTAATTTTATGCAGTATAGTACAAAAATGACTTCAAGGAGGATTGCACAATGAACCTGTACTTCGCGCCGCTCGCCTGTTCGCTCGCCACACGCATCGCGTTCTACGAAGCAGGCAAGGACATCCGCTATACGCAGGTGGACCTGAAGACGAAGCGGCTCGCGGACGGGACCAACTATTTCAGGATCAACCCGATGGGCCAGGTACCGGCGCTGCGCACCGACGATCGGAAGATGCTGACCGAGAACGCCGCGGTGCTGCAGTACGTGGGTAACTTGTTTCCCGAAGCAAATCTCGTGCCGGATGACGAGACCGGCCGGCTGCAGCTGGCACGCTGGTTGGGATTCATTGCGACGGAGCTGCACAAGACGATCTTCGCCCCGATCTTCGACGCCAAGGCGCCGGAGGAGGTCAAGGCATACGCGCGAGGAAAGGCACCGCCGCGCCTGGATCTTTTGCAGAACCACCTCGCCAGGCACGAATTCCTCCTCGAGCACTTCACCGTGGCCGACGCCTACCTGGTCACCGTCCTGAACTGGGCAGCTTCGAGCGATATCGACCTGCGCGAATGGCCGGCAGTAAACGAATATCACCGGCGCCTCCTGCAAAGGCCCAGCATCGAGAAAGCGGTACGCGAAGAACGTGAACTCTACGAAGGGCAACAGGGTCGTCGCGTAGCCAGTTAGGCGCGCGCTGTGCAGGGAAGCATTGCGCCCGCTAGATAGTTGCCTCGGCCCCGCCCCGGGCGGACGCGGCTTCATTTGCGGGTTCGTCCCGGAACGGCACTCCGATCACGTCGTGGATGAAATAGCGCGTCACCGGCACGCCTAGCAGCATGCCCCAGAGGCCGAAGGCGTGATAGCCGACGTACACGATGATCAGCGTGAACACCGGGTTCAGCTTCAGGTGCCGGCTGTAGATGATCGGGTTCAGCAGGTACGCCTCGATCACGTGAATTAACACGACCATACAGACGGCAATGAGCGACAGCATCGGGCCGCCGGCGTTCAGGGCGACCAGTACGATGGGGGTGGTCGATATGAATACCCCGAGCACCGGAATAAAGCTGCAGAAAAACACGATGACGGAGAGCATCGCCACCAACGGGATTTTGAGCACCAGCAGCCCGATCAGCGTCAGCAAGGTGTTCACGACCGCGATCGTGGCCTGTGCCTTGATCGCGCGGCTGAGCAGGTCGCCGAAGCGTACGATCGGTTCGGCGGCCTCCGAGTAGAAATCGCCGACGCGGGAGTTCTCCAGGCGGCCAATGCCGCGCCGCAGGCTGCCCCGGTCGTTCAGGATCAGGAAGCTGAACAACAACGCCAGCAGGATCGTTGCCGTGCCGCGATAGAGCATGTTGATCACGGTGGGGGCGTAATCGCGAAGCTGCTGGAAAAGCCTGTTGACGAGGGCATTGAGGTACAGCTGATCGCGGCGCGCGAAGTACTCGGCGAGCGCGCCGTCCGGGGGTACGTCCGCTTCGGCGGCACGGGTGACCTGCGCCTGCGACAGTGACAGGCGCGCCCGCTCGTCGGCGAGTTCGCGCATGACAACCTCCGCCGTTTGCTCGTCGAGGGCACTGGCGAGGAAGCCGCCGAGCGGCTGGCGCAACGTGGGATAGCGTTCGATCAGCCGATCCTTGGCTTCCAGCAGGCGCATTTCCGTGGCCGGCAGGTTGTCGATCATCCTGTTCAGCTCGCTGGCAACGCTCGGCGCCACGAACCGTACGAACGAGGCCAGCACCAGCACGAACACCAGGTAGACGACAACCAGGGCGGCGCGGTGCGGCATCTTCATCCGGCGGCGCCCGAATGCCACCAGCGGCGCCGCCACGGTTGCCAGCACGAATGTCAGGAAAACGAGCGCGAAGAAGTCACGGAGCAGCCACAGGAGCCCGAACAGGATGACCCAGATGACGAGGCGGCGGTTGCGCTGGTAAAACTCGTTGACGCTGAAGGCGGTCATAGGCGCAAGTGAATCATCCCCGGAAACTACTCGTTCGAATTTGCGCCGCAGTATACGGGAACAGCGGGCGGCCTATAAGGTAAGATGCCGAATCGTCCGGGAGGGGGAATGGACGCACACAACGGCGCAATTGTCGCTACGTTCCTGGCCTACATGGCCGTGGTGCTGCTGCTCGGGTTCATCGCCTGGCGCCGCACGCAAACGCTCAAGGACTACATCCTCGGCGGCCGCAGCCTGAAGCCTTTCGTGACCGCGCTGTCGGCGCAGGCATCCGACATGAGCGGCTGGTTGCTCATGGGCTTGCCGGGACTCGCCTACGCGGCGGGACTGGAGGCCGGTTGGATGGTGCTGGGCCTCCTTGCCGGCACCTGGCTGAACTGGAAGCTGGTCGCCGCCCGCTTGCGGGAGCGGACGGAGGTGCTCGACGATTCGCTGACGCTGCCGGATTACTTCGAGCGGCGCTTCGGCGACGGGAGCCGCACGCTGCGCCTGCTCGCGGGAGTGTTCATCCTCGTTTTCTTCGTGCTCTACACGAGCTCCGGGTTCGTCGCCGCCGGCAAGCTGTTCGAAGCGCTGTTCGGGATCGACTACGGCTGGGCGGTGTTCTGGGGTGCGATGTCGGTGCTGGTGTACACGTTTTTCGGCGGCTTCCTCGCGGTGAGCTGGGCGGATGTGCTGCAGGGCAGCCTCATGTTCATCGCCCTCGTGCTCGTGGCCGCGCTCGGCTGGTTCGCGCTCGGTGGGCCGGGCGGCATTTCGGCGTCGCTCAATGCGGTCAATCCCGACATGCTCGATCCGTTCGTCGATGCGAGCACGGGCGAGGCGCTCGGGTTCATCGGCATCGCTTCGCTCGTCGGCTGGGGCCTCGGCTACTTCGGGCAACCGCATATCCTCGCGCGGTTCATGGCGGCGAATGCCGCCGGCAGCATTCCGGCCGCGCGCCGCATTGCGATGAGCTGGCAGACGGTGGTGCTGGTCGCTGCCGTCGTCGTGGGACTCACCGGCGTGGCCGTGCTCGAGCGGCCATTGCAAGGCGCGGACGTGGAGAAGGTGTTCATCTTCATGGCCGTAGACCGCTTTCCCGGTGTAATCGCCGGGATCTGCCTCTCCGGCATCCTGGCGGCGGTGATGAGCACCGCGGCGGCGCAGCTCCTGGTCGCCTCCAGCGCGTTCGCGCAGGATTTCTACAAGGGCCTGGTCCGCAAGCAGGCGGGCCGCGGCGAGTTGCTGTGGGCGGGCAGGCTCGCGGTGCTCGCGGTCGCGGCGCTTGCATTCGTGCTGGGGCTGGATCCGGATAGCCGGGTGCTCGCGCTCGTTGCCTGGGCATGGGCCGGCTTCGGCGCGACCTTCGGCCCCGCCGTGCTGCTGTCGCTCTACTGGAACGGTATGACGCGCAACGGCGCACTGGCCGGGATGCTGGTGGGCGGCATCACGGTGATCGTTTGGCCGCAGTTGCGCGACGTGGCGGCAATCTTCGAGCTGTACGAACTGGTGCCCGGCTTCGTGCTGTCGTTCGTTGCGATAGTCGTCGTCAGCAGCCTGGCAGGCAAGACGGCGGCAACGGGCGCGCCGGCATAGCATTTTTCTCCGGGAGTAAGTTGCAAAATGGCACTATTTGCCTCAGTATGAGGCAAATGGCACAGCATGCGGCAAACCTGCACAATCCCGGGGCATCACCGCTCGCCGCCTTCGATCCGGCGGATGTCGATACGGTGGCGCTCAAGGCATTCTTCAATCTCGCCGCCGAATGGGATTTGCCCCGCGATGCGCAACTCACGCTGCTCGGCGCGCCCAGCCGGCGGACCTTCTACCGCTGGCGGGCGGGAACGGTCGCCGGGCTGCCGCGCGACACGCTGGAACGCATCAGCGTGCTGATCGGCATCTACAAGGCGATCAATATTCTCCTGCCGGTGCGCGAGCGCGCGGCCGCCTGGATCAAGCGGCCCAACAAGGCCTTCGGCGGCGCGTCGGCTTTGGACGTGATGCTGAAGGGGCGGGTGGATAACCTCTACCAGGTTCGTCGCTACCTGGACGCATGGCGTGGCTGAGGCGCCGCCGCGGCGCCGCAACCTGGCCGGCACCTGTCAATACCGCATCCTGCCTTCGATATACCCGCCGGCCGCGCTGTTCGAGACGCTTGTCTCCCCGGATGAGCTCGAAGTGTTGTACGCCATTGAATCGCTGACGAACGATCGCCTGCAGGCGCAGGCCGGCAATCTTTACCTGCTGCCGAAAGAGGAGTGGGTCACGGGTCCCGGCGCCTCGGTCGTCATGGCGGCCTTTACGCACATCGGGCGCGCGAGCCGCTTCAGCGCCGGCGGCTACGGGGTCTATTACGCAGGGCTGGATATCGACACGGCCATAGCAGAAACGGTCTTTCACAGCGAACGCCGGTTGCGCGATACCGACGAGGAGGCGATCGAGCTCGATATGCGCTGCTACGTGGGCACCGTGGAGGCGGCGCTCGAGGACATTCGGGGTCAGCGTTTCAGGCGCCTGCAGAATCCCGACCTTGCCTCCTGGCCCAGGTGCCAGGCTTTCGGCAGCCGGCGGCGCGATGCCGGGGCGTTCGGGCTTCTGTATCGAAGCGTGCGGCACGCCGGGGGCGAGTGCGTCGCGGGCTTTCGCCCGCGCGCGGTGTCACTCCCCGTGCAAGGGCAACACTTCCGGTATCGCTGGAACGGCGAGCGTATCGACCGGGTCATAACCATCGGCCGGATTCGCGAGCTTTGATTGGCACGGGCTTTTGCCCGCGCCGGGAGCGCTTCGACCGCGCAATCATTTAGAATCCGCGGCAAGCTTCTTCCGCTCGCGAGTTCTCACGTGTCCGTTACCGCCGCCGAGGGCGATACCGCCCTCAATACGACCTGGTCGATCCTGGCCGCGATCAGCTTCTGCCACCTGCTGAACGACATGATGCAGTCGCTGCTGCCGGCCATCTATCCGATCCTGAAAAGCAATTACGGACTCACCTTCGGCCAGATCGGGCTGCTTACGCTGACTTTCCAGATCACGGCGTCGTTGCTGCAGCCGACCATTGGGCTCTACACGGACCGGCATCCGCGGCCGTATTCGCTCGCGATCGGCATGGCTTTCACCCTCGTCGGCCTGGTGCTGTTCGCGAGAGCCGAGGTTTATCCCGCACTGCTGCTCGGCGCGGCGCTGGTGGGCAGCGGATCGGCGGTGCTGCACCCCGAATCGTCGCGGGTTGCGCGCATGGCTGCGGGTCCGCGGCCCGGGCTCGCCCAGTCCGTGTTCCAGGTGGGCGGCAGCGCGGGTTCCGCGCTCGGACCGCTACTTGCCGCGTTCGTGGTGCTGCGCTACGGGCAGTCGAGCGTGGCGTGGTTCGCCGTGGCGGCCCTTGTTGCCATCGTGCTGCTGGCAGGCGTGGGGAAGTGGTACAAGCATCACGGATTGCGCCGCCTCCGCAAGCGGCGCACCGCGCAGGAAGCGAATCCGGCGCTGCCGCGCGCGAAGGTGGCAGTGGCCGTTGCCGTGCTCGTCGGCCTGATCTTCTCCAAGTTCTTCTACACGGCGAGTATCACGAGCTACTACACCTTTTATCTCATGGAAGAGTTCGATGTCTCCGTCAGGAGCGCGCAGATTCACCTGTTCGTGTTCCTGGCCGCGGTGGCGATCGGTACCGTCGTCGGAGGTGCTGTGGGCGATCGTGTCGGGCGCAAGTTCGTCATCTGGGCGTCGATACTCGGGGTGCTGCCGTTCACCCTGGCGCTGCCCTATGCCGATCTTTTCTGGACCGGCGTGCTCAGCGTGCCGATTGCAATGATTCTTTCAGCCGCTTTCCCGGCGATCGTCGTCTACGGACAGGAACTGATGCCGTTCCGGGTCGGCGCCGTGTCGGGGCTGTTCTATGGCGTCGCGTTCGGCCTCGGCGGTATTGGCGCCGCGGCACTCGGGCTGCTCGCGGATGCGACCAGTATCCGGTTCGTGTTCCAGCTGTGCTCGTTCCTGCCGGCGCTCGGCTTGCTCGCCTATTTCCTGCCGGACATGCACGTCGATGGCAGGCGCGAGCGGCGAACGGCAGCCCTCGACCTGGCGACCGGGAGCGGCATGCCGCCCCGCTAATGTCCTGTCCGGTTAATTGCTTGAATGGGAGCGCGCACTGCGCGCGGTGCCTGGGCGGACAAACGTGGCCTCGCGCGCAATGCGCTCTCCTACAGCTCTCCGCCCAAGGCCCACTGCCACCGAGAAACCCGGGAACCCACCACCGAGCGGGCGGCAGTGCCGGCGGGGGGTGCTTGGGGGAAATAAAGCGGACCGAAGGGCCCGAAGGGCCCGCAGGGAGCCATTCCC
>CAZSKQ010000085.1:0-14637 GCA_964607425.1 uncultured Woeseiaceae bacterium
CGAGCGCTACGGCGAGGAAAAAGTCCTGCTGCGCGAACGCGCATCCTGCCCCGCCGCCACCTGATTTCCCGATTCCGCGCCCTGCCGCTTGTCGAACCGCTCCCACTCACGAATAATCCTCAGGAGCCCGCACTGCGGGCGACGAAGGTTCACCATGGCCGGCATAGCTCAGCTGGTAGAGCAACTGATTTGTAATCAGTAGGTCCCGGGTTCGACTCCTGGTGCCGGCACCAATCTAAGCTCCTGAACCGTATGGCGTTGCTGCGGGAGCGCCTCGCCTGGTCTGTCTGGCCAGCACTCCCATAGCACCGTTTCACGATCCATTCTGCCGTGTTTTTCCGATGGTGCACACGCGATCTAAGTGCCGGCCTTGGTTGTTCCAAAAATCGTGATCAATGCACAGTGAGACCGAGTCCGCGCGTGTAGAATTGTTCCCACATTCAGATTTGGGGGCTGACGTGCAGGACGACGACACCGCAGATGACTGGATCGCAAATCGAGTCGCTGCCGCCGCCGCATCGCTCGACGAGGAACCGCTGCCGGCAACGACCGAACTATTGAAGAGAGAGCTGCGCTCGACAATGAGCGAGCGTGCGCTTAGGCAATCTGAGCTAACGGACCTCGCTACTCGGCTGCTTGAGTCGGCAGTCCCGCAAGACGATGAGGAGGTCGAGGCGTGAGACTGAAGTCCGTCGGCCTGAAGTGGTTTCGTGGCGCTGCCGATCCTGTGGAGTTGCCCGCGAGTAACGCTTCCTTAGTAGTGTACGGACAAAATGGTGCCGGTAAATCCTCATTCGTCGACGGCCTGGAGTACGCGATCAACGGCGGCAAGCTCGGGCACCTGCGTCACGAATATAGTGGGCGTCATCAGGAAAACGCGGTGCCAAACACGCATACGCCTGATAACGAAACGAGCGAAGTCCGAATTGTCTTCCAAGACAATTCAGAGCTCCAGATAGTAATTGACCGTGACGGCACCCACGCACGAACCGAAGCAGAGGCTGTGGATACCAGCGCGTGGGAGTACCGGCGGGTCGTACTCCGGCAAGACGAAGTCGCGGACTTCATACGTGTCAGGAAGGGCGACAAGTACTCAGCGCTTTTGCCGCTCTTTGGTCTTCACAGTTTAGATGTTGCAGCCGAGAACCTGCATCAACTCTCGCGGCGTGTCTCCGTACAAGCGGAACTTTCAGAGAATAAAGCCCTGCTTAGACGCGCCGACGTCGAGCGCGAGAATACGTTCGCAGGAAAGTCCGACGCTGATATTGGGTCTGACGTAGAGACGCTGCACGGAAAGTACTGCCCAGATTCGGAAGTCGCTGAGCCGATAGCGCGCTGCGAAGAGATCAAGACCGCGATCGACGCGCAGCTTGCTGCGCTATCGGATCGCAACAGCCTGTTTGCTGCCCTCCAGGAGGTCGGCGCGATCGACTTACCCTCGTTTGTCGCCGAGTTTCGACGGGCAAGCGCGGAACTCGCCAAGTCAATAGAGCCTCTCGTTGCCGAAAAAATCGCCGTATTAAAGGCATCACAGACGTTCTCCGAGAAACTTGAGCCTGATGCCGAGGTCGCATGCCCGGCGTGTGGTCGCGACGTCTCGGCTTCAGAGTTTATTGATCACATCAATAGCGAGCACGAGCGCCTTGACGAGCTGACCGCTACGTACATGGAGAGAGACGCCGCCATATCCTCGATTGTTGACACAATCAAGCTGATAAAGACTACGTTGGCAAAGTCGAAAGTTATCGCTTGGCGCGACGAACAGAAGGCAGCTGAGCTCAAAGACAGTATCGAGTGGGTCGAAGGAGCGAATGCCGAAGGGTACCGACGGCCACTTGGCGAGGATGATCTCAAAGCCATAGAGGATCATTGCGGCCCGATCATTGCGAAAGCAAAAGCGGACTCCGCCGAGGCGCCGCCCGAGATTGTCGACATCAACACCGACCGAAGTACCGCAGAGTCGGCGGCCGTAGTTCTGAGGTCAGTGAAACTTAAGAGCGATGTTGCACGGACGGAGGCATTGATCAGGTTGATCGATGCCACGCAACAGGGCGTCAGAAAGGAGATCCGGGATCGGTCGCAAGAAGTGATCGATGAGATTTCCAGTGACATCATGGAGATGTGGAAGTGCCTGTATCCGGGGAGTGCGATTGAAGACGTGCACTTGTGTATGCCGGATGGCGACAAAGCCATCGATATCGGCTTGAAGTTTCATGGCAAGGAGCAAAACTCGCCTCGACTCACCCTTTCCGAGGGGTATCGAAACTGTCTCGGGCTTTGCATCTTTCTCGCGATGGCAAAGCGCGAAGGAGAGTCCGACAAGCCGTTGGTTCTCGACGATGTCGTGATCAGTCTGGATCGCGAGCACAGGGGTATGGTCGCCCAGCTCTTGGAGAAGCACTTCGCTGATCGCCAGGTAGTTCTCATGACGCACGATAGAATTTGGTATGCGGAACTGACGCACGTACTCGACAGCGAACGATGGCGATTCCGTATGCTGTTGCCGTACCGTGACCCGTCCACAGGCATTCGCTGGTCGCACAGTACGAACTCCTTCGACGACGCGCGCGAGCTGATCCCTAGTCGGCCCGACTCGGCGGCAAACGACGCGCGAAAGATCATGGACGTTGAGACGGCGCTGATCGCCGAAAGACTGGAGATTCGTATGCCGTTCCTTCGTGGAATAAGGAACGACAAACGGACATGCGTGGACTTTGTCGGGCGGCTTGCGTCCGCGTCAAGAAAATGTTTGCAGAGGAAGGACGGCGAGAACCACAAGGCTGACGATGCGGGTAGCAAGGTTTTGGACGAGGCAGAGGCGCTTCTAGTCACTTGGGCAAACCGCGGGTCACACAGCCACGATGTCGTCGCCGCCGAGGCCGAGCAGCTGCTCGACAAATGCGAGGAGGTCTTGACCGTTTTCCACTGCGACAATTGCGGTAAGAAGCTTTACACGAACCATAATAAGAGCAGCAAGCTCTATCAGTGCGACTGTGGCGGACTCCGCTGGCGCTACGGCAAGGAGCCGTCCGACTAGGCGGCAGCGAGCTTCCCAACTCTCACCCGCAATGATATGATCGCCTGGTGCAATGTGGTGCAACCTGGTGAACGCTGTCGGCGACTCAAAATCCGGAACTGTAAGAGCTTCTATATCTCTGCCTGCGGAACAGTATTCCGTTCTTGAGAAGTTGGCCGAGGAGAAGAAGGTATCAATCGCGTGGGTCGTGCGCGATGCGGTCGATCTCTATCTTAAGGAGAAGTGGCCGCTTCTTGCGCCGTCGAGGGAATGACTGACACGCTCACGCCGGAGGAACGCTCCGAGCGGATGAGCAGAGTCCGCAACAAGGACTCGAAGGCCGAGATCAAGGTCCGGAGCATAGTGCACCGCATGGGGTATCGTTTTCGACTGCACGATCGCGGTCTGCCGGGGAAGCCGGACATGGTATTCCGGTCGAAACGCAAAGTTATATTCGTTCACGGATGCTTCTGGCACAGGCACAGTAGATGCAGGCTGGCTCGGATGCCAAAGTCGCGGCTCGAATTCTGGAGGCCGAAGCTGGAAGGCAACAGAAGGCGAGACCTGAAAGTCAGGCGCGAGCTGAGGTCGATCGGCTGGGAGTCCCTGGTCGTTTGGGAATGTGAGGCAGCGGATGAGGGCCTCATCAGAGATAAGGTTGGGAGTTTCTTAAGTGGAATCGGTTGAGCTATTCACTGGTGCGGGGGGTCTCGGAATCGCGACCGCCAGGGCGGGGTTCAGACATCTGGCGACGGTGGAGTACGATCGCTGGTGCTGCGATACGATCCGCGAAAACCAACGGCGCGGGCAGCTGGACGTCAAAGGATGGCCGGTCAACGAGATGGACGTCCGCGAATTCGACTATTCCGATATTCCCAACGGTATCGACCTTCTCGCCGGTGGCCCGCCATGTCAGCCGTTCTCGTTGGGCGGTAAGCACAGAGCCCACAACGACAAGCGCGACATGTTTCCCGAGGTCGTGCGGGCAATCCGTGAAACGGCTCCGAAGGCAATAATCATTGAGAATGTGAAGGGCCTCGTCCGACGACCGTTCGCGAGCTACCTTGAGTACATCTATCTGCAGATGTCCTATCCGGAAGTTGTTCGAGGACATGGCGAGGAGTGGTCAGATCACCTGTCGCGGCTGGAAAAGCATCACACCAGCGGCTCTAAGGCGGGGCTGAGATACAACATTGTCTTTCAGCTGTTGAACGCTGCGGATTACGGGGTTCCTCAGAGAAGGGAGCGAGTATTCTTCGTCGGCTTTCGCTCCGACTTGGACGCGAACTGGTCATTCAAATCCAACGTCGCAGCGACGCATTCTCGAGATCGGCTGTTGTGGGATCAGTGGGTCACCGGTGAGTATTGGCAGAAAAGCGAAGTCCGTGAGCCCAAGATGCCGGAAAGCCTGCGCAAGCGCGTCAGCGAGCTCAAAGGCGTCGATACCTTGCAGGTCGAGCCTTGGCGCACGGTACGAGATGCTATTTCAGATCTACCAAATCCCAGGGAGAATTCTGATTCGGGCATAGCCGATCACAGGTACATTCCTGGTGCCAGGTCGTACAAGGGACACACTGGCAGTCCGCTTGACGAGCCAGCCAAGACACTCAAAGCCGGGGACCATGGCGTTCCCGGCGGAGAGAACATGTTGCGGCACCCGAACGGTCGTGTCCGGTATTTCACGGTCAGGGAGTCAGCCCGTCTGCAGTGTTTTCCGGACGACTACGTGTTCCACGGGTCGTGGACTGAGACGATGCGACAGCTTGGCAACGCGGTGCCAATCAAACTGGGTCATGCCGTCGCTCAGTCAGTCAGCGATCACTTGGCGGAGATCACGACTCAGGCCAGATGACCTCGCCGTGCGGGTACTCGCGCTGCTCGATGTACAGGATCATGTGGCTCACGAAGACGGTGGCTTGCGCGCCAGGGATGGATTTGGCGACCAGCTTAAGGAGGTCGCGCGCAGGCATCGAGTCATCAGGAACCGTAACGCTGATCTTGTTGTAGACGGGATGTCCTTCTCGCCACTTCTTCGTGTTTTTGGTCTGGTACCTGAGCGTGTATGGCAAATCCTTTTTCATGTCCATCAGGATGTCCCTGGCATTGTGCTCGCCAGCGCATACTGACTCTATGGGCCAGTCATCTTTGATCGGATAGCGGCTGTCGAATCCCTGTGGCGGCTTTGCCGTAGTTTCGCGATCGCGACCGGGGTCGTGCGGGCCGAAACCGATACCGTTCCATTCTGCCTCGCCTGACGTTTTGAAGTGCTTGATCAAAATCTCTTCTGGGGCTAGCGACGTCCAATTGCGATGAACGTAGAGGCACTTGAATCCCATCTCGTCAGGATCGATATTCTTTCTGCCGGACAACTTGAAGTGATGTTCGATCAGGCGCTTCCGCAGCCCGCTCTTGTCGGCCTTGCCGACGTATACCGCATCGCCGTCCAGGTACAGGATGTAAACGCCCTGCTCAGGCTCCACTTGATCAATTGATGCACGGTCGAATGGGCCGACCTCAAGATTCTTGAACGCCTGCTCGAGCTGGTCCGAGAGGGCCGTAACGATGTCGATCTCAAAGTGATCATGGAAGCTCATGACCAGAAAGGCTACAGGTGCCGCGCTTGCCAGTAAACAGAATTGCGCGGTGTGCGCCGCTCGGCGTTCCGTCGCTGGCGCGCACCGCGCTATCGGCGCACTTCGGCAACTTGAGGGATCGCAACGTCGGCCATTCCGGCTACAGTGTCTGGACAGCGGCAGAACCGAGAGGAGGGCAGACCGTGACGACGACAGACTACCTGCGGCCAGGGCAGGTCGCCGAGATGCTGGGATGGACCGAGACGACGCTGCGCACCTACCGCGTCCGCGGCGGCAGTCCGCCGTTCATCAAGGTGCGCAACCGTGTGTTGTACCCCGCCGAGGGTCTGGCGAGGTGGATTGCGGACGAGGCGAAAAAGTCGGACAATAAAAAAGGCCCGACGACGAACCGCCGGGCCTCACAGGAGAACGACACCGAGTGAAGTAGTACGTTCAAAACCCGCAGGATCCCGAGTCAGCCAAAGACAGCACCTGCAGAAACCACATACTAGGCCGGGATTCGATCACTTTACCCCCTCATTCTCGCTGGCGGCTGCACGCCACCGGGACAGGGGAAGAAGGATCGAATCCGTATGCAATTCCCAACATCAGAACAACTCCACCTCGTCGCCGATGCCGGCCTCGAGCTGATCCCGCTGCACCAGTGGGACGCGGTCGGCAAGAACGGCCGCAAGGTAGGCAAGGCCCCCGTCGGCAAGGGCTGGCGCAGCAAGCCCGCGATGACAGTCGACGAGGCAGCCGCGCATATGGCTGCCGGCGGCAACGTAGGCATCCGCATTCCAGGCGACGTCATTGTGATCGACGTCGATCCCAGGAACTTTGCGGACGATGACAATCCACTCCGCCGGTTAGCCAAAAAGTTCGGCCTCGACCCGCTCGCCACCGCGCAGACGATTACCGGCTCTGGCGGCCACCACGTGTTCTACCGCCTGCCCGAACAGGTCACGAAGCGCATCGCCGCCGGCAAATCGCGGATCGTGAACCAGCTCGCTGACTACCAGGGCATCGAGTTCAAGGGACTCGGCCGTCAGGTCGTCGCGCCTGGATCGCTGCACCCCGACACAGCCGAACCGTACGCGCTCGACGACGACACGCTCAACTTGGACACGATGCACATCGTCGAAGCGCCTGCCGAGTTCGTCGCGGCGATCGTGCGGCCTGTGACCAGGAGCGTGGCGACCGTCGACGGTGAGGCAGACTGGACGCCCGAGATGCTCGCCGAGTTTCTCACGCAGCTCGACCCGACCGAGTTCCGCGATCACGGCAGGTGGCTTGAACTGATGATCGCGTGCAACGCCGCGACGGGAAAGCTAGGCCTCGACGAGTTCGCGACCTGGTCGACGGCCGATCCGCAGTACGCGCACGCCGGATCCGACATCGCGTACCGCTGGGATACCTTCGATCCGGATCAGGCCGGCGGCATCACGGTGAAGACGCTCGAGCACCTCGCCAGGCAGCATCGTGTCGACGTGCCGCGCGATCCGCAGCGCGACTTCGTCGACACAGCCGACGAGGACGGAACGATGGAAGACGAGCCGGCCGGCGCGAAGACCGAAAAGCCCTGGCTGGCGCAGCTCAACGACGAGTACCTGTTCGTCGACGAAGGCGGCACGATCAAGATCTACCGCGAGCTGTTCGACGAGGAGCTCGACCGCTGGTACTGGGCGAGGTACGAGCCGCGCGCGTTCACGCTGAAGCACGACGACCGCGAAGTAGAGACGCCGTTCTGCAGCTCGCGCAAACGCATGCCCCTGGGCGTCGCCTGGATGCGGTGGCCCGGGCGGCGCCAGGCCGATGGCGTGGCGTTCAAGCCGGAGCAGCCGCCGGGGATTCTGCCGAGCGGCGCGCTGAACCTGTGGCAGGGTTTCGGCGTCGAGCCGAGCCCGAAAGGCGACTGCTCGCTGCTCTACAAACTGATCCGCGACGCTCTGGCGTCGGGCAACGACGTGTCCGAAAAGTACATCCTGGACTGGCTCGCCTACTCGGTGCAGCGGCCGCACCTTCCCGCCGAAGTCGCGCTCGTGTTTCGCGGCGGCAAGGGCACGGGCAAGGGCACGCTCGGCAGGGCGTTCTACCGGCTGTTCGGCAGGCATGGGCTGCACATCACGAGTCCGACGCTGCTGACCGGCCGTTTCAACGAACACCTGCGGGACTGCGTGGCGCTGTTCGCCGACGAGGCGTTCTGGGCGGGCGACAAGCAGGGCGAGTCGATCCTCAAGGGGCTGGTCACCGAACCGATGATCACGTACGAGGGGAAGGGCACGAACGCGAAGATGGGGCGCAACTGCATCCACATCATCATGGCGTCAAACAGCGAATGGGTGGTGCCTGCTGGCGTCGACGACGAGCGTCGCTTCTCGGCCTTCGATGTCGATCCTGTGTTTCGCAACGACAAGGCGTTCTTCACAGCGCTGCACCGCCAGCTCGATCAAGGCGGGCTCGGCCGCCTGCTGTACGACCTGCAGGAGCGGGACGTTTCGGACTTCGATCCAATACACGACACACCTGCAACGAAGGCACTGGGCGACCAGAAGCTCCAGGGCATCTCGACGACGCACGAGCATGTGTTCGTCTACGGCGTGCTCAACGGCGACATGGCGACGGCCGAGCTGCATGTCGTGACCAAGGATGGCTGCCTGGTCGTGCCGAAGGCGTCGTTCAAGCGGCTGTGCGAGGATGCACGGCGCAAGGTCCCCTATCTGAAGCACAACCACGCCGACCAGGCTTCCAGCCAGTTCTTCAGGAAGCTGAAGTCGGTCACGGGGTATCGGGTGCAATCACGCCGTGGCCAGAAAGAGCTGGGGCCGAACCGTCCACCCGCCTGGGTTTTCCCACCACTCGACGTGTGCCGTGAAATGGTCGCCGACCTGCTCGGCTACAAACTGGAGGAGCTGCCGATCGACGAGATGGTCAACGAGTGGCACCAGCAACTGGAGTTCGACGAGGACTGACATCCCTTGTCGAACCTGGCTCGCCAGGGCTGTTAGGCCTGACGGCTTTCCGCCTGCAACAGGGGGCGAGGTCGTCGAGGCTGACAGCCCTGGCAGATATTTCGTCAAGGCTGCCGTCGAGGCTAAGCTGCTGTAACCGTTGTCTATGTCATACCTGTCAATCCTATTCATAGATTTGCTGACGAATATGCTTAATGGCTCGAATGGTGGCGAAACATAGGGGCAAAAGGCTAAAAAGTCGTACGTTTACGGCGTGAAGCCTCCAGGTGCGTCAGGGCTGACAGCCCTCGAACCATTGGACGAATAGCGACGCCAACCGCACTCCGCCGCCTCGCGCACGCACGCGAGAAATCGACCTGGCTTCGATCAGTCTCGCCCTCGAATCATGGCTGGAACTGTATCCAGGACGGTGCTCGTATCGAGTAAGTGCCCCTTCGAACCATTGCACGCATTGCCTTCGTGGGAAGAGCGCAACTGACTGACGATCAGTGGGCGCAATTTCGAGGCGACCTGGAGCCCCGTATCGCATCGAGGTTCCTGGGCCCTGATGCTCGAACGTCGCATTGCCACGGACTCGAAGCAGAGCGACACGGGAGACCTGGGATAAGGGATCGCGCCTCGCTCCCGGCGCGAGACTATTACCCCTGGACCCGAACAGGAGAACCGTCATGTCCGCAGCGACAGACCGCAACAAGCAGGCGATGGCCCGCGGCGCCGCCGTGAAGCCCCGCAACCAGAACGCCAAGGCGCAGGGCGCCAGGCTCGACAAAGCGCTCTCGAAGGGCTTCGGCAAGAAGCACCGCTCGAGCTAGCCGACGAACAACCGCGGTCTCCTGAGCAGTTGGGGTCGGACCGGCGACGCGCGCCCCGCGGTCAAGCGCCCCCGCGGAAGCGCGCGCCGCCGGCGAGACTTTCCGCCAGGAGGCCATACGACGCATAACCCCATGGCCCAAAACTTTCCCGCCAAAACGACCGACGAGGACGCGCCGCCCGATCACGTGCCGCAGCCGGGCAGCGCAGACGCCTGCCTGACGCCGGCGCAGATGGACGACGCGCGCCTGGTCTCCGTCGTGAAGGCGGTCGGCCCGCCGCCGCGATTCAGGGGGCGCGGCACGTTCACCGACGAGCACAAGCTGTGGGTGATCGCCTTCCTGTCGTCGATCCCGAGCCCGTCGCTCGCGGCCAGGATCATCGGCTGCAGCGCCGACACGCTGTACCACCACAAGCGCAACGACCCCGAGTTCAAGGCGCGCTGGGATCAGGCGTACAACGACTCGATGGAGACTCTCATGGGCGCCGCGGCCGAGGAGGCGCTCGGCATCGGCGAGCAGTACGTCGTCACCAAGGAAGGCACACTGATGACGATACCGAAGGAGCGCAACGACAAACTGCTGGCCGCCTTCATGCTCCGCGAGACGAAGGTCAGGCACGAGCACGAGCACACCGGCGGCGTGGTCGTGATGCCGGCGCCGATGTCCGAGGAGGAGTGGGAGGAACGCGTCCTGAAGCAGCAGGCCTGCTACCGCGACAACATCCCAGGAGTTTCGCCCGAGACGCCGATCACCGACGCGCTCATCAACGCCCGCAAGCCGATCGTCATCGAGGGCACGGTCGAGGTGCCGGACAACATGCCCAGGCCGCCCGACCGCGACGTCGGCAGCGTGCGCCTGCGCGGCCACGACCTGACGCGGCCGGCCGGCTCGGTCGACGAGTCGAGCGACGGCATCCGCACGGAGAGGCCAGAGGTCTCGACGCCGAGGCGCACAGTCCGGTCGTACTGATGGAGAACAGGGTCGCGAGGTCGTGGCCGCCGGACCTTCACGACCTGCACATGATCGCCGTGAGCGGCGTGCTCCTGCCTGACCCAAAAAAGTACCCGGACGACGGCAGCGAGATACCGCCCTACACGAACTTCGCCGGCCGCGTCGTTCGGCCACGCTGGCAGCCCTGCATAAGGTGTTCGCGACGGTTCCTGTCGCCCGACAGGACGCACGCGCGCTTCTGCGATTCGTGTCGGGAGAGCCTCGTCGGCCCCAATGTAATCGCCTAAACTTGCATCAGGTTCCGCCCTCCGGCGGCCACTTGCGTCGCGCTGGAAAGCGCGGTAACTTATTGCTACCACCCAGACCACACCACATCACATCACATCGGTGGCTCCACGACAGGCGCAATGCCCGTCGTCTTTAATTGCAAAGGAGCATCTGATGTCTATTAATTCTACGGCGTCTACCGACGCCACCACGCTACACTTATCTGTGACCGACGAGCAGGTCCAGGCCGCGCTCGAGCACCTCGAGATGGCCGCCGGCATGTTCGAGCCCGGCGGGCAACTCTGCGAGATGCGCGACGCAGACGAATTGCTCGCCTGCGACGAGGCGCTGGGCAGCTTGATCCGCCTGATGCACCCGACCGAGGCGTTCTACGCCGCGGTGGAATTGAGGAACGCTCGGGAGCCGAGTTCTACGCCCTGGCTGAACCTGCGGGTACCTGGGCACAAGGACGAGGAGGACGGCCGTGGCTAAGAAATCTCTGAAACCGCGCACGCCCTTAACCGAAGCGCTCCACAACCGCATCGTCGAATGTCACCGCCGCTACTTGGGCGGGGAGATCGACCGTCTGAGTTACGCGCTGATCCACCAGGCCCTCAACGCAGCATACGGCCCGAAGTATCCCGACGGTCGGGACGGGCCGCATGAGGTGGCCTGCCTGCTGACAAACCTCGCGTACAGGCTCATGCACATCGACGAGATCGTCGAGGAGGAGACGGCGTAAGCGCAGAACGAGCGGACCCCGCCCGGCCGGGCGCCTGACGGAAGACGCCGACGACCCGCTTCTCCTATCCTGGCGGCGAGGCTGATGGGGCCGGACGGCGCGTGCCGGGCGGGGCGAGCTCCAGTCGTCGCCGGTTTGAGGGATCGCGTATCCCCCGGACCGGCGCACGATTGGCGTTGACCGCGTAATGGCTCGCGGTCGATCGCCGGCTGGCGGCGGGGACGACTCGCTCGGGTTGTCTCCAGGGTTGCGTGATGCGCCCGAATCGAATTCCCCTCGACGAACTCCGTCGCCAGCCTTTTTCATCGCTCCGATGGAGGAGGCAACAAATGCAATACCATTATTTACCTGTGCCAGACCTGCTGACGCTGAACCAGCAGCTGCGCAAGCTCACGTCCGAGATCAGCGTCGCTACTACGAAGGTGCAGACCGAGGCTGCGCAGATCCGCAAGCAGGTCGAGGCCGTGTTCGCCGACGTGCAGATGCCGAAGCAGGACAAGATCAACGCGATAAACAGGCAGGTGCGCCAGCGCGTCGATGCGCTCGCGAAGCCCGTCAAAGAGAAGGTCAACGCGAAGCTCAAAGAGATGGAGGCCCTGCGGCTGAGGATCGAGGACGGTCGCCAACTGATGACGAACCCGATCAGCTACCTCGCCGCATCGTCGCTGACCAATCCCAAGTTCCACGAACGGCGCCTCGCCGGTCAACGTTTCACCGAGGGCGCAGGACCCGCCGAACTGAGGACCATGCTCGCCGTCGCGAGGTCCACGAACGACGTCGGGCTGCTGAGCGCCGTAATCGCGGCAAACGACCGGCTTCCCACGAAGTCCCGCACGTTCACTAACGCCGAGGCGATCAAGGATGTTCAGCTCCCCGGTTTCCAGGACGTGCTGGCTGTCTACAACGACGTCACGGCGCTGCCACAGTTCGCAATCCACTGCAGCCGCGCGTTGGACAGCGGCGGCGACGTGAAGGCGGCCGACCGCATCGCCCGCGGCCTCGCGGCCTCGAAGGTCGAGACCAACCCGGACGGGTCGCTCGTCGGTGGCGCGCTGTGAGGACGCCAGACGACAGGTTCTTAATCCAGCACCTGCGCGCTCACTACACGGACGTTGAGCGGGTGCTCCTTCTAAAACCAGAGGACTCGCCACCGGAACTGGTCTCGGAGCTGCGCATGGAGATCGCCATGCGGTTTCGACACGGTGCCGCGATCGGCGTCGACCCGCTATGCCGTCTCGCGTTGAAGCACGGATGCTCGTACCGCGAGGCATGGGAGCAAGCCGGCGTAGTTGCGAAATGGCCGGAACCTGGCTACTGAACGACCGATGGTTAGCGAGAAGAACTCCGCGCGACATGATGCGCAACGCCGACACGTAGATAGGGAGTTCCAATGAATCGCGACGCCGCCGTTGACCAAGTTCGCCAGTTCCTCACTCTGTTCCCGCTGGACGAGTGGTGGCCAGGGCTCAACCCTAGCTTCAAGCCAATATCCGCCACGAAGCCTCGCGGCCTCTACATGCTTGTTCGGATCTCATGCCCGGCGCTCGGAGACTCGCGCGATGCGATAGTCGCCGAAGTCGTCCGCATCGCCGGCTACGACGTCATACCGTTGGATGGTGGATATACTTTCGAAAAGCGTTTGACGCCGCCGCCGCAGTCGGGCGACGGCCCTCGCGAACGTGGCGCGTTCGCGGCGGCGACGGCGTCGGCTTGAGTCGTTGACAACGGGTCATTCGTCTCGTTGTCGTTTATCGAATCGCGCCACGATGATACACAGTACGCCTACTGTGCCGACGATTACGGGAAATAGGTCGGCGATACTGTAGTAGCCGATGCTGCCGAGGTCAGGTGTAGGAAACATGACCGCCAGCAGGATGGCGAACAGCAACAGCGTCACTCCGATAACGTCTAGAGTCTTCATCGGTCCGGACCTCCGTAGTGATGGACCGATCGACCCTATCGCGCTGTCACATCTCCTGTCTGCGCCCATTGAGAGCATTTTTCATATGGCGAACAGCTCCGGCGCCTCGCCCGCGACCAAGTTTTCAATAGCGATCGTGTACTGGCGCAGGTGCTCCACAAGATGACCGCCGTGCGTGTAGGTCTGCCCCATTCCAGGCAGGGTATGGAGCATCAGCAGCCGCTGCTCCATCATCGGCACGTCTGCGCGAGTCGCGAGCGTCGTCCAGTTGTGGCGAAGCTGATGGGAGCCGTACGGCCAGCCGCGGAACCGCATGTCCCTGAGCCTGCCGTCGCCACGACCGGGCCACAGCCACTCGCTTGCTGACGGTTCTTCCAAGTACCTGCACAAGAGTCCGGCGAGCCGATCGCCGATAGGCAACGTCGCGCCGTCCTTCATCGTCTTAACGTGGCGCAACTTGACGACGCGTGAATCGATGTTCACGTCTTCCCGCCGCATCTCGAGAAGCGACGTACGACGAGCCCCTGTGAGCAGCGCTGTTGTCCACAATGCACGGTGCATCAATGGCAGATCGACAATGCTTGGCGTGAATGCTTGTAGGTCCACAGGATTGACATCACGCTTCTTTGTGCCAGGTACGACGACGAACTGCACCGGGTTCTCTTTTATCGTTTCGTCGAGCCGCATCGCATGGGTCATCGTCAACCGCAGGACGCGAAGCGCTCCCGACGCCAGTGCCTCGCCACGCTTGATGAGCCTCGCCTTGATCTTCCGCACGTCGGCGCGTGTCAGCGCTGCGGGATGCACATTGGCGTAGCCCGCCAGAGTATTCAGCTTTTTATCTTCGAAGTGCTGCAGGTACTCCTTGATGGTGCGTTCAGCGAGGTCGCGTTCGGCGATGTGATCCTTCACGCAGCCTAGCAGCGTAAGCTCCTTGACGGACTTCGCGTGCTGATTGTTCGGGTCGACGCCACTGTGCATCATCGCCTTCGCCTCGACGGCCTTGACGCGTGCCTGCTTCAGCGTGACCTCGCCCTGCTTGCCGATGGTGTAGCGACACGTCCTGAAGAACGTGCCGTTGCGGCGGACGTCGGACTGCACAGCCCAGGTCGTCGCCCCCCTGCGACCTATCGCCATCAGTCCGGCCACGCGGTCGTCGCGGATGATCTTCCCCGGGGCGAGCGCCGCCGCACTGGTCTCAGTCAGTTTTGTTGCCATGGTCTGTCTCCTCTTTTTGGCACAGTGTTGAGCACTGTTCGAGGAGCTTTATCGTGTATGCTTTGGCGAGCCGCGTAACCCCGTAAGTCGATCTACCTCAACGCAGATCGGCGCCAGCGGCGCCGATTTTTAATCAGTAGGTCCCGGGTTCGACTCCTGGTGCCG
>CAZSKQ010000086.1:0-14621 GCA_964607425.1 uncultured Woeseiaceae bacterium
CGTTCACGATGCAGTTGACGTCGATGTAGCCGACGTAGCCTTCCTCGGCCAGGCGTGCTTCGAGCTTTGCGAGCGTGGCCTTGAAAATCCGGTTCGGGCCGCTCCAGTACATGCAGGTGCCCATCTCGCCGGTCGACGGCCCGATGTCGCCGGGGAACAGCAGCTTGTGCTCGAAATTGACGTTGATCGGCTGCATGAAACCGCGGCCGTTGAAAAACGCCCCGACTGCCACTTCGACGCCGCGCACGCGCCGCTGCAGCTGGAACACCTTTACCGTGTCGGAGTACACGGCTTTGTACGACTGCAGCACATGAACGACGTCCTTGCCGTCGTCCTCGCGGCCGACGAACAGCAGCCGCTTGATGTTTTGCGCCTCGCCGCTGGGCTTGATGACGTAAGCAGCCGGGTTCTGCTCGACGTACCCGATCGCCGAATCGAAGTCGGTGAACTCCTGGAATGGAATGATTGAGACGCCGTGCCGCTTCAGCTCTTCCTGCCCGAACGAGCGGTCGTCTTCCAGTTTGTCCGTGTAGGCCGTGCCGCCGACGACCTTCTTGCCGGCCACGCGCAGCTTTTGCGCCTTCTCGCCCATCCCGAGCACGTCGTCGAACACGATCACGTCGGCCCAGTCGACGTGAGGCTCCCACGCGTCGACCTTCGGCACGAAGCCGTCGCCGATGCTTTTATCGGATTCGCTTTCGATGTAATAGCGGACCGCGTGGCCTTCCCTGGCGACCTGCCACGCGATATCGCTGATCAGCGCGCCGATGGAAACGAACAGGAACCGCTTCTGTCGCTCGGCCATCAGCAGCGCCCCCCGCACGGCTTATCCTCAGAGTGCTGCCAGGTCTCCATGGACCACCTCGCCCTCGATCATGGTCATGAGAACGCTCGTTTCGGAAATGTCTTCGGGATCGATCTCGAACAGGTTCCGGTCCAGCACGATCAGGTCGGCATATTTCCCGGCCTCAATCGAGCCCGTGACGTTCTCCTGCGAATTCACGTAGGCGGCATTGATCGTGAACGCCGCCAGCGCCAGCGGCAGGGCGATGCGCTCCCGCGGCAGGAACGGTTCGGTAGTCTCCCCGCGCGCGCCCATCCGCGTGATGGCCGTTTCCATTTCTTCGAAAGGATTCGCGGTCGAGACCGACCAGTCGCTGCCGAAGGCAATCATGCCGCCGGCCTCGTAGACGCTGCCGATAGGGTACAGCCAGCGGGCGCGCTCCGGGCCGATGAACGGGACGGTGAGCTCCGTGATGTAATCGTCCGCGAATGCCCAAAGCGGCTGGAAGTTGGCCGTGACCTGCAGCCTCGCAAAGCGCGGAATGTCGGCGGGGTCGATAAGCTCGAGGTGCGAGATGTGGTGGCGGTTGCCCAGGTTGCCGTTCGCCTCCAGCGCCGCGCCGACCGCGTCCAGCGATTGCCGTACCGCCGCGTCGCCGATGGCGTGAAAGTGGACCTGGAAGCCCGCCGCATCAAGTGCCGTGACGGCCTGCTTCAGTGCGTCCGGCTCGACCATCGGGATGCCCTTGTTGTCGCCCTGGCCGGCGTAGGGCTCGAGCATGGCGGCGGTAAAGTTCTCCATCACGCCGTCCTGCATGATCTTTACGGTCGTTGCCCGCAGGCGCCCGCCCGTGTACTGCTCGCGCAGGCGCTTGAATTCATCGATCTGCCCGGTCCCCTGATCGCGTTCCCACCACAAGGACGCGACGACTCTCAAATTCAGCTCGCCGCGTGCATCCAGCGCGCGGTAGGCCTCGAGGTCCTCCTCGTAGGCGCTGGCGTCCTGGACGGACGTGACGCCGTAGCCGTTCAGCATGTCGATTGCGTACCTGAGCCCTTCCGTGCGGGTCTCGAGATCGATCGCGGGAGCGTGCCGGCTCACCAGGTACATCGCGCCTTCCTGCAGGCTGCCGAGCGGCGCGCCGTCGGGCCCCCGGTCGATGACGCCGTCGGGCGGGTCCGGCGTCTCGGCGGTGATGCCGGCGATCTGCAGCGCCTTGCTGTTGGCCCAGGCCGAGTGGCCGTCCGCCGAGGTCAGGAAGACGGGGCGATCGGGAACGACTTCGTCGAGCAACCCGGCGCTCGCATTTGCGCCGGGGCCGAAAACCGCCATCGACCAGCCGCCGCCGGTAATCCATGCGCGGTCCGGGGATTTCTCGGCGCAGCTTTCGATCGCCGCCAGGTATTCCTCGAGCGTCGCGAGGCCGTTCAAATCGCAGGCCAGCGCCTCGATACCGCCCATGATCGGGTGGATGTGCACGTCCTGGAAGCCGGGCAGCATCATGCGGCCTTCCAGGTCGATGATTTGCGTTGTCGGGCCGACCAGCGGCTCCGTGCCGGCGTCGGAACCCACGTAGATAATGCGCCCGTCCTCGATTGCCACGGCCTCTGCCCACGACCGGTTGATATCGACGGTGTAGATGCTGCCGTTCCGGAACACGATATCGGCCGCCCGGCCGGTCGCCGCCTCGGTGCCGGCCTGTTCGCAGCCGGCGGCGAGCATCGCGGCCAGGAGCGCCATCGCGGGGAAAGGGTGGGATCTGCGCATCTCGATCACCTTATAATTGCGCAAGGAAGTCTAACAGAGCGGGAATGGGGCCAGCCCCCATTTTCGCAGGCCCCGGTTTCTTCGGGCCGTCTCCCGTACAACCAGTATGACACCGGTGAACACCTGACCATGCCGCAACTGTCGACCTCGAAAGGCCGCTTCAACGAGGTCGTGGAACTCGTCAGCCGCGGCGAGCTCGAGCACGCCGAGGGCCTGTGCCGCGCGCTGCTGCAGAAGTTTCCCCGCGACGTGAACATCGTCGGCATGCGCGGTGCCGTGCTGACGAAGCTCCGGCGCTACGAGGAAGCGGAACAGTCGCTGCGCCAGGCGATCAGGCTCGCCCCGACGTTCGCGAAGCCGCACGAGGACCTCGGGTTCGTCCTCCTCGAGCTGAAGCGCCCGCGCGAAGCGGCCGATATCCTGCGCAATGCGGTGCGGCTCGACCCGCAGCTGGAGCAGGCCTGGCTCCATCTCGGCAAGGCGCTTGCGCTGCTGGGTCTCGGCAGGGAAGCGGACGAGGCGTTCGAGAAGTCCTTCGCGCTGAACCCCGAGCGGCGCAAGCTGGCGCTCGCGGCGGAACATCACAAGGAAGGGCGCTACGAGGAAGCCGAACGGCTCTATCGTGAAATCATCCGTGCCAACCCGAGGAACGTGGATGCGATCCGCCTGCTCGGCCGCGTGGCGCTGAGCGCCAAACGCAACGACGACGCGGAGCGGCTGTTCCGCCGTGCCATCCGGCTGGCGCCGGACTTCACCGGGGCGATGACCGACCTTGCACGCCTGTGCAGGGAACAGAATCGCTTCGACGAAGCAATCGAGTGGTGCGAGAAAGTGGTCGCCCTGGAACCGGGTAGCCCGCAGGCCCATTACCAGCTCGCCGGCACCCTCGCGCCGGCCGCGCTCACCTACCGCGCCATCGAGGCTTACGGGAAAGCGCTGGAATTGAGCCCCAGGTTTCCCGCAGCGCGGCTGGGTTTGGGCCACGTCCTGAAAACCGTGGGGCGCCAGGAAGAAGCGGTCGCGGCTTACCGGGAGTGCATCCGGCTGCGCCCGGACAACGGCGAGAGCTACTGGAGTCTCGCCAACCTGAAGACCTACCGCCTCTCCGATGAGGACATAGCCGAGATGGAAAAGCGCCTCGGGCAGGATGGGCTCACGCACCAGTCCCGGGTCAACTTCCTGTTCGCGATGGCCAAGGCCCTGGAGGACCGGGGCGATTTCGAACGCGCATGGGACTACTACGCCGAAGGTAACGGTGCCCAGCGGATGGAGGAGAAGTACGACCCTGTCGCGACCGAGGTCATGAACGACGCGATCGTCGACGTCTTCACCCGCGAGCTCCTGGACCAGCACTCGGGAAAAGGACATCCGGACCGGTCGCCGATTTTTGTGATCGGGTTACCGCGTTCGGGGTCGACGCTGATCGAGCAGATACTCGCGAGCCACAGCCAGGTCGAAGGCACCTCGGAGCTGCCGTATATCGGGCGCGTGGCGATCTCGCTGAACCGGAACCGCGCCGACGGTATCAATTACCCGGAAGCGGTGCGCGAGCTGTCGGCCGAGCATTTCCAGGCGCTCGGCAAGGACTACCTCGAGCTCGCCGCCATGCACCGCACGGAAGGCGCGCCGCGCTTCATCGACAAGATGCCGAACAACTTTCCGGCCGTGGGCTTCCTGCACCTCATCCTGCCGAATGCAAAGATCGTCGATGCGCGGCGGCATCCGCTCGATTCCTGCCTCGGCTGCTTTCGCCAGCTGTTTGCGAAAGGACAGACGTTCACCTATGACCTCGCGGATATCGGCGAGTATTTTCTCGAATACCAGCGGATGATGGATCACTGGCACGAGGTTCTACCCGGCCGCGTGCTGACGGTGCAGTACGAGGAGGTGGTGAACGATTTCGAAGGGCAGGTGCGGCGGCTGCTCGACTACTGCGAGCTGCCGTTCGAGGAGCAATGCCTCAGGTTCTACGAGACCGAGCGCCCGGTCAGGACCGCGAGCTCGGAACAGGTGCGCCAGCCGATTCACGGCCGCTCGGTCGGCTACTGGCGCAACTACGCCGACAAGCTCGACGAGCTGCGGGAAGTGCTGGCCCCGGTCCTACCCCGCTACGCCCCCTGCCTGTAGGAGCGCGCCATGCGCGCGACTTCCCGGGCGATGAACGGATATTGCCGGGGGGTGATACATATTTTGGCGAAGCTTGCGTTCTTGCGCTTCTGTTGGAAGCGCGGTGTGGAATGGGGCTACGTTCGGCGTTGTAGCGGTCGCCCGCATGGCGGGCTCCTACAGGGGCCGGCAACGTGCCGGTGGGGGGCGGTGTGCCGGTTGCCCGCATGGCGGGCTCCTACAGTTCAGGGTTGCGGTCAGAAGTCGTTGTAGGGCCAGACTTCCAGGCCGTGGATGGCGTTGCGGATGTCGTGGGACAGGGTCACGGTCATGGTCGTTTTGATGGCCTGCAGGTCGTGCAGCGCGATGGTCGACGGTGAGGATCCCGCGGCGATGACGTTGTCATCGATTACGCACAGCCCGCGCGCGAAGGCCTGCCGTGCCAGCCGCGAATCCCCGGCGTCCCGGTGGGTCAAAAGGCTCTCCGCGTAGCGCGGGACCCGGAATATCCGCTGTGAACCGGGCGAGGCGAAGCGCACGGCGTCGGCCTCGCTGTCGTTGAAGAGGATGCCGTCGCGAAACGGACGCGCGTTATGCGAGCCCTGCGGCAGGGTTGCGACCATCGCGATCGTGCGGCCGTCGAACTTCAGCAGGCCGCCGGTCCGCAACCCGCTGGTGTACAGGCCACGCTCCATGGCGCAGACACTGTTCAGGTGGAGGGTATTCGACGGCGGCGGACCGCGCTCTCCCGACGGGTCGAATGGCACTGCATGGAAGGCGTCGCTCGTGCGCCCGATCGTGAGGCCCCAGCAAAAGCGATTTGCGTCGAGATCGAACCCGAGCAGGGAATCGAACCCGGTAGACGTCAGGTACAGCCGCCGCCTGAAGCGGCTGATCTCGTGACAGTGCTTGAGGTAGGGCGACCGGTACGAGGCAAGTTTCCGAAACTCCCGGTCGTACACGAACAATTCATCGCTCGCGGCGATGAATACGCGCTCGCCGTCGAACTCGATGCCGCGCAGCCCGCGATCCCAGCCGCGCCCCTGCCAGTCGATGTCGGCCGTATTCCAGTCGATCGGCTGTGCGACCCGTTCGCGCTCGAGGTCGACCAGGTACACGCCGCCATGGCTTTCGCCCTGCTGGCTGCCACGTACCACGGAAGTCGCAATCAGGACAGTCACATACCCGGCTCGGCGGAAAATAGCCAATTAATCGCAAGACTTATGGAATTGCAAACCGCGACAGGGCTAGAATCGGGCGTCCGGAGCGACACGCTCGTTCGCGATCGCATTTCTCATTCCATATTGTGAGACATGCGAACGCTTCCAGCCCAGGGGGAGCCTGATGCCACGCCAGGAAGCCGCGCCACTTTTCACCCGCCGTGCCATCGCCGTTGCCGTGTCGGCCGCGTGCGGAACCCAGGTCGTGTACGCACAAAACCCGCAGCTCGAGGAAATCGTCGTCACCGCGACGAAGCGCGAGGCCAGCCTGCAGGACGTGCCGCTCGCCATCACGGCATTCACGGAAGCCGATATCGTCCGCCAGGGTTTCGCCAGCATTGACGACTATGTCGGCCAGATCCCCGGGTTGACCTTCAGCCGGCGTGAGCCCGGCGGCACGACGGTGTTGATGCGCGGCTGCGCAATTTCCGGCCTTTCTTTCGGCGTTTCGCCAACGACTTCGGTATACCTCGACGAGCAGCCGATCACGGCGGCCGGCCGCAATCCCGACGTGCGGTTGATCGACGTCGCCCGGGTGGAGGCGCTGAGCGGCCCGCAGGGCACGCTGTTCGGTGAGGCTTCGCAGTGCGGTTCGCTGCGCGTCATCACCAACAAGCCGGACGCTACCGCGTTTTCCAGCTGGGTCGACCTCGGCGTCAACAAGGTTGTGGAGGGCGATGTCGGGTATGAAGTGAGCGGCATGCTGAATATGCCGCTCGCGGACAACCGCGTGGGACTGCGGCTCGTCGGCTTTCTCGAGGAAGAAGCGGGCTACGTCGACAACGTCCTTGGGACGAGTCCCGGCGGCACCTTCAACAACGCCGGGCTCGTGGATAAGGACGTCAATTCCGCCACGAATACCGGCGGCCGTGCGGCCGTGCGGTTCAACGTGGATGACAACTGGATCGTGGATGCCACCGCGATCTACCAGAAGAAGGAGCAGGACGGCTTCGGCGACGTCGACCTTGCCGAGAACTTCTTCGACGGGCAGCAGATCGGCGACCTGGAGCAGGTCCGCTTCAACCCGGATACCTGGTCGGACGAGTGGTACCAGCTGGGACTGACCGCCGAGGGCAGCCTCGGTTTTGCCGATTTCGTGGTCGCGGCCGCGTACTTCAATCGCAAGACCGTCTACGAAGCGGATGCAACCGCGTACCAGTTCGCTTTCCAGCTGGTCGGCGACTACCTGGAGTACGCAACGCCTTATTACGAAACGACGGCGTACGATTTCGGCGGCGATCCGCGTGCTTTCGCCTTCAATGGCGAGGATACGGAACGCTGGTCCTTCGAAGCGCGGCTCAGCACGCCGGCGGATTCCGACAGCCGCTGGAGCGGCATCGTCGGTGTCTTCTACAACCGCGAAGAAGGGCATGCCCTGTTCTATTCCGGCAATACCGATTTCGATACATCGCCGGCATTCGCGTACCTGAACTACCTTGCGTACACGTACGACCCTTCCTTTCCGCTCCCGGCGCCGCCCTCCGGGGGCAACTGGTTTACGGGCGTGTACGACAGCACGTTCGAGCAGGTCGCGGTGTTCGGCGAGATCGGCTTCGAGCTGACCGACAACTTCAACATCACGCTCGGCGGCCGCTTCTTCGATCTCAACGTCGACCGCACACTGAGGCAGGGCTCGCTGTTTCCTCTCGGCACCGAGCCGGACTGCAGCGTGGATTTCTGCATCGCCGACGCGGTCGGCACTGCCGACGAGGACGGCTTCGTCCCGAAGGTCACGCTCGAGCTGAACATGAGCGACGACACCATGGGCTATTTCACCTATTCGGAGGGATTCCGGCGGGGCGGCGCCAACGCGGCCCGCGCCACGTCGATATTCGGCCCCGGCCAGCCGTTCAATGCTTTCTCGTCCGACCTGATGCGCAATTACGAAATCGGCCTCAAGACCACCACGGCCGGCGGACGATTCAGGCTGAATGCCACCGCCTACCACATGGTGTGGGAGGACATCCAGCTGCAGGCGGAAGACCCCGACCCGCTCATCTTCACGAACGGCATCGTCAACTTCCCCGAAGCCGTGATCAACGGCGTCGAGCTGCAAGCGAGCTGGCTGCCGGCCGCGGGCTGGGACGTGAGCGGCACGCTCGGCTGGAACGACAGCGAAATCTCCGAAGACGCCGTCCTGTTCCCGGAGAGTGACACCGCCATCACCGTGACCGCGGGAACGGAGCTCCCGATCATGCCGGACTGGAAGGCAAGCCTCGGCATCCAGTACCAGTTCGAGCGGCAACTGCTGGGCGGGCAGCCCTTTGTGCGGCTGGATCACGTTTATAACGGCGAAGCGGTGAGCTCCGTCGCCGGTATCCAGGCGATCGTGTTCGTGAACCCCGTACGCGAACAGGAGCCGTACCACATTACCGACCTGCGCTTCGGCATAGATGCCGACGGCTGGAGCGGCGCGTTGTATGTGGAGAACGTGTTCGACGAGCGCGGCCAGCAGTTCTTCAACGATCGCTGGGCGCAAACCCGGTTGTCCGTGAACCAGCCGCTCACGATAGGCGTGACCTATCGCAAGTACTTCGAGTAGCCGCGGTTCCATGGATATCGGCGACCCTGTACGCGAACTCGGGCCCGTCGACGTCACGGCACTGTCGCAGGCGATCCTGGCGCAAGAGCAGGCAGCGTGGCACGAAGAGCAGCTGCGCCAGCAGTCCTACGAGGTGCACCGCCAGACGGAATCGATCGTGCTCGTTTTCACCGACGGGCAGGGCTGGCCGCAGATCGAGGTACGCAAGGAGCCGGGCTGGGACCGCCTGGCACAGGCCGCGGTGCCGCTTATGCACGGCATCATCGAGCGCTGCTACCCGAAAGGCGGCACGATCATTCGGGCGATGGCGGCGAAGCTCCTGGTTGGCGGCAAGATCAGGCCGCATCGCGATGCCCACCCGTCATTCCACCACGGGCACCGCATCCACGTGCCGATCACGACGAATCCGCGGGTGCGCTTCATCATCGACGGCCGGCCTTACCGGTTCGAGGTGGGGCAGGCTTACGAGCTGAACAACCAACTGCAGCACAGCGTGGCGAACAAGGGCACCGAAGACCGCATCACCTTCATCTTCGACTACGTGCCGCCCGGTGTGCTGGGCCGCGCCGCGGCCTGAGGCGAGCCGCTGCCAACGGCGCGGCTTCGCAGGCTTCCACCGGCCAGCAGCTTGCCGGCCACGGAAAGGCGTTCAATCCAGCTCGATGTAAACGCGGCGGTTACGCCGTCCCTTCTTCTCTACCTTGCCGACGGTGACCCACCCCACTTCGGCGGTGGACCGCAGGTGCGTTCCGCCACAGGGCTGCAGGTCCACCCCCTCGATCTCCAGCAGCCGCACCTGCCCGGCTCCCTTCGGCGGCTGCACCGACATGGTTCGCACCAGTTCCGGCTGCGCGGCGAGCTCCGCACCCGTAATCCAGCGGCAGCTGATGGGGCGCCCCGCATCGACGTACGCCTGCATGCGCCGGGCGACGTCCTCCCGGTCGACCGTGTCCTCCATGTCGAAGTCGAGCCGGCTGCGATCGGCGCCGATATTACCGCCGGTCACGCCATAGCGGAGCACGGCACCAAGCAGGTGCAGCGCGGTGTGCATGCGCATGTGACGGTAGCGCCGGTCCCAGTCGATCGCGGCCTGCACGGTGTCACCTGGCAGCGGCAGCGGGCTGCCGGCCGCGGGGACGTGCAGAATCTCCCGTTCGCCGCCGTAGCGCGTGTCGACCACGGTGACGCTCCCGCCCGACCAGTGGAGATGGCCGGTATCGCCGGGCTGCCCGCCGCCCATGGGATAGAAGACGGTGCGGTCCAGCACGACCCCGGCATCGGTGGCCGTGAGCACCCTGGCCGTGCACTCCCTTATATAAGAGTCTTCGCGGAAAAGTTCCTCGGTCACTGGTCTCTCCCGGCAGGGCCGTCCCCGGGAATAGCGGGGATGGGCATCCTGGTTCTTCGTAATATGGAACGGAACGACATTGCGATGGCGAATTGAGGTGCCTGTCCCTTAAGATTCATGCGACGGGTCGACAACATGAGGAAAATGTAGCGCCTTTAGGCGCCAGACGGCAATTCGTCACGTCTTCAGCCCAGGGAGTGCAGTAATATTGCCCATTGATCTGTCCAAAGCTTGGCTTTCAGGACCATTGCCCGCGGGACTTGCATGAAACGATCCCTGATCACGCTCACCGGCGCCTTGCTCTGCGCGCCGCTGCTGTCGGCCTGCTCCGAGGATGGCGCGGAAGCCGTCACGCAGCGCGATACTTTGGTGAGGGTGATCGTGGCTCCCCTGGAATTCAACGAGGCAGGCACCCGGGTGGAAGCCGTCGGCACCTCGCGTGCCGTGCAGTCCATTGCCATACATCCGGCCGTCTCCGGCGAGGTGGTGGCCGTCAACTTCGAGCCGGGCCAGAAAGTCGCGAAGGGCGACGTGCTGATCGAGCTCGACCAGCGCGACGAGGAACTCGCCGTCGCCCTCGCGCAGGTGAGACTCGAGGATGCACAGCGGCTCTACGAGCGCTACCAGCGCACCGGCGACAGCGGCGCCGTGACGCCCTCCGCGCTGGATGCCGCCCGCACGGCGGTGGAGGCCGCCCGCATCGAGCTCGCGCGCGCCCGCATCGCCCTCGATTACCGCACCATCGAAGCACCGTTCGCAGGTTTCGTCGGCATCACCGATGTCGACCCGGGCGACCGGGTGAATCCCAACACGATGATTACGAGCCTCGATGACCGCAGCTCGCTGCTGGTCAGTTTCGAAGTTCCGGAGACGCTGATCGGCCGGCTGACGACGCAGGACGACGTCGAGGTCGCTACCTGGCACAGCCGGGAGCCGGCCGCTTTCGGGGAGGTGATCGACATCGGCAGCCGCATCGATCCGCTCACGCGCACGTTCGTGGCACGTGCGCTGGTCGATAACCGGGACGACCGGCTGCGGCCCGGCATGAGTTTCCGGGTGACCATGAACCTGCCCGGGATTCCCTATCCCATGATCCCCGAAACCGGTGTCCAGTGGGGCGCGGAAGGGGCATACATCTGGTCGGTGATGGACCAGCGGGCGCGCCGGACGCCGGTGGCCATCGTGCAGCGGCAGGAAGGCCACGTGCTGGTGGAAGCGCCGGAGCTGAACGAAGGCGACCTCATCGTCGTCGAGGGCATCCAGCGCGTGCGCGAGGGGATGGAAGTGACCTACGACCGGCCGAGCCTTGCGGGTCGCGCGTACGACGGGGGCGGGCAGGCCGCCGCCGGGACAGACTGACGTGGCGGAGTCCGACAAGAATCCGGAGGACGCTGGATTCGACGATTCGACGGACGCCGCCCACCCGCAGATGAACGACCTGCCGAGCCTCTCTATCCGGCGCCCGGTGCTGGTGCTCGTCGTCAATCTCCTGATCCTGCTGGCCGGTTTCGCGGCGCTTTTGTCCGTCGAGATCCGGGAGCTGCCCGACGTCGACCGCCCGATCGTGAGCGTGCGCGCGGAATACCCCGGCGCCTCGCCCGAGACGATGGATGCCGAGGTGGTCAGCATCCTCGAAGGCGCGGTGTCCCGCGTCTCCGGCATCTACAACATCAGCTCCACGTCCGAGGAGAACCAGGGGCGGTTGCGTATCGAGTTCCGGCCCGGCGTCGATCTCGACAGCGCCGCTTCCGACGTGCGGGAGGCGGTGAGCCGGGTCATGCGCAGGCTGCCAGACCGGCTCGAAGAGGTGGTGATCGTCAAGGCCGACAACGATTCGGATTCGGTCGTCAACCTCGCGGTCCTGAGCGACCAGCTGATGCAGGAAGAGATCACGCGCATCGTCGAGAAGGACATCGTGCCGGAACTGATCTCCATCGACGGTGTTGCCGACGTGCAGCTCTACGGCGCCCGCCAGCGCATGCTGCGCGTGGTCGTCGATCCTTTGCGGCTGACGAGCTACGGGCTCTCAGTCACGGACGTCGCGCAGGTGCTGCGGCAGGCGCCGTTCGACGTGCCCGCCGGCAGCTTCCGCTCCGCCGACCAGGAGCTGATCGTGCGTGCGGATGCCTCGGTGGTAACGGCCGCGCAAGCCGCGGACATCATTATCCGGGGCAACGTTCGCGTCGGCGACGTCGCCAACGTGTATTTCGGACCCCAGGACGCCACTGCCTATACGCGCCTCGACGGGCGCCCGGCCATCGGCCTCGGAATTTTGCGGCAGGCGAAGTCGAACACAATCGAGATATCGGACGGCGTACACCGGGCGGTGGAGCGGCTCAACGAGCGCTACGACAACCTGGAACTCCTGGTCACCCACGACAATGCCTTGTTCATCCGCAGCGCGGTCGAGGAGGTCCTGTTCACGCTGTGTTTCACGATCGGCATCGTGATCGCGGCGATCTGGCTGTTCATGGGCTCGCTGCGGGCCACGCTGGTGCCAAGCGTCGCGATCCCGATATCGCTGATCGGCACCGTCGCGGCGATCTGGCTGTTCGGCTTCTCGATCAACATCCTCACCTTGCTGGCGCTGGTGCTCGCGACCGGGCTGGTGGTGGACGATGCGATCGTCGTGCTCGAGAACATCCAGCGGCGCAGGGCGCAAGGGCTGGGTGCGCGGGCGGCTTCGGTGCTCGGCACCCGCCAGGTCTTTTTCGCCGTCATCACCACCACCGCGGTGCTGGTTTCCGTGTTCGTGCCGATTGCCTTCCTGCCGAGCACGGCCGGCAGGCTGTTTCGGGAGTTCGGCGCGGTCATGGCCGTGGCCGTCGCGATCTCGGCGTTCGTGTCGCTGTCACTGGTGCCGGCCGCGGCGTCGCGCCTGCCCGAGGAAGGCGGCGGGAGCAGGCTGCGGCAGGGGATCGTTGCCTTCGGGGATCGCCTGAAGGAACTCTACCGGCGCTCGCTCGCGTTCTCGCTGGATCACCCGGTGATTCCGCTGGTGATTTCGCTGATCTTCGCGGCAGCCGCTTTCGGCCTGTTCCGCACCCTGGACAAGGAGCTCATTCCGCCCGAGGACCGCGGGCTCGTTTACGCCATGGCGCAGGGACCGGACGGCGTCGGCATCGGCTACATGGACCGGCAAGCGGAAAAAATGGAGGCGGTCCTGCAGCCGCTGGTCGATAGCGGCATCGGGCAAGGACTGTACACGGTGGTGGGCGGCTGGGATCCCAATCGCGCGCGTGTCAGGATGCCGCTGGTCGATTGGGACAAACGAGACCGTAGCCAGCAGGAGATCGTCGCCTCGATCGAACGCGACCTGGCGCAGATTCCCGGCGCGCGCGTAACGGTGTTCAGCACCAACAGCCTCGATCTCCGCCGCGGCGGTGGCGACCTCCGGGTAGCGCTGATCGGCAACGAGTACGCCCAGATCTTCGAGGCTACACAGGCGTTCGTGCGCAATATCGAGGACCGGCTCCCGAACATCGAGCAGCCGCAGATTTCATACGACCCGACGCAGCCACAGCTATCGGTCGAGATCGATCGGCGCCGCGCCGCCGATCTCGGGATCGACCTCAATAATCTTGCCGTAACGCTACGCGCCATGATCGATGGCGACGAGCTCGTGGACCTCAACGTCGAGGACGAGGCGATCCCGATCCTGCTCGAATCCTCCAGTGGCAAAATCAACGATCCCACAGATCTCGTGAACCTGTACGTAAGCACGACCAACGGCACACTGCTGCCGCTCTCTTCCGTCGTCACGTTGAAGGAAGAGGGCGTCGCGGCACACCTTGATCGGCAGGCGCAACGGCGGGCAATCCAGATCGACATGCAGCTCGTGGGCAAATACCCGCTGCAATCGGCAGTCGACGACCTGCGCGCTCTTGCGGACGAGACGCTGCCCCAGAACATCTCCATGGTACTGCTCGGCGAGGCCGCGACGCTGGAGGAGACTTCGCGCGAGGTCGCGGTTACTTACGCGATTGCGCTCGCGGTCGTTTTCCTCGTGTTGTGCGCGCAATTCGAAGGATTTACGAGCGCGGTAGTAGTGACGCTGATCGTTCCGTTCGGAGTCGCGGCGGCAGTGCTGGCGCTGTTCCTTACCGGCACGTCAGTCAACATCTACTCGCAGATCGGGTTGGTTCTGCTTATAGGACTCATGGCGAAGAACAGCGTATTGCTGGTCGAGTTTGCCGACCAGCTGCGCGACCGCGGGCTGGCTATACGCGAAGCCATCGAGGCCGGCGCAGCGGTGCGGTTGCGCCCGGTAACGATGACGATGATCGCCACGGTACTCGGGGGCCTGCCGCTCATTCTCTCCGGCGGCGCCGGCTCCGAGGCGCGGTCGTCGATCGGCTGGGTGGTATTCGGCGGCCTTGGGCTGGCGGCAATTTTCACGCTCTACCTGACGCCCGCGCTGTACCTCCTGATCGCGCGCTTCTCCTCGGCCCGCGCGGAAGAGTCGAAACGCCTTGCCAGGGAGCTGAGGCACGCGGGAACGGTCGCCGACACGCACTGAGGTGCAGGGTACGCTTCTTGCTTCTTGTTCTCTCGTATCGACGCGGTACGTGAGCTGGGCAGTGATTCCGCAGGCTCCGTCAATGTGATCTAGCGGCGCTGCCGTTTCCTTTGGAGAGGTACGACCCGGGATCCTGGAGGCGCGCTTCTCATTATGCAAAATGAAGCGGGCTATACCAGCTGAGCTACCGCTTCTCCGTTCTGTAACTGCAATGCCTCAGCGGAGCTTGTCGCAAACTTGCTCCAACAACCAACGCAGCCATGATTCTGTTCTTTGATATGAAACCGATGCAGCAACCGCAGGGTTCCCATCTGCACTCACAATGGGGTTACAAC
>CAZSKQ010000087.1:0-14364 GCA_964607425.1 uncultured Woeseiaceae bacterium
CATCACAACTAGTGACTGTTTTGTTGCTGGCCGCGGCGCCATTCGCGCTCGCCGATGATTACGGCTCCAATCAGATCCGGATCGAATTCAACATCCCGGTACAGACGGTTCCCGCCGCCTTGGGCGAGTTTGCGCGCCAAGCACGCGTGCAGCTCTTATTCATCTCCGATGGATACGAAGACGTTCAAGCCAATGCGCTTTTCGGCACCTACACCCGGCAGGAGGCTCTCGACTTACTGCTGGACGGCACAGGATTAGAAGCGAGTATCTCGTCCGACTCCGGTATCGAGGTCAACCCCGTCCCGAGTCCAATGAGCTTTCGGACTGGGGAGTTGCGCCTCTCCGCCGCGTTGCGACAGGACGCAATGGCTGTGGGAGCCGGCGGGTCGCGTGATCAGGGCGGGCTGCCGGCCGCACGGGCAAGAAAGTCCGACGACGTTGCAAGAGGGCGACGGCCGATTGAAGAGATCGTCGTTACGGGCACGAACATCCGTGGCATTGCGCCGGAGAGTTCCCCGGTGCGTGTATTTGGCAGAGAGGACATTGAGAAAAGCGGCTTTGCTACGACATTCGAGTTCATCCGCACCTTGCCGCAGAACTTCACGGGCGGCTCCAATCCAGAGATCGGCGTCCTGCCGAATGATCGTGAGGCTACGTTCAACAGCTCATTCGGGGCAAGCATCAACCTACACGGCCTCGGCGCCGGTTCAACTCTGGTGCTCTTGAACGGGCATCGAATGGCACCAGCCTCGCTCGTGGGCAGCTTCGTCGACATCTCGATGATCCCAGCCTCAGCGCTGGAACGGGTGGAAATTCTGACCGACGGAGCCTCCTCGATCTACGGCGCGGATGCCATTGCGGGCGTCGCGAACTTCATCCTGCGCGACGATTATGATGGCCAACAGGTTTCGCTCCGCTACGGTGACACGACCGACGGTGGTTTGACAGAGCATCGTGCCTCCGTGTTAGCCGGGCGGAACTGGGGTCGCGGCAACGGGATGATCACCTATGAATATTTACAGCAAAACGAACTTTTCGCCAGTGACCGCAGTTTCGCTAAGGATGCGTTGCCCCCTCGATCCCTGATTCCACGCCAGGAACGACAGAGTATTGTCGCAGCAGGAAAACTCGAGGTAAGCGATTCCTTGAGCCTCTCCGGGCAGGCACTTTATTCAGCTCGGGACACCGCGAGCGTCGGCACGCTCAGCTCCGGTACCCGCGACACGATTGCTGATGTTGAGACTTTTAACACCGGCATATCGTCTACATGGCGCTTCCGACCCGAATGGTTCGTCGACGCGTCACTTAATTATGGCCAGTTTGAATCAGACCAAGTCGTGTTGCTGCGCGGAGACAGCGTTCCAGAAAGCAGTCGACATGAACAATCGGATCTGTTTGCCGCCGATCTGCGCGTGAGCGGGCCCCTTTTCCCATTTCCCGCCGATCCGGCGCGACTTGCCGCCGGCCTCAGCTACCGTCATGAGGGTATCGATAGTCAGTTTGGTCGCTTCAACGGACGCCGAGACATTGCAGCAGCGTATGGCGAAATTCTGATTCCGCTGATCGGGCCATCGCAGAATTTGCCGACAGTTCAACGTTTGGAATTGAATGTCTCCGGCCGCATAGAGAAGTACAGCGACTTCGGGTCCACGGCAAATCCGAAGGTCGGGATTATCTGGCAGGTGAACGACATGCTGCGCTTCCGCTCGTCCTACGGAACGTCGTTCAATCCACCGTCTCTTGGGCGCGCGGTCGCGGACGATACTCTGTTACAAGTCTATTCCAGCGCGTTTATCAACGGCCTTTTCGGATTGACACCGCCGGACCCTTCGATCGCCGATGTAGTAGTGATCGGTGAAATCGGAACGGCCGAGGATCTCGATGCCGAAGAGTCGACTTCATTCACCGCCGGATTCGACATCGATTATCAAGCCGGACGCCAAAGTTTTGCATTGTCCATGTCTTATTTTGACGTGGATTTCAGAAACCGGTTGAACCAGGCGCCGGTTCCGGGAGGCCAGACTCCTTTTGCGGCGTTGAACATTGCGTTTGAGGATCCTGGCGCTTTTCCTCCCGGGACGGTCATTTTTGATCCGAGCCAGGACCAGATCCGTGCGCTTCTGAATAGCGCGATCGAACCGCCCCTTATCTTCGGTGACGTTGATCCACTGAACGCTTTTGCCATCACACGCATGCTTGTGATCCGTAATCTCGCGAAGACGAAAATGTCAGGCTACGATTTCGAAGCAGAATACACATTCGAAACACGGAACGGCACCACATACGTTGCGGGCCTCAGCGGCTCGTTCATCGACGATCGCATAGAGCAAGCGAGCGTCGTGACCGATCCCATTGACACTATCAATACTCTTTTAAATCCAATCGACTTGAACCTGCGCGCTCACCTCGGATTTGCTCGCAATGGCATGGCTTTCAACCTCTCTTTGAACCACAGGGATGGTTACAAGGAGACGAACCTGCCTGAGGCGAATTCCATCTCCTCCTGGACGACCGTAGATGCCTCATTGGCATTCGAGTTGAGTGCTTTATCGGACGCGAGTGCTCTCTCGAATGCTGAACTACGCTTAAGCGGTATCAATATCCTCAACGAAGATCCACCGTCGGTGCGGAGCATACCGGAGTTTAGCCTCGTCGGTTTCGATCCAACCAATGCCAGTCCACGTGGACGCTTTCTCGCAATTGAGCTGACCAAAGCGTTCTGACCTTGGCAGTTGATGTGTTCGGATAACCAGGCTAACGCTTCGCCATGTGTGCGAGTCAGTGCCTTTTGAGCAAAGCGAATAGAATGATGAGCTTGAATAAAATTCTGCCACTGCTTGTTGCAGTGTCTGTTCTATGCACTGATTCGAACGCAAGCGCTGGCGGCAATGAGCTGTTCACAATAGACGATTATTTTAAGCTCAATCGCGTTACGGAACTTGTGTTGTCGTCTGACGGTGAGATGGTAGCCTATGTCATCGAGTCACCATCGCTTGAGGAAAACAACACCGCCCGAACCGTGTTCATCAGCGCTACAAAACCTGGGGCAAAAGCTGTAAGGATTGAAAAGCTCCAGGAAGGAAGAAACTTCGCTTGGATACCGGGAACGCATGAACTGGCTTACTTACTGCGTGTCGAAGGTACGGTGCAGGTCATGTCGACGGACACCGCATCAAACAGATCCCGACAGTATACAAATAGTGAGTTGCCGGTCACCGCATTCCAACTGGCGCCCGATGGTTCATCGCTCGCTTGGTTGACGCAAACCATCGATAGTTCGGTTCCGGTATATGAGCGCTTGTTTCATGGTGATAAGGGAGTTGTCATCAACCCCGAGTACACTACAGTTTATCAATTTGTTGACCCGGAGTTTCCCAATCTCGCCGCAACAACTCCGAACCAGCTTTGGCTCAAACGACTTGGTGTAAGGAATGCAGAACGCGTTCCGGTGCCGGCGCCGGGGAAAATAATGAGCTTTTATTGGTCGTCGGATGCCAGCCTATTGTCAATTACCTATGTCGACCGCGACATTCCGGATGTGCCCTTTTCTGAGAGATATACAAGCCTTGGCGTGTATGGCACGTCGACCGGAACGTTTCGAGCTATTTTCCACGGACGCCTGCTGTGGGCGCCAGAAAAAAGCAGATACTACTCTGGGGGGGCATGGATGCCGGGAGAGCGTAGGCTATTTGTCCATCGCACGGAAGAAGACCGAAGTGGACGGGGATGGAAAACAGAATGGTCTGTGGTCGACCTTTCGAAGGATCCACAGGCGGCGGGCGAAAAGCACGTCTGGCACCGTATCGATGGGCATGGAAGCAATGCAAAGCCCGTATTCCTTCCCGTTGACGAGGATACTCTGTATTCCGAGAGGACGATTCGCGCTATACCTTCATTGTATGAGATGACGCCGTCGGGATTTGAAAGAGCCCGCATATTCGAGAATATTGACGGGGCTATTTCATTCGTTCGTTTCAGCGGGGATCTTACAACGGCGGCTTTTGTCAATGAAAATATGGAGCGGCCGCCGGAAGTGTACATATGGCGAGGTGGTGGTGAGCTAACGCAACTCACTCATTTGAACCGCACTATCGCCGACAAGACGCTTCCACGCGCAAAGGAAGTCGTCTGGCAAAGCAAAGACGGGACGTCGGTACAGGGATGGTTGCTGAAGCCGAACGATGACAATGGCAAACCATGGCCGCTGATCACCTTTGTTCACGGCGGCCCGAAGTTTGCGTTCACGAATGAATTCGCCTTGTATTTTTCGAAATATCGTGGGATGTGGCCCTATCCGTTTGAGGTATTTGCCGTTAACGGCATCGCGATATTCATTCCGAACTATCGTGGAACCAGCACGTTCGGATACGAGTTTGAGGCGGCAAGCGCATCGGATCAAGAGCCGCTTGACGACATAATAACGGGCATCGATTACCTTATCGCCGAAGGGGTGGCCGATCCGGCGCGCCTCGGAATTGCCGGACAAAGTCATGGGGCATGGCTGGCGCCATTTGCTATGACAACGGAAAATCGGTTCATAGCTGGATCATTTGCGGAAGGTACTCTAAACAAAATTATAAATTACAATCTAATGCCCGGCTGGCTGAATCGGCTAGCGCACGATTTGCACTATGGCGCAAGTCTTTACGACAATCCAGCCGGGTATATTGAATTGTCACCGGATTTGCACTTTAAGGGCCTTGATACGGCCGTATTATTTGAGGCAGGTGCGAAGAGCCTGGCGATATCCATGATGGGCGCCGTCAAGGCTGCCCTATACGCCGGCATGCCCGCGGAATTCGTGATTTATCCAAAAACCGGTCATGGTCTGCGCATTCCTCGCCTGCAAAAGGAATCGGCGGAACGCAATCTTGACTGGTTCCGGTTTTGGCTTCAGCAGTATGAGGATCCGGATATCGAGAAGACTGCTCAATATGCTCGATGGCGTAAGATGCGCGCAACATCCGAACGCCGAGCTGAACGTTGAGGGCCAGCTAAGGAAGAAGAATGGGCAGCGTGCCGCACGACGTGCGGCACGCTGCTTTTCAACTACGAAACCTTTTGGCGGCCCTGGTCGTCCAGACCCACGGTCTGCGGAATGCCCTTCGTAGCTTCAGAGATCTTGCCAAGATCGTTCATAACGTTCTCCTTTCCAAGGTTTAGTTAGTACATTACCGGTTGCGCCGGTAAAGATGACTCTATGCTCTGTTTGCAGGCATTCCTATTAATATAAAGTGATTATATTATTCAGGATTCAGGCAGAGCGGTTTTGGCTTGACGTCGACTGCCGTAAGGCTGGCTTTGGGATGGAACCGTCGACGACGGCGGAGAAGTCCTCGGCGAGAACGGCCACTGTTATGGCGTGTAATACGCTTCTGTGCCAACGCCAGCACCAGAGTCAGGACCTTTGGTGTGTTCGGAAAGTTTGCCAAGATCAATCATATCGGTCACCTGTCGCCTGCAGGGCGATGACTTGGTGAATCACACGGCAATCTCCAATTTTTTTAAGCGCCTCACCGGTCGCTCCGCCCATCCCCTGAGCCAAATCTCAGTGGCAAAGTAACTCAATATCATGAACTTCCTTGTGTTTAAGCGGGGATCGGGTTTCTGGAAAGCCGCCGCCACTTTGTCCCGCAGCAATACACCGCGTTGCACCATGGCGCCGTCTAGGAGGTACTCGCGTAGTAGGTCGAGATTGTGGTCATAAATGTCATTGTAATATTCGCTAGGCGCCGATTTTGAGAACCGTCTGACGACATCCCGTGGCAGATCATTCTGAAACGCTTTGCGCGCCAGCCCTCGATCGACGCCGCCATGGGTCATGATCCAGGAAGGCACGCGCAGGCAGGTTTCAATGATCGGTTGTGTCAAGAAAACGCGCACACGAGGGGCGCAATAGTCAATGTCCCAATGGTCATAGTACTCCATTGAAAAAAGTGCACACATGAGAGCATGTAAATATTTTCCTTTCAGGTCACGCGCATGCGGGCACAACAAGGGGTGCAGGAATTGCTCAACGCCATCCCTCTCGAAAAATGCCGGGTTGACAAGATCGAGCTCAGTTTCTGCGAATACCTCCTTTTGAATATAGTCGCGGCATGGTACCGGCGCGAGGGACTCACGCAGCATGGCGAGAATCGTGCTTGTAAGCGATTTCCGGCCATAGCGCGATGCTTCCATCGAAATTTTGAACGCATCCTTGCCGAGCAGCCCGTGACGTCGCACATAGTCGAGAGCGCCGAAATTAAAAGGCGCCTGATGAAAGACATTATCGCCGCCAACGCCGTAAAACAGCGCCTGCGCCCCCTTTTCTTTCGCCAATGAAAGGGTCACGCCGGTCAAACCCTTGCAATCGAAAAATCCGTGTGGACGCGCCAGCTTGAGCGATGTAAATATTCTGGAAAGATCAGCCTTACGGTAATCGAGTTCCCATTCCAATAAGTCGACTTCGTACTGTTCCGTAACCTGGCGGCTGTAGCACCGCTCCTCGCCACTCGGTGACTTGGTATAGTTGGTGATGCAGGTAATCTCCGGCCGGTTCGGCGCCTGAGCCATGCAGGCAAGTGCGATCGAAGAGTCCAGCCCGCCGAGATTGTGAAAAATCCGGTCGTAGCAACCGGCGAGCGCACCGATTGCGCGTTTCACGGTTTCCCGCAACAATTCCGCCGCCTCTTCAGGGTCGTCCACAACATCTGTTTGCGAAATCTCCGTCGGATCCCAGGAGAACCGGCTCCGCCTCTCAAAAGGCGTGATCTCCACGCACTCCGCCGGCAACACTTCCGAAACCTCATTGAGGCCCGTGATCGTCTTCTGGAGCATAGGGAGCAAGATATTGGCTCGCAAATATTCCCAGTTCACCGTAAACGGCAGGAAATCAAAATGCGCGGCATCCTGCATATCCGAAAAGTAAATCGTCACGCCACGGAACGGGGTATGAAAGCACGGAAAAGCTCCCGTAGGATCACGCATGACGTAACGCGCGCCGGTTTCACGGTCGTTCAGGAACGCGACATACTGGCCCCAGTACTGGTCTATCAAGCGCTGGCCCCGGGTCTCCAGGCACTTGCGTGACTCAAACTCATCGAGATCGTCGACGACAGACGTGTAATCGTTCCTGAAAAGCCGGCCCAGGACGGCACCCCGTTCGCCTTGCAGACGGTACGTCTGCATGCGGCCTTTATATTCGCCGGAGTGATAAATGGCGAGACCGGGGCCGTCCCAGGCCAGACTCCACTCATGTGGTGAAACCTCGTGGAGCTTCGCCGCAAGGAACTTCGCGATCCGCGCCGCCTCACGATCGCTTCGGCTCGACATAAACGTCATGTAACGGTACATGGTCATGTGCGGGTCCTTCTCAGACCGCCATGATCGGCTGGTTTTGGCAGGTAATCTGGATGAAGTCGTCATAGATCACGTTGCCACCTTGAACCCAGCAATGTGCGTAGAACTCATTCAGGCGCACGCCGAAATACCAGTTTGGATAGACCCGGTAGCAGGCGAGGAACTCGATCAGGAAGAGCGAGTTGAAAAGGCACTGGTCCTTCACCGTTACGAAAAGGGGCTTTAATATCTTGTAGGTCTCGACGAGTTCATTTACCCGCTCGTCATCCAGCATGAACCCACCCTTTGCGTAATAGCGGTCTTTTCGCTGTTTGACGCGAGTGACAATGCGCTCCATCGATGCGAACTTCAGGAGCGACTTCGTCACTATCAGGGCCTTGAAGAACCGTGCAACGTCTTTGAAGCTGATTCGGGGCGCTTCGCCCGGCATGTAGCCGAGCATTTCCCTGAGCTCACTGTGTTGAGTGACGAACTCGGCCCGCTTCCCTTCTTTCGGGTCGCGCGTGACGAGGCCGCGGTCAATAAGGTCGTCAATGACCGTGAAGACATCCTCGCTTTCTTTTGCCGGGATCACTTCAGCAACGTCGTTGTCATCCGTGGCGTGCAGGCCGAGCAAGCGGGCTATGGGTTTCGTGTGCCGGCGCTCGAGGCAGGAGTAGTTGTCGTTGTGCAGCTCCAGGAAGACGAGCGTATCGTCCGTCAGTGCCACGAAAGTCTGCCTGGTCAGGAGAAGATAAGCATCCGCGGGGGCGTTCATCGTTTTCAGGCCTCAAGTTCAAGGACGGACGAACGGTGCCCGGCTTCGCTGGAGGAGAAATCGATGCTAAGGAGAGGAGGAACGCCACAACAGGAATATATTCACTTTATATTGTTCGACCATGCGAGGCGCGGTCGAATCGAAGGCCTCGCCATGGAGATTTCAAGCCGTTTCCTTTCTTGCGAACAGCCCTTCCTTTTCCGGCGTGTTCTGCGTTCGCCACATGGCGGCGTAGGTGCCGTTCTTCTCAAGCAGCGCCTCGTGGCGCCCACGCTCGATGATTTGCCCCGCCTCCAGCACCAGGATCTCGTCAGCGTGTGCGACCATCGACAGGCGATGCGAGATGATGAGGGTTGTCATGTGCCGCGAGATCTCGATGAGATGGTCGAGGATCGATTGCTCGGTCCTCGCATCCAGCGACGAGGTTGCTTCGTCGAAGATAAACATCCGGGGCCGCTTGAGTATGGCGCGGGCGATCGATACACGCTGCCTTTCGCCCCCGGAAAGCTTGAGACCCCGCTCGCCTACGATGGTACGGTAACCGTTCGGCATCTCCATGATTCGCTCATGAATGTGCGCGAACCGGGCGGCGCGCTCGATCTCGGCACGACCGGCCCCGGGCTGCCCGAAGCCAATGTTGTAGTGAATGGTATCGTTGAAGAGGACCGTGTCCTGGGGCACGATCGCGATTGCCCGCCGCAATTCTTCCAGCGGCAGGTCACGAATTGATTGCCCGTTGAGGAGGATCTCGCCGCTGGCCGGCTCGTAGAAACGCATCAATAGCCGTACGAGAGACGATTTGCCGGCGCCGCTCTTGCCCACAACGGCGACTGTCTCGCCGGGCCGAATGGCGAAGTGAATGTTCTCGAGAACCGGTCGGCCCGGCAAATAAGAAAAGGAAAGGCCGCGCACATCGAGCGCGCCGGCGGTCCCGTCCGCCCGCCGCGCGCCGCCTTCAATGACGGTGAGGCCTCTCCCTTCCGGCGGTCTTTTTTCTTCCCGCTCCCGCCCCATGAGCGCCATCATCTTTTCGACGAACGCCGCGCCATGAGCGATGTCGCGAAATGCAAGGCCCAGCGTCTCCAGGGGCCGAACGAGCTGCAGCATGTAGGCATTGAGTGCGACGAAATCGCCGATCGATAGAGCGCCCTGCCGCACCCGGACAGCGCCGAGCAGCACCGCTGCGCCCATTGACAGGGCGAAAACTGCCGCTGCGAGCAGGCCGTTTGCCGATTTCCGCCAATAAAAGAGCGACCAGTGGCGCTCGGTTTCCGCTAAAGCACCGTCATAGCGGTCGCGGACCTGGGCTTCTGCATTGAAGCACTTGACGGTCTCCGCATTGAGAATGCTGTCCGTCATGGTCGCATGCGCCTCAACCTGGCTTGTCGAGACTTCGCGGGTGGGCCCGATGATGCGCCTGGCGCCGATCGCGAATACGATGGCGTAGACGACCAGCGAAACGGCCAGGATACCCAGGAACTCCGGATCCAGCAGGGCGGCCAATACCGCCCCGGTAACCACCACCTCGACAAGTGTCGGCAAAACCGTGAACACGAGATGGTTCGTCAGGATGCGATAGCCCGCGAGCCCCTGCACCAGCGTCTGGTTCAGGGCGCCGGTCTTGCGGTCGAGATGGAACGCCATCGGCAGGTCGATGATATGAGCGAGCAGCCGGCGGCTAAGGCGGCGATGCAAACGTTGATCCGCCGTTCCGAAAAATAACCAGCGTGCCTCGCCCAGTGAACGCGATAGCCAGAGGGCAGCGATGTAGAGGCCAAGGAGAGCCGTCGGCGTAAGAACGGCCGACGCAGTCCCCGGAGAATGTGCGCCTACCTGGGCTCCCGGGGTGGAACCGGCATTTTGAAGGCTTGCGAGGCCGTCCACTGCGTACTTGAGCGCAATGGGGCTCAGCGCCGCTAACGCCGCGGTACCGAAAACGAGTATCAGCGTCAGCGCGAGACGCCTTATTATGAAACTGTCCGTTTCGGCCACGGCAAGGGAAATCGCCTCGCCCAGCGCTCTATGCAGGGGTTTGGCTTTTGCAGTCACCCGGCCGAAGCCCCCGGCGAGGCTCCCCGGAGCTGTCGGATGAGTTCAGGCAGCCGAACGATCTTCTGCCGGAAGAATGCCTCCAGCCCCGCACGTACCCGGTCGAACTCCCGCCGGTAATAGGCCTGGCAAAGGCGGAAAAGCTCTTTTTCCGGATCTCCGAACGCTTCATGGTCTTTCATCCGTACGTAATATGTGCGGTCATTGATGTTGCCCACGATATGAATGACGTCCGCGTTGCCGGACTGGCGAGCGATGTGAAGGGTCAGCTCATTCATGACGCGCAATGCCATGCGAGCGGGAGTTCGCTTTCCTCGCTCCGGTAGAACGCCCAGGTGGCTCGCAAGATCAGGCGGTTTCAGGAGTCCCGGTGCTCGCCCGTCATTGCGGATGTCTCCGAGACTCCATTCCAGCAGCAATTGCTGCAGTCGATAGAGATCGGCGATTTCCGACTCCGAAATCTCCTTCGCGAAAAAACCCGCTTTGGGGATTTCCTCGATGACCCGCTCCGCGGCCAGGCGAGTGAGCGCTTCGCGAACGGGCGTGACGCTGACGTACAACTGCTCCGCGAGCGGCCCCGTCTGGATGCGTCTTCCAGACGGCGGATCGTGCGCGATAATGCGTGCCTTCACGCCCTCATATACACGGTCATGAGCGCCATACGCACGATCATGAACGCCGTTGCTCCCCTCGTAGCTTCTAATGCGCTCGCCCCGGGTTGTTACCTGCATAGGTCAATTCCATGCGCAGGCGCCTCTCGACGCTCGATGTACGTCAAGGTGCACCAGTGGACGCTCAAATTCACGATCGAACACGACCGGGGCTTTCGGCGAGCGCCGATCGATGACCAATGAGAATTCATGCCCGGCCCCGTCGCTGTAGCGGCCGATCTCGATTACATCGGGAAAGAATTGCATTCCGCGTTCCCCCACTACGCTTCTCCTGCTGTGCCTTCTCTTGCTCCGCAATCTTCAGGCGTGCCGGATCCTTTGGCGCTGTTGGTTGAGCATTTTTCTCCGCGCGGCCTTCTGCCGACTGGATCGTCACGCTATCGAGGCAGGTTCAACCTAGAACGATGCGTGCAGGCCGATCAAGAATATCTATTCTCAATCACGCAACAGGGGCGCAACAAAATCCATTAACGTTAGGTTGGCATCTTGCTGCCGTCAAAAATATCTATTCCTGTCGGAAGATCGCTATCGGCGGCGATGGTAGTGAGGAGACGGGGACCGCGGCCGCGCGTGGATGCGCGAGCGACGGGGGGGAGGTCGCGCGCGGTGCGCGCTCCTACAGGAGGGTTGCGAAGGCGGTGCGGGTGAAGTTTTCGTGGCCGTCTTTGAGGACGCGCACGTTGTCCTCGATGCGCACGCCGCCGAAGGGCCGGAACTTCTCCACTCGCGCGTGATTCACCATGTCGTATCCGGGGGTGCCGCGCAGGTTGTCGAGCAGCATGTCGATCACGTACAGCCCCGGCTCGATCGTCAGCACCATGTCCTCCTCGAGCTTGCGCGTGAGGCGCAGGTACGGGTGACCGCTTGGCCGGTCGATTGTCCTGCCGCTTTCGTCCGCCATGAAGCCGCCGACATCGTGCACCTGGATACCGAGCAGGTGACCCAGTCCCGTGGGGAAGAACGCGCTGGTCACGCCGTTGGCGATCAGGGCATCGGTGCTTCCGGAGGCGAGCTCCAGGTCCTGCAGCACGCCGGCAATCTTGCGGTGCGCGAGCAGGTGCAATTCGATGAAATCGACTCCGGCGCGGACCTCGCCGACCAACTCCTGCTGCAGCGTGTCGATGCGCTCCACGAGATCGCGAAATTCGCGGGACTTGTAGGACCAGGTGCGCGTGATATCCGAGGCATACCCGTGACATTGCGCCCCGGCATCGAGCAGGAACGAGCGAATCTCGGAAGGCGCCTCGCGGGCCTGGTGCTGGTAGTGCATCACCGCGGCGTTTTCGTTCAGCGCCACGATATTGCCGTAGGGCAGCTCGGGTTCGGTGTGCGAGACGGCCCGGCAATAGGCCAGGTGGATGTCGTACTCGGGCAAACCCTCGCGGAAGGCTTCCTCGGCCGCGCGATGGCCGGCGACGCCGCGGCGGGACGCCCCGCGCATGCACTCGTGTTCATAGGGCGTCTTGATGCCGCGCGCGTAATGCAGCCGGTTGAGCATCGTGGTCGGGTTGATACGCTCGATGCCGAAGGCCTGCGCCTCGTCAAGTATCTTGCCGAGCAGGACGCAGTGCTCGCGGTTCTCCGGCAGGAACGTCGCCGCTTCCTCCGGCGTGTGCACCACGTGGATGTCGAAATGATCGGTCCAGAAGCCGGCCGGGGCGGCAGGGGGGGTGTGCCAGTAGTCCTTCGGCTGGTAATAAATGAGCCGCGGCCTTTCGCCGGGCGTATAGACGAGATAGGACAACGGCGTATTCGTCAGCGGCAGCCAGCTCACGAAGTGCGGATTGGCCTTGAACGGATAGTGCGAATCGTCCAGGAAAACCGGCTCGGGAGCGCCCGAAAAGATAACGGCGTGACCGGCTCCGGCCTGCTCGAGGGCCCGGTCATGGCGTGCCTGCATTTCTCTCACGTGCGCGGGGTAGAGCTCGCGGAGGACGGCTGGATCGGCGTAGCTTGTGGTTGTCATGCAGGCATCATAACCCCGGAAACTCCCCATCGGCGAGCCCGCCATAGCGTCTCGCCGACGCGATGGGCACGCAGTTTCAATCACCCTGTAAACTAGGCATCATTCGGGGCTTTCAAGCGGGCGTGGAAAAACATGCATCAGGCGAACGGCGGCGCTGCCGCGGGCGGCAATGACTAACGTCACGACAACGGGCTACGACCGGCTCGCCGGTGAACCGTTCGCGTCGCGGTCGGAAGTCATCGCCGCGCGCGGCATGGCAGCGACCTGCCAGCCGCTGGCTACCCAGGTCGCAGTCGACATCCTGAAGGCCGGCGGCAGCGCGATAGACGCAGCCATCGCCGCAAACGCTGCCCTGGGCCTCGCGGAGCCGACCGGCTGCGGCATCGGCGGCGACCTGTTCGCGATCGTGTGGGATGCGAACAGGCAGGAGCTCACGGGGCTGAATGCGTCCGGGCGCTCACCGCAATCGCTGTCCTTGCAGCACTTCCGCGAGCAAGGCCTCGGTAAAATCCCGTACCTCGGCCCGCTGGCGGTGAGTGTCCCGGGTGCGGTGGACGGGTGGTTCGAGCTGCACGAGCGCTACGGTCGGCTGCCGATGAAGGACATCCTCGCGCCGGCCATCGAATACGCCCGGGAGGGCTTCCCGGTCTCCGAGGTCATCGCGCATCTCTGGGGGCTGGACGCACCGGCCCGGAACGACTTTCCGGGTTTCAGCGAGACTTTCCTGCCCGGCGGGAAGGCCCCGGAAAAAGGCGATATGTTCCGCAATCCCCGGCTCGCGAGCACCTACGAGAAGATTGCCGCCGGCGGCCGCGATGCTTTCTACAAGGGCGAGATAGCGCGCGAGATCGAGGCGTACATGGCGAGGCACGGCGGGTTCCTGCGCTACGAGGACCTGGCGCGGCACGCTTCGGAATGGGTCGCGCCGCTGTCCGTCAATTACCGCGGCTACGACGTGTACGAGCTGCCGCCGAACAGCCAGGGAATCGCCGCGCTGCAGTTGCTGAACATCCTGCAGGGCTTCGACCTGCGTTCGATGGGGTTCGGCAGTGCCGATTACGTGCATACGTTCGTCGAAGCAAAGAAGCTGGTCTACGAGGATCGGGCGAAATACTATGCGGATCCTGGCTTTTACACCGCGCCGCTGGAAATGCTGCTCGCACAATCCTATGCCGACCGGCGGCGCGAGCTGATCGACCCGGCGCGTGCGGCGAACGCCTGTCCGGCGGGCGATGCGGCGCTCGAGAACGGCGACACGACCTACCTCACCGCCGCCGATGAGCAGGGCAACATGATATCGCTGATCCAGAGCAACTACGCCGGCATGGGGTCGGGCATGACTCCCGGCGACCTCGGTTTTTGCCTGCAGAATCGCGGCGCCCTGTTCAGCCTCGATGAAGGACACGCCAATGTTTTCCAGCCCGGCAAGCGGCCATTCCACACGATCATTCCCGCTTTCGTCATGCAGGAGGGACAGCCCTGCATGTCCTTCGGTGTGATGGGCGGCTCGATGCAGCCGCAGGGGCACGTGCAGATCCTCGTCAACATGATCGATTTCGGCATGAACCTGCAGGAAGCGG
>CAZSKQ010000088.1:0-8822 GCA_964607425.1 uncultured Woeseiaceae bacterium
CAATAACAGCGTTTCCGGGCCGAACAAGATAGCGTTGGTAGCGGGGGCAGGATTTGAACCTGCGACCTTCGGGTTATGAGCCCGACGAGCTGCCAGACTGCTCCACCCCGCATCTGGAAGGGCGGGCATCATACAAAAAGCACCGGCTTCTGACAAGGGTGCCCCGGCCGGCTTCTCGACTTCTCCCGGGCCTCGCGGAGCACGCGCCGCGGATGTTGTCCTGCCCAGCACTTGACACCGGCGCTCGTGTCCCGGAATGTAGGCGCTACCGGGTGCGACGCTTCTTTCCGCACCCCCGGATTCTACCGACGCAGGCACCTTTTCTGGCTGCCTGCGGTTCAAAATAAACCTTACATCCACGTACAAACTGGTCCACGGCCGCGCAAGATACACCTGCGGGCGTGTCGACCGGGTACCTGCCGCCGTCATCCGGCAAAGGACCGCGCCGCGCATGAAGCTGGTCATTTTCGGGCTAACCGTCAGTTCCTCCTGGGGTAACGGGCACGCGACCCTGTGGCGGGGACTGTGCCGGGCCCTGGGCGCCGAGGGGCACGAGGTCGTGTTTTTCGAGCGAGACGCCCCCTGGTACGCCAGCCACCGCGATCTGGAACGACTGCCGGGCGGCGGGACCCTGCACCTGTACCCGGACTGGGCCACCGTTGTCCCGCTGGCCCGCCGAGAGCTCGCCGGGGCCGACGTCGGCATGGTGACGTCCTACTGTGCCGACGGCGTCGCCGCCGCCCGCCTGGTGCTGGATGCGAGCGCGCCGATCCCTGTTTTCTACGACATGGATACGCCCGTCACGCTGGACTGCGTGCGGGCTGGCCACCCTGTTGCGTGGCTCGGCAGCCGCGGGCTGCGCGATTTCGACCTCGTGCTGAGCTATACCGGCGGGCGGGCTCTGGAAGCCTTGCGCACCCGGCTCGGCGCCAGGCGCGTCGCGCCCCTTTATGGCAGCGTGGACCCGGACGTACATGTCCCTGCGGCAAAGCTCCCGCACTACGCGGCCGACCTGTCCTGGCTCGGCACCTATGCCGAGGACAGGCAGGACGCGCTGGAGGCACTGTTCGTGGCGCCGGCGCGCCGCCTGCCGCAGCGCCGTTTCCTGATTGGCGGCGCACAATACCCGGCGGCATTTCCGTGGTCGGAGAACATCTTCTTCGTGCAACACGTAACGCCCGAGCAGCATCCCGCGTTCTACTCGTCGAGCGGTCTCACGCTCAACGTCACCCGGCGGGTCATGCGCGAGATGGGCTACTGCCCTTCCGGGCGGCTCTTCGAAGCCGCCGCCTGTGGCGTGCCTATCCTGACAGACGACTGGGAGGGACTCGACGCGTTCTTCGAGCCCGGCTCGGAGGTGCTGGTCGCAAGGGACACGGAGGCCGCTATCGAAGCGCTAAAGCTTTCCCCCCAATTCCTCTCCGTCATCGCGCACCGGGCGCGCGAGCGGGTACTTGACGAACATACGGCCACCCATCGCGTACGCGAGCTCTTCACCGCGCTGGAGGCCGGCGCATGCGCCCTCCCGGTGCAGCCGTCCGCGTCCGGCGCAGCGGCATCACCGGGTGAGGTATGACCATGTGGGGCATCATTCCAGCCGCCGGCACCGGCAACCGCATCCAGCCACTCGCATTCTCCAAGGAGCTCCTGCCGGTCGGCAGCCGCCTCGACGGGCCGACGGAGCGCCCGCGCGCGGTGAGCGAATACCTGGTGGAGCGGATGATCGCGGCGGGCGCCACGCGCCTGTGCTTCGTCATCTCGCCCGGCAAATCGGACATTCTCGGCTATTACGGCGGGCGCGTCGGCCCCGCCGACGCCGTGTACGTCGTCCAACCCAGCCCTTCGGGCCTGTGCGATGCCCTCTTCCAGGGCGCATCCCTGATCGCGCCGGACGAGGCCGTGCTGATCGGCCTGCCGGACACGATCTGGTTTCCCGCGGACGGCTTTTGCCGGTTGCCGGGCGACCGACTGTCATTCCTGCTCTTTTCCGTCGCGCAGCCGGAGTTGTTCGATGCCGTGGTCACCGGCCCGGACGGCAGCGTGCAGGAGGTCCGGGTAAAGCAGCCGGACCCCGGCTCCTCGTGGATCTGGGGTGCCATCAAGATGCCCGGGCGGGTGTATCACGAGCTGCACGCGCTGTGGCGGCAGCCCGATCGCCGGGACGAGTACGTCGGCACGCTCGTGAACGCCTGGCTCGATGCCGGCGGCCGGGCGACCGGCGTGTTCGCCGGCACGCACTATGTCGACGTCGGCACGGTGCACGGGTATCGCGAAGCGCTGCAGCTGCTCGGGGGCCAACCTCCGGCACCGGCTTTCGGTCCCGGGCATTCCCCGGCCGAGCGCAGCGCGCCCGCGACCCCCATTCGCCGCGGCACGGCGGCGGCGGGCGTGAGCGCCCTGTCCATGCCGAGGCCTGCCGCGGCGAAGCCCACGGGCGGCGTCGAAGCCGTGATGTTCTGGAACGAGCCCAACAACAAGTCGCACTGGGATTTCCTCATCGATACCGAGTGGCAGGCCTTCAGCGACATGGTGATCGGCGCGAGCAAGGCCGTGCACGCCGAAAACCCGAAACTCACGCGCGTGCTGGGCGGGATCTCCCCCATCGATCCGTTGTTCATCCAGCGCATGGAGCGGCAAGGCGTGCTGGAGCACATGGACGTGGTCGCCCTGCATGGATTCCCGCTGGACTGGAACCTGTGGAAACTCGACGAGTGGCGGGAACAGATCGAGCAGATCCGGGCGGTGACCGACCTGCCCATCTGGGTTTCCGAGGTCGGGGCCTCGACCTTCGGTGCCGAGGATATCCAGGCGTTGGGTCTCGAGCGCATTGCCGCCCAGCTTGTCGGTGAGGTGCCGCGGATCCACTGGTACAGCCTTTACGACCTGCCCAAGGCATGGGAGGCCACGACTCGCCACCGTGAAGCGGAAGGCTCCTCGTACTACCGGCACTTCTACATGGGCCTGCTGCGCGAGGACGGCTCGCCCAAACCGGCAGCCGACCTGTTTACGCGTTACACGCCCGATATCGGCATCTGCCAGTGGTTCAATTTCGAGGATCACAGGCTCGATGACGCCGTCGCCTGGCTCAGGCGCCTCGGAGTGACTTACCTGCGCACCGGCCTGAGCTGGGCGGACAGCTTCCGCCCGCACGCCGATGCCTGGTTCGATCGCCAGATGGAGGCGCTTGGGGAGTTCGAGATCACGCTCACCTTCTGCTTTACCCCCGAGCACCGCGGTATCCAGCCTCATCACACCAGTCCGCCGCAGGTGCCGGAAGAATACGCGGAGTTCTGCGCCCGCATGGTGCGCCGCTATGCACCGGGCGCGGCTGCCCGCAACGTCGCTTTATGACGAGGGGGAAGCTCATGACACCGTACGATTCAAAGACGGAACATCGAAAGGTTCGGGTCGCCATCGTCGGCGCCGGCAACTGCGCCTCGGCTCTCGTGCAGGGCGTGCGCTTCTATCGCGATGCGGGCGTTGACGACTTCGTTCCGGGCCTCATGCACGTGAACCTGGGCGGCTATCACATACGGGATATCGAGTTCAGCGCGGCTTTCGATATCGACCGGGAGAAGGTGGGTAAGGACCTGTCCGAGGCGATCTTCACCGAACCAAACAATACCTGCAGGTTCGCACAGGTACCCGCGCTCGGAGTCGAGGTGCAGCGCGGCATGACGCACGACGGGCTGGGCAAATACCTGCGCGAGAAGATCGCCGAAGCGCCGGGCTCTGCCGCCGACGTCGCCGCTGTGCTGCGGCGGACGAAAACCGACGTGGTCGTATCGTACCTGCCGGTCGGCTCCGAAGCAGCGACAAGATGGTATATCGAGCAGGCGCTGGACGCCGGCTGCGCCTTCGTCAATTGCATTCCCGTGTTCATTGCGTCCGATCCGCGATGGAGCCGTCGCTTTCGCGAACGCGGCCTGCCGATCATCGGCGATGACGTGAAATCCCAGGTAGGCGCAACCATTACGCATCGCGTGCTGGCACGTTTGTTTCGCGAACGCGGCGTGCGCCTCGACCGAACCTGCCAGTTGAACTTCGGTGGCAACACGGATTTCCTGAACATGCTGGAGCGCGAGCGGCTGCATTCCAAAAAAGTATCGAAAACCAACGCGGTTACCAGCCAGCTCGACTATGTGCTCGACAGTGATGACGTGCACGTCGGACCGAGCGACTACGTGCCCTGGCTGAAGGACCGGAAGTGGGCACAGATCTATCTCGAAGGCACGACCTTCGGCAACGTGCCGATCAAGTGCGAGTTGAAGCTCGAGGTGTGGGATTCGCCGAACTCCGCCGGCGTGGTGATCGACGCGGTGCGCTGCGCGCGACTGGCGCTGGACCGGGGCTTGAGCGGTGCGCTGGTCGCGCCCTCGAGCTACTTTATGAAATCGCCGCCGGAACAGTTCTCGGACGAGGAAGCGCGGCAGCAGACGGAAGCTTTTATTCGGGGCGACATCGACCACGCTGCGCGAGCCGCCGGCGGGGAGATGAACCCAAAGCCCGCCCGGCCGGCGGCGAAGCATGACCACGTTCTACCTGGTCCGGCACGCTGAGAAGGACGCACCGGCCGACCTGCTCTCCGGTCGTGCGCCGGGTCCCGGTCTCACCGCCGCCGGTCATCGGCAAGCGGCGCGACTGGCCGAGGCGCTTGCCGGCAAGCCGATCGAGCGCGTAATCAGCAGTCCGCTGCAACGCGCGCGCGAGACAGCGCTGCCCCTCGCCCGCGGGCTTGGCCTTGGAGCCGGTCAGTCGGAGGCCTTCCGCGACATCGATTACGGGGCGTGGACGGGGCGCACGGCCGAGTCCCTGCAAGGCGATCCGCAATGGCAGCGGTTCCACGCGTTTCGCAGCGGCCGGCGCATTCCGGAAGGGGAATCGCTCTCGGAGGTGCAGGCGCGCTTCGTGCGCGAGATGCTGCGCCTGCGCGCTGAGCTGCCCGAAGGCGGTATCGCGGTCATCAGCCACAGCGATCCGATAAAGCTCGCGATCGCGCATTTCACCGGCGTGCCGCTCGACCTGTCCAGCCGGCTCGAAATCGATTCGGGCTCGCTCAGCATCCTGGTGCTGACGGGCCATGCAGCGCGCATCGTCTGCGTCAACCGACTTCTCGCTTGAGCGGGTGAGACGCGCCGGCGCAAGTGCACCGGCGCGAATACCCGGAATGCCAGGCAATCAGTCGACGTCGACCGCCATCTGCGCCGAACCGCCGTTCTGCGAGACCACGCAGACCGTGCCCGGGCTGGCGCCGATGCCATCGTCCTCGAACCGGAAGCCCAGGTCGGTCGGATCCACCGGCACATCGGCGATTACCGTGCCGGTGCAGCCGCCGGCCGAGTCGGTGTTGCCGGGACCGTACAACGTCACGAGCTGGGGAGCGCCGTTGCCGGCGGCGACGACCACGTCACCCCGTACCTCGAGCTCGCCGTCATCCGGATCGAACTGCGCCCGGTCGAAAACGACCTGGTCGTCCGCCACCGGGGTCGGCGGTGGGGCAGCGGGATCGTCGATTCGCAAAGCGACGAGGGCTGAAGTGGACGCCGTGCCAAACTCCGCCACGACGGTGCTGTCGCAGGTGCCGACCACCTCGGCGTCGGCCTGCCAGGCACCGAAGACACCGACGTCCGCGACCGCGGGAGCGGTCGTGATCACGGAGTTATCATCACCCCGCCGCAGCGTGACCGTGCCGGTCGCCGGATCGTGCGTCGCCCCGATCACATCCCACTCGGCAGCACCATCGCGCTGGCGGCACCGGGCGCGGGTCACCGAGACCTCGGTCGTGCCGGCGTTGAGCAACGTGCCCCCATCCACGTCCACGAGGTAATAGTGCAGGTGGCTCTCGACGAAGGGCCCGATTGGCAGTCCGTAATAGCCTTCGGCCGACGCTGGCGCACCAACCAGGGAACCTTCCGTCAGGTCGAGCTCGAAGCCGCGGTTCGCCACCGCCGTGGACGTAATCCGCGGGTCGGTATTGAAGTCGAGCGGCGTACCGCTCACGCGAATTTCGTTGGCGGAGTTCTCGTCGGGATCGCACCTCTGGGTTACGCAGCTGTGTGCCGTGATGCTTCCCTGGATCGCGTTCTCAGCGGGCTCCAGGGCGATATCCACCGCGGTTGTGACGCCGGTGGCGGTATCCACCAGGGTCGTGCAGAGACAGGTACCGCCCTCGAACCCAACGCCGCTGCGCCCCGGCAGCGACCCGGTGCTGATCAGCTCGAGGACATCGACGCCCTGGCTCGCCGCCAGCGCGCTGAGGTCGACGGTGGGTGAACTGACCGGTGTTCCCACGGGGATCTGCATCAGCACTCCATTCACCCGCGCGGTGCGGTTCACGGGATCGACGTCAGTGAGCGGCCCCTCGAGGAAGCCCGGAATCTCCTGCGCGAACGCGGGCAAGGCAAACAGCAGAACAACGCTTGCCAGCCATCTTTTCTTGTTGTAGCGAATCATGGAACTCTCCTGTTGTAGTTTTTTCTGGAGTGTCAGCCAGCCGGCGGGCGGCACGCGTTGCGCACGATTTGCGGCCGTGGGGCCGCAGCCGCGAAGACGCGCTGCAGTTCTCCGCTGCAGTTCATGGATCCAGCTCCCACTGGATGGCATCGTGCGACGCTAGGCGCGCATTCACAGCGCCGCAACTCGAAACAGCCTGCGGTTGCGTAACCTGCCGGGGTGCGTCAGCGAGCGCCCCGGAAGGCATGCCACGCGGCATAGTCCTCCCGGCTCATTCGCTTGACACGAACGCGCTAATGCCGCAGGCGGCGCTCGAGCTCCGGGTAATTAGCGATGACCTCGGGCAGCGGCCGCCGTTCCTGCTTCTTCTTCCGCTGCTCGAGCGGTCCCACGTCGACTTGCAGGAACCGTTGTATCCGGGCGATGCTGCGGGCCCAGTCGCCCGTGAGCTCCTCGTAATCGAGCTCCAGGCTCGGCACGCCACGCAGTACTTTGCGCCGCCGCCGCAACTGCGCGTCGCGCTCGCGCACCCACGCCTCGAACCCGAACGGGTCGATGGTAATCACGGGCCGGCACTCCGGTCGGTACAGGCGATCGTTGTCATGCGGGTGAAACAAGCCGGTATGCCGGGCGATCTCGACCGAAGCGTATTGCGCGAGGCGATCCCGCCGCGTGAGCCAGATGACACGCAATCCGGGAAGCTCGCGCGTCCGGTGCCAGGCGTCGGCCCAGTGCCGGGCCGCCGGCAGGGGCAGGAAGATCATCGACTTGAAACCGCAGGCGTCCACCCCGCGCGCCTGCATGGCGCGCTCGAGGACGGCCGCAGCGGAGGCTTCCAGCCGATCGAAGCCCTCGATCCGGTTGTCCGGCAAATCCCTGGAGTGGAACAGCTCGCCATAGCAGCGAATCTGCGGATGCTGATCGAGGCTCGACGCCAGCAGCGTGGAGCCGGTCCTGAGATCGGACACAATCGCGAACGGGTTCGTTTCCGGGGAATCCATGACCATCTGCACCCGCATTCGGTGCAATAACCATGCCGTCAAGCGGCTACCCGGCCGGAAGCAACCTTATCGCCGGCAGGGCAGCCGCGGCTGAAGGCGATGTCAGGGAGCCTGGACGAAAACGTCGACGCAGAGCTGCAGCAGCCAGCCCGGCAGAATGCCGAGCGCCAGGACGGCAAGCCCGTTGATGCTGAGCGCGAAGCGCGTCTCCAGGTTCGACTGCAGCACCGAGCGGTCCTGCGGCTGGTCGAAGTACATGTACCAGACCACCCGCAAGTAGTAGAACGCGCCCACCACCGAGGCGAGCACCATCAATATCGCGAGCGCCGGAAAACCGGCGTCCAGCACGGCGTTGATGGAATACAGCTTGGCGAAGAACCCTACCCAGGGCGGCACGCCGGCAAGCCCGAACATGAAGAACAGCATCATCACGGCGAACCACGGACTGCGCGCATTGAGGCCCTTGAAGTCGCTGATGTTCTCTGCTTCGTAACCCTTGCGGCTCAGCAGGATGACCATCGCGAACGAGCCCGCCGCCATGATGACGTAGGTGATCGTGTAGTACAGTCCGGCCGCGTAGCCCGTCGGCGTGCCGCACAGCACCGCCGCGAGAATGAAGCCTACGTGCGCGATGGTCGAATAACCCAGCATGCGCTTGATGTTGCTCTGTGCAATCGCGACCACGTTACCGACGACCAGCGACAGCACCGAGAGCACCAGCACCATGCCCTCCCACACCTCGTGGATCGACCCCAGCCCGTCCGCCAGGATGCGGATAATCAGCGCGATGGCCGCGAGCTTCGGCGCGGCGACGAGATACAGCGTGACCGGTGTGCGCGCGCCATGGTAGACGTCCGGCAGCCACATGTGAAACGGCACTGCCCCGAACTTGAAGCCTATGCCGACGAGCATGAACGCGATCCCGAACCAGAGCGCGACGTTGTTCATCCCGGGATTCGCCTGGATCGCGGCCGCGATTTCATGGAATTGCAGGCTGCCGGTGACGCCATAGGTCCACGAAATACCATAGAGCAGCGACCCGGATGCGATCGCCCCGAGCACGAAATACTTCATCGCGGACTCGGCGGCTACTTTCGAGTTGCGGTCGATGGCAACCAGCGCGTATTGCGAAAGTGCCAGCGTTTCCAGCCCGAGATACATGGTCAGGAGCCCGTTGGATGACATCATGATCATCATGCCGAGCAGCCCGAACAGGCCGAGCGTGAAAAATTCGCCCTTCAACAGGCCGTTCTGAGCCAGGTAGTGCCGGGCGTACACGAAGCTCAGGCCCACCAGGATGACGGATGCGAGCTTCAGGAGCTGCGAGAAGGAATCGCTGACGTAACTCCCGTCGAAGAGGACCGTTCG
>CAZSKQ010000088.1:8922-14108 GCA_964607425.1 uncultured Woeseiaceae bacterium
TCAGGAGCTGCGAGAAGGAATCGCTGACGTAACTCCCGTCGAAGAGGACCGTTCGAGATTCCGGCGCGGTCGCCACCAGCAGTGCCGCGACCACCGCCAGCGAGGCGAGGGTCACCCAATAGGTCACGGCTCGCTGGTGTTCCTCGACGAATAGATCGACCACGAGCACGACGCAAATCAACGCGAGCAGCGCGATCTCGGGAAGCGCGGGCACGATGTCCATCCAGTTCATGATTCCCCCACCTACCCTAAAGCGCCGCGAGCTTCGATTCGCCGAGCTGGTCGACGAGTTGCTCGACCGTCGCCGTCATCATGTCGACGAGCGGCGCCGGCCAGATGCCGACCAGCAGCACTGCGAACGCCAGCACGCCCAGCACGACGAACTCCCGCCGGTTGAGCGGCTCCATGGCCGCCACCTTTTCATTCCCGACCTCTCCGTAGAGCACGCGCTTGATCATCCACAGGGTGTAGGCGGCGCCAATCACCAGGATGGAGGCGGCCGCGAACGAATACCAGAAGCTCGCCCGGAAACTCGCGACGATCACCATGAATTCGCCAACGAAGCCGGACGTGCCGGGCAGCCCCACGTTCGCCATCGCGAACAGCACCATCAACGCCGCGAACCACGGCATGCTGTTGCCGACCCCGCCGTAATCCGCGATCTGGCGGCTGTGCAAGCGGTCGTACATCACGCCGACGCACAGAAACATCGCGCCGGAGACGAGACCGTGCGACACCATCTGCACCATACCCCCCGTCATACCCAGCGCCGCGCCCGTGTTGTCGCCGTGCCGCTCCAGGATCGCCCACAGCAGGAAGAAACCAAGCGTGACGAAACCCATGTGCGCGATGGACGAATACGCGATCAGCTTCTTCATGTCTTTCTGCATCAGTGCAACGAAGCTGATGTAAACGATGGCGATCAGCGAGAGCGCAATCATAAGACCCGCGAAGTACTCACTGGCGTCGGGCAGCATCGGCAGGGACATGCGCACGAAACCGTAGCCGCCCATCTTGAGCATGATGGCGGCGAGGATGACCGAGCCGCCGGTCGGGGCCTCGACGTGCGCGTCCGGAAGCCAGGTGTGAACCGGCCACATCGGAACCTTGACGGCGAAGGCGATCAGGAATGCGAGAAAGATGAACTGCTGCTCCGCGAGGCTGAGCGGCACTTCGACGAAGCCGGCGAAACCGAAGTCGCCCGTCTGCACGTAGAGATAGATGAAGGCGACCAGCAGCAGCACCGAGCCGAAGAACGTGTACAGGAAAAACTTGAGCGTGGCGTACACGCGCCGCTCGCCGCCCCACATGCCGATGATCAGGAACATCGGCACCAGCATGGCTTCCCACATGACGTAGAACAGCACACCGTCGAGGGCCGAGAACACGCCGATCATCAAGCCTTCGAGAATCAGGAACGCCGCGAAATACTGCGCCGGCCGCGACTTGATCGTGTCCCAGCCGGAGAGCACCACGAGCGGCGTGATGAAGGTCGTCAGCAGGATCAGCGGCGCCGAAATGCCGTCCACGCCGAGGTGGTAATCGATGTTGAACGCATCGATCCACCGCACGCGCTCCACGAACTGCATGGCCGCCGTAGACGTATCGAAGCCCGTGAACAGGAAAATACTGATGACGAACGTCAACAACGACGTCGCCAGCGCCAGCAGGCGCATCTGCCCTGCTCGCGCCGATGCCGCGTCACCGGCGTCACCTGCTACCAGCACGGCGACACCGCCGGCGATGGGAACCCAGATCAGGAGACTCAGGATGTATTGGGAGAAATCCATGGCCGGGTCAGAACCAGAGCAGCCAGCCGAGGACCGCGGTCAGGCCGATGATCATCGCGAAGGCATAGTGATAGAGATAGCCGGACTGCACGCGCCGCAATACGCCGGCCATGCGTCCTATGGAATTGGCGGTGCCGTTGACGAACACGCCGTCGATGACCCGCTCGTCCCCTATCCGCCACAAGAAATTGCCGGCCACGCGGCCTCCGGCGGCGAAACCGCGGATGTAGAGATCATCGAAATAGTACTTGCGAACCAGCAGCTCGTAGAGCCCGGACAACCTCTCGCGGACCTGCACGTGCAGCCCGGGCCGTTTCAGGTAGGCGAACCATGCCGTCAGCGCGCCGGCGAGCGCGAACCAGAACGTCGTCCCCTGGAAGCTGTGCAGGATGAATTGCCACCCGCCGTGATACAGCTCTCCGAGCTCGGCCAGCACGTCGTGCCGTTCCAGCACGAACAGCGAATCGCGGAAGTAATCGCCGAAGAGCACTGGCTCGATGGTGATCCAGCCGATAACCGCCGAGGGGATAGCCAACAGTACCAGCGGCACGGTGACCACCAGCGGCGATTCGCGCAGGTGCGAGCGCGCGTGGCTGTCAATTCGCTCCTCGCCATGGAACACCAGGAACAGCAGGCGGAAAGAGTACAACGCGGTGACAAACACACCCAGCGACACGCTCAGGTACGCGATCCAGTAAATGACTCCCTGGCCATGCCAGTGCGAGTCGCGTACCGCCTCGATCAGCGCATCCTTGGAGAAAAATCCGGCGCTGCCCGGGAACCCGACCAGTGCGAGTGTGCCGATCAGCGCGGTCCAGTAGGTTACGGGCATGTACTTCTTCAGGCCGCCCATTTTGCGCATGTCCTGCTCATGGTGCAGCGCAATGATCACGGACCCGGCGGCGAGGAACAACAGCGCCTTGAAAAAAGCGTGGGTCATGAGGTGGAAAATTGCGGCACCGTAAGCCGACACGCCGAGCGCCACGGTCATGTAACCGAGCTGCGACAGGGTCGAATACGCGATCACGCGCTTGATGTCGTTCTGCACGATGCCGAGCAGCCCCATGAAAAACGCCGTCAGGGCGCCTATCACCAGCACTACGGCGAGCGCCGTCTCCGACAGCTCGTACAGCGGCGACATGCGAGCCACCATGAAGATGCCGGCCGTCACCATGGTTGCGGCGTGGATGAGGGCGGAAATCGGAGTCGGACCTTCCATTGAATCCGGGAGCCACACGTGCAGCGGCGCCTGCGCGGATTTGCCCATCGCACCGGTGAACAGCAGGATGCAGATCACCGTCATCGCGTTCCACGGCGTGCCGCCGACAATGGTGAACTCCTGCCCCGCAATCGATTCGGCCTGGCCGAACACGGTCGCATAGTCCAGCGAGCCGGTTGCCGCCACCACGGCCGCGATACCGAGAATGAAACCGAAATCGCCCACCCGGTTCACGAGGAACGCCTTCAGATTGGCGAAAATCGCCGACTCCCGCCGGAACCAGAACCCGATCAGGAGGTACGAAACCAGTCCTACCGCCTCCCAGCCGAAGAACAGCTGCAGGAAGTTGTTCGACATGACCAGCATCAGCATGGCGAACGTGAACAGCGAGATGTGGCTGAAAAAGCGGGTGTAGCCCGGATCGTCGTGCATGTAGCCGATGGTGTAGACATGCACCATCAGCGATACGAAGGTGACGACGACCATCATCAGTGCGGTCAGCCGGTCGACGAGGAAGCCCACTTTCATCTCCAGGCCGTCGACCACCGCCCAGCTGTAGACCGTGTAGTTCGAGGCCTGCCCGCCATCGAAGTACAAATCTTTCAGTACCAGCAACGAGAGCACGCAGGACAGGCCGACCGCGAGGATCGTCACCCAGTGTGCCCCGGCGCGGCCGATCTGCCGGCCGAAAAGTCCCGCGACAATGGCTGCCGCGAGCGGCGCCAGCACGATGGTCAGGTGGACCGAATTCATGTGCGGGAGCCCGTATTGCAGGCGAACAAAACGCGGAATCGCGCGCAACGCGCGCTGCTACAGTGCAGGTGTTCGTATCGCATCAGCCCCTAGCCCTTCATCGAATCCAGGTCCTGGACGTTGATCGACTGCCTGGTACGGAACAGCACGACCACGATGGCCAGCCCGATCGCCGCCTCCGCCGCCGCCACGGTCAGGATGAAGAACACGAATATCTGGCCCGTGTGGTCCCCGAGATAACGTGAAAACGCAATGAAGTTGAAATTGACGGCCAGCAACATGAGTTCGATGCACATGAGCAGCAGGATCAGGTTACGCCGGTTGATGAAGATACCGGCGACGCTGAGCGCGAACAGGATCGCACCGAGCGTGAGGTAGTGCTGCAGGCCGATCTCCATCATCGCCGCTCCTCCGCTTCCATGGAGACGATGCGGATACGATCCTCGCTCCGGATCGAGGTCTGGTAGGCAATATCCTGCTGCTTCAGGCCCGGCCGCTTGCGCATCGTCAGGGTAATCGCGGCGACGATCGCGAGCAGGAGGATCACGGCTGCGATCTCGAACGCGTACACGTGCTCGGTATACAGGATGGATCCCAGCGCCTGGGTGTTGCTGTAATTCTCGGGCAGCGGTACGAAGCCGCCGGTGCCGGTTGCCGCGACGTTGCTACGCAACCAGATCACCTGCGCCAGTTCGACCACCATCAGCACCGCGATCAGCAATCCAAGCGGCGCATAGCGGACCAGCCCGCCGCGGACTGCCGCCACGGTCACGTCCAGCATCATCACGACGAACAGGAACAGCACCATCACCGCGCCGACGTAGACGAGCACCAGCACGATGGCCAGGAACTCGGCCTCCGCCATGATCCACAGCACCGCGCTCTGGAAAAACGAGAGGATGAGCAGCAGCACCGTATGTACGGGATTGCGCGCGAGGATCACGCCTATCGCCGCGGCAACCAGGATCGCGGCAAAAAAATAGAACAGCAGTGAGAAAATCAAAGCCCCCGTCCCCGTTTTTATCGGTATTTTGCATCCGCGGCCTTGTCCGCGGAGATCATCGCTTCGTATCGGTCGCCGACAGCCAGGAGCTTGTCCTTGGTCATGATGTTCTCGCCGGGCGTTTCCATGTGGTATTCGTGGATGCGTGTCTCCACGATTGCATCCACCGGGCAGGACTCCTCGCAAAAGCCGCAATAGATACATTTGAACAGGTCGATGTCGTAGCGCGTTGTACGGCGCGTGCCGTCGTCGGAGACGTCGGATTCGATCGTGATCGCGAGCGCCGGGCATACCGCCTCGCAGAGCTTGCAGGCAATGCAGCGCTCTTCGCCGTTGGGGTAACGGCGCAGCGCGTGCAGCCCGCGATAGCGGTAGGACTGCGGCGTCTTCTCTTCCGGGTACTGCACCGTGACCTCGTCGC
>CAZSKQ010000089.1:0-2759 GCA_964607425.1 uncultured Woeseiaceae bacterium
CGATCTACGCCGAAGGCCAGCGCCGCTATGTCGAGTCGCTGTCGGCCTACGCGCGCCAGTTCCTGTCGATGATGGAGAAACCGGACGTGGACCACATCGAAGGTCTGTCCCCCGCGATCTCCATCGAGCAGAAATCGACGTCGCACAACCCGCGCTCGACCGTCGGCACGGTGACCGAGATCTACGATTACCTGCGCCTCCTGTACGCGCGCGCGGGCACGCCGCGATGCCCCGATCACGGTGTGGCGCTCGAGGCGCAGACGGTGAGCCAGATGGTGGACCAGGTGCTGGCATTGCCCGAGGGCACCCGCCTGATGCTGTTGGCGCCGGTCGTGCAGGATCGCAAGGGCGAGTACGTGGCGTTGATGCGCGACCTGCAGGCTCAGGGCTTCATCCGTGCCCGCATCGACGGCGAGGTCTTCGAGCTCGACGACCCGCCGAAGCTCGACCTCCGCCGCAAACACTCGATCGATGCGGTGGTCGACCGGTTCAAGGTAAAGGACGATCTCCGGCTGCGCCTCGCCGAATCGTTCGAGACCGCGCTGCGGCTGGCCGACGGCGTCGCCCGGGTCGCGTTCATGGACGCTCCGGAACGCGAGGAGCTGCTGTTTTCCGACCGCTTCGCCTGCAACATCTGCGGCTACAGCCTGACCGAGCTCGAGCCGCGGCTGTTTTCCTTCAACAATCCGTCGGGCGCCTGCCCGGGCTGCGACGGGTTGGGTGTTAAGCAGTTTTTCGACCCGGCGCGCGTCGTCGTCAACCCCGACCTGTCGCTCGCCGGCGGGGCGATTCGCGGCTGGGACCGCCGGACGACCTACTACTTCCAGATGATCAAGAGCCTCGCGGCGCATTACGGCTTCGACATCGAAACGCCGTTCAATGAGCTGTCGGAGAACCTGCGGAACGTGGTCCTGTTCGGCAGTGGCAAGGAAAAGATCGAGTTCCGCTACGCGAACGGCCGGGGGCGGGAAATCCGCCAGCGTCATCGCTTCGAGGGCGTGCTTCCGAACCTCGAACGGCGCTTCCACGAGACCGAGTCCAGCGCCGTGCGCGACGAGCTTGCGCGCTTTTTGAACAGCCGCCCCTGCCCCGCCTGCGACGGCACACGCCTCAATCGTGCCGCGCGCAACGTGTTCATCGCCGGGCGATCGCTGCCGCAAATCAGCAGCCTTTCGGTCGGGCACGCGCGGGAGTTCTTCGAGAACCTGCAGCTCGAAGGCTGGCGCGCGACCATTGCCGCGAAGATCGTGAAGGAGATCGGAGCCCGGCTCGGCTTCCTGAGCGACGTCGGGCTCGATTACCTGTCGCTCAACCGCAGCGCCGATACGCTGTCCGGCGGCGAAGCACAGCGTATCCGGCTCGCAAGCCAGATCGGGTCGGGGCTGGTGGGCGTCATGTACATACTCGACGAACCGTCGATCGGCCTGCACCAGCGGGACAACAAACGCCTGCTCGGCACACTCCTGCACCTGCGCGACATCGGCAATACCGTCATCGTCGTCGAGCACGACGAGGAAGCGATCCTTGCCGCCGATCACGTCGTCGATCTCGGCCCGGGCGCGGGCGTGCACGGCGGCCGCGTCGTCGCGGCCGGCCCGCCCGAAGCGATCCGCCAGAACCCGCAGTCGCTGACCGGCCAGTACCTGTCCGGCCGGCGTGCGATCGTGGTACCGCAGTTGCGGGTGCCGCCGGACGCCAGGCGGCAGCTCGTCGTGCGGGGCGCACGCGGCAACAACCTGAAGCACGTTGACGCCGCCGTCCCCATCGGCCTCATGACCTGCGTCACCGGCGTCTCCGGGTCGGGCAAGTCAACGCTCATCAATGACACGCTCTACAAAGCGGTGGCCGAGGAACTGAACCGCAGCAGCCGTAACCCGGCGCCGCACGACGGCATCGAAGGCATCGAGCTGCTCGACCGCGTCATCGACATCAGCCAGAGCCCGATCGGGCGTACGCCCCGCTCCAACCCGGCAACCTACAGCGGCCTGTTCACCCCGATCCGCGAGCTGTTCGCCGGCACCCAGGAAGCGCGTTCGCGCGGCTATATGCCCGGCCGGTTCAGCTTCAACGTCAAGGGCGGCCGCTGCGAAGCCTGCCAGGGTGACGGGGTGATCAAGGTGGAGATGCACTTCCTGCCCGACGTCTACGTGCCTTGCGATGTGTGCCGCGGCATGCGCTACAACCGCGAGACGCTCGAGATCCGCTACAAGGGCAAGAACATTCACGAAGTGCTGGAGATGACGGTCGAGGACGCGGCCGCGTTCTTCGCCAACGTGCCGGTCGTGGCGAAGAAGCTGCAGACGCTGGTGGACGTCGGGCTGTCCTACATCCGGCTCGGGCAGAACGCGACTACGCTGTCGGGCGGCGAAGCGCAGCGCGTCAAGCTCGCGAAGGAACTGTCGAAGCGGGACACGGGCAGCACGCTCTACGTCCTCGACGAGCCGACCACCGGCCTGCACTTCCACGATATCGAGCAGCTGCTCACGGTGCTGCATCGCCTGCGCGACAAGGGCAATACGATCGTCGTCATCGAGCACAACCTCGACGTCATCAAGACGGCCGACTGGGTCATCGACCTCGGCCCCGAGGGCGGCGACGGCGGCGGCCAGGTCATCGCCACCGGCACGCCGGAAGACGTCGCCGACAACCCGGCGTCGTTCACGGGGGAATACCTGCGCCCGCTGCTCGGCAAGGTCCGGTCGCCGAAACGCGCTTCCCGGTAAGGCCGCCGGGGTGCGGTGGGTGGGGTCGCCCCGTTG
>CAZSKQ010000089.1:2859-13963 GCA_964607425.1 uncultured Woeseiaceae bacterium
TGGGTATTGTTTGTAGGAGCCCGCCATGCGGGCGACCGAAACAGCCACCAACCGTGACATCACGCAGCGTGGGCGTTGAGGGCGGCGGCGAAGCGGGCCGGGGCGGCGGGGTGCATGCGCAGGTACAGGGACGGCTCGATGAGTTCGAGCTCCATCAGCAGGAAGCGGCCGTCGGGGCCGCGCACGAGATCGCAGCGCGCGTACGCGGGGGTGGGCCGCACGAGCCCGAGGACCCGGTCGGCGGCTGCCACGAGCGCGGGATCCGGCGATGCGACCGCGTCGATGCTCGCGCCGTGCTCTTCCTGCACCCGGAAGTCGCCCGCTTTCGGCTTCTTGACGATGACATGGCTGAGCTCGCCGCCGAAATACAGCAGCGCGTATTCGCCCTCCTCCTGCACGTTCTCGATGAACGGCTGCACGAGGTAAGCACGGCGCTCGAAAATGCGCAGCAGCCGCGGCTCGATGCTGCGTACCTGCTCGCGCTCCAGCAGGAAGGTGTCCGTCGCATTCGTGCTGACCACGGGTTTTAAGACAATGCGCGCTGCCTGCAGCTCATCGAAGCAGGAATCGAGCTCGCCGCGCACGAGGTGCTCCCCCCAGCGGCTGGGGACGATGGCGGCCGCGCGGCTTTCGAGATCCCGCAGGTAGGTTTTCGCCATGTTCCAGCGCACCAGCTTGAGCGGGTTGACGAGCACGGCGCGCGAGCCGTCAATCCGCTCGAGCAGTGCGAGAAAACGCGCGGCGTCCGTGGGGTAATCCCAGGGGGTGCCGATATAAACGGCGTCGAAATCGTCCCAGCACACGCTCCCGGAGCGCCATGGAACCTGCTCCACGCGCCAGCCCAGCGCCTCGAGAGGCGCGATGCCGAGGTCGGCGTCGATCGACCAGCCCTCGAGGCTGTCCATGGTCAGGAAGGCACAGCGCCTGGGCGTCATCCGCGCTCCCCGTCCGCTGCGGCCAGCCCCAGGCGCATGGCCACCCGCTTGCTGGTGTCGATGCCGATGGCACCTTCCTCCTCAATGAACCCACGCAGCTGCGGCCCGAGTTCCTGCCGCGGCAGCGCGACGAAGCCCAGCCGCTCATAAAAGGGCGCGTTCCACGGCAGGTGCCGGAACGTCACCAGCAGGAGGCAGGCAAATCGCTGCGCCCTCGCCCGATTCACGACGGCCTCCACGAGCCGCGTGCCGAGGCCCTGCCGGGCATGCTCCGGATGCACGGCGACCTCCGACAGGTAAGCTTCGCCGTCCACGACGTCGGCCAGCGAGAACCCGACCGGGCGGTTGCCGGCGAGCGCCACCCACAGGCGCCCATCGCGCTGCGCCTCACGCAGGTACTCTTCGTCGGTCACGCGGTAGCGCAGCGCCGGCGGCAGGTCCTCGGCCGCGAACACGCTCGCCGCGGCCAACTCGATTCGTGGAATTTCCCGCAGGTGACCGGGCGACGCCGGCACGACCCGGTAAGCGTCCGCTGTCATGCAAGCGGAGGCGGTGCCGAACTCAGGGCCATGCGTTTGCCTTCTCCGCGAAACCGGCACGTATCGCCGGTACGACGCAAAAGCGCTGGCCGGTCGGCGCCTCGAGCACGCACCAGTCGCGGATGTCCGCGACCTTGCGCGCGCCAAGCGCTTCGAGCCGCGCCACCTCGGCGGGGATGTCGTCGGACTCGATGTCGATGTGCACGCGACTCGGATGATCCACCTGCTGCACCTCGATGTGCGGCTCGTCGCCCGGCGTGTCGAGTGAAATATAGCGGGGTTCCTTGCCGGCGCGTTCGGGGATGCCCAAAGCCGCACTCCAGAAGGCGGCAGCGGCCTCGAGATCGTCGGTGTTGCAGTCGATGATGAGTCCCGCGAATCGGCTCCGGTGCATTGTCTGCGCTCCTTCAGGTAGTCGAGCACTGTAGCAGGTCGGTGAACAGGAACCCTTCGCGTTCCACGGTTTCGCCGACCGCGAGCTCCACGGCCTGCCGGAACATGGGCCCGGCGAAGGCAAAGGTATGAAACTCGCCGTTCTCGCCGCAAGGGTCGACCCCGGCGGGCAGCTCTTCGAGCAGCGCCCGATCGAACAGGCGGCCGGCAAAGCGCGCCGGCACTTGCCGCGTATCGATGCAGGTAATGCGCGCCCGCAGGCCGGCTTCCACCATGGTCTCCGCCAGCGCCGCCGTGTCGCTGCCCCAGATCGGGAACAGGGCTTCGATACCGCTGCCCTGCATCGATTGCTCGCGATACCGCCGCACGTCTTCGAGCTGCAGGTCGCCGAAGGCGAAGGCCTCCACGCCGCGCGCACGGACCGCCTCCATGAACGCGCTCATCGCGGCTTCGTACTCCGCGTTCGGGCAGGGCTGCGGCAACGGGATGAGCTCCAGCGGCAGGCCCGCGGCATGTGCCTGCCGTTCGAGCAACGCGCGCCTGACGGCGTGCGTCGCCGCTCGATCCGCCGCCGCGTCGATCGTGGTGAAAAGACCTACGACCTCGACGTCCTCGCGCTGGCGCAGCACATGCAGCACCCAGGCGCTGTCCTTGCCGCTGCTCCAGGATATCAGCGTCCTGACTTTGCGGTTTGCGTTCTTCATAAACGAAAATGCCCGAAGGAGACCATTGTGCCTCCTTTCGGGCAAGTAATCGTTTTCGGTTTTTAGCCGACGGCCGTTTCGTTAAAGCGGCCGCGCGGATCTCGAAACTCGCGAGGCCCCGGTCACAGCGGCGTGACGTTCTCCGCTTGCGGACCTTTCTGTCCCTGAGTGACTTTCATCGTCACCCGTTGGCCTTCTTGCAAGGATCGGCGACCGGACGCATTGATTGCGCTGTGGTGAACGAAGACGTCCTTACCGCCTTCACGAGCGATGAAACCAAATCCCTTTTCATCGTTGAACCACTTAACGGTCCCTTCAACTTCCTCTGACATACATTCTCTCTTGCGATCTTGAAGCCAGGTCATCCTGGCGTTGATAAACCGGCAACAGCCGGTGCTTTTCCGCGACGGCTGCAGGCGGCGGTGATTGGATACCCGTCACCTGCACGTGCGCGAGGGTCGGTATGGTACGCGCGTCGGCGTCCGCTGCAAATCAAATTTTGCGGCACACCCGGCATGACCTTTCGGGTACCGCCGGCTCCTGATGCAACTAGCTGATATCATTAACTATTACAGGCCTTAATCAGCGTTCGCGCGAGCGCAGGTAATCGAGCCAGGGGGCGAAATAGCGCGAATCCCAGCCGCCCGATACCCCCTGGTAGTCGCTCGACGGCACGTTCACGTGCACCAGGTCGATGCGCCCGTCTTCGTCTTCCGGCGTGAAGGAAATGACCAGCGTGGAATCCGGATCCTGCTTTGCGAAATTGACGGAACGCCATGCCTGGACGATCAGCCGGTGGCGGACGACCTGCAAAGTCGTACCGCTTACGAGCCCGCCGAATGCTTCAAACGGCGACCCCGCCTCCTCGCAGATCTTCACCGGCGCTCCGGTGAACGCGCTATGCACCTTGGGATCCATGTACATCTCGTAGAGCTCGCCGGCCGGCGCGGGCAGCACTACCGTCTTGCAGATGTTGCGCATGCGAGCGCCCCCATGAAGGTCCCCGATTTATTCCTGTTGTCACAGGTATAGCGCATCCGTGACGGGTTTGCACGGAGGATGCGGAATCAACTCGTCCCGAACAGCCGGTCTCCCGCATCGCCGAGACCCGGCACGATGTACTTTCGCGCGTCGAGACGCTCATCGATACTTGCAGTATAGATGCTGACGTCCGGATGCGCGGCCTCGATGGTGCTCAGTCCCTCCGGGCAGGTCACGATGCAGACCACGACGATATGATTGGCGCCGTTCTGCTTCAGGATGTCGATTGCGGCCGCTGTCGACCCGCCGGTGGCGATCATCGGATCGATGACGATATAAAGCGCGTTCTGCGGCCCGTTCGGCACGCGGTCGTAATAGGCAACCGGCTTCTTGGTGACCTTGTCCCGGTACATGCCGACGAAGCCGACACGTGCCGTGGGTACGAGGTCGAGGATACCGTCGAGCATGCCGACGCCGGCCCGCAGGATCGGCACGACAACGAGCTCCTCGTCAATCTTGAAACCCTGCGCCTCGGCAATCGGCGTCTCAACCGTGACTGCGCGCAGCTTCACCGCTTTCAACGCCTCGTAGCAGACGAACATCGTGATCTCGCGCGCGAGCGCACGAAACTCCTGGTGGCCTGTGCGCCGGTCGCGGATCAGGGACAGCTTGTGCTGGACACAGGGATGCCGGATTTCTTCATGCATGATTATTATCAACCCAGGGCGCCGCGGCGCCGGCCTTCGTCAGGACGTAACACTCACCGCTACTTCGGTCTTGACGGAATTCGCGATGAAGCAGAGATCGTGCGCCTTGTGATGCAGCTTCTCGATTTCCCCGGCGGTCGGAACCTTGTCCCCGGCAAAGCTGACTTTCGGCTCCAGCGTCACCCTGGTGACGGCAATGCGGCCTTCATCATTCTTGCCGGTGATCCCGACAGCGGCGTCGGTGTAGCTGTCGACGACGTAACCCTGCCTGGCCGCAAGGGACAGGAAAAACAGCATGTGGCAGCTCGAGAGCGAGGCAACGAAAGCTTCTTCCGGGTCGACGTTTTCCGGGATCGACATCGGCACCGGAACGACGTCCGGGGAGGCCGATGCCTCGACGGTGGCGCCGCCGTCGAATATCCAACGATGCGCGCGGCTATACGCGTTGTCGGTAAATGCCTGGCTGCCGCGCTGCCAGGCCACCGTCGCCATGTGTTCGGACATACGTGCCTCCCCTGCGAGCTGACCCGCCGCCGCTCGCTTTTTTCAAGGCCCCGAGTTTAAATGGTTACGGCATCACCGCAACAGCACCTGGCGAACCCGCCGGGAATCAGCCGGCGAGCTGCGCGTCCATGGTGATCGCTGCGTTCAGCACCTTGGAGACCGGGCACCCGCTCTTCGCGTCGTTCGCGGCCTTGGTGAAGGTCTCGCGATCGGCGTCCGGAATCTCGGCGCGGACCTCGAGATGCACCGCCGTGATGGCGAAACCGTCGCCCGACCTGTCGATCGTCACTGTCGCCGTGGTGCTGATGTCCTTTGCCGTCAGCCCGGCCTGCTCGAGCTGGCCCGAGAGTGCCATCGAGAAGCAGCCGGCATGTGCCGCCGCGATCAGCTCCTCGGGGTTGGTTCCTTGCGCGTCCTCGAAGCGCGTGCTGAAAGAGTACGGCGTATCGTCCAGGACACCGCTGGCCGTTGAGACCGTGCCCTTGCCGTCCCTGATGCCGCCGGCCCAGCGGGCCGAACCTTTTCGTTTCATGGTGACTCCTTTGGTGATTGCGAGCGTCGCGATTGTGAGCGCCGCCGGGGCGGCATGAAGAATAGCGCGGCAGCCGTCGCGCCCGGTTACTCGACGAGGGTGTCGAGTCTCGGCAGGATGTCCGCGATCCTCGAGGCCTCTCGCGTATCCGGCCACAGGAAGGTCGCGCCGTGCTCCGAGAGATACTCCAGGCGGTCCGACAAAAAGCCCAGCGCCAGCAACAATGCGTGCAGGCTGTCGGCGCCGTGAATTTTCCGCGAACGCTCCACGTTCGGTATTTCCACTTCGCAGGCCCAGCTGGTATCGCCTTCCTCGTGCGGCAATCCCACCTGTATCTCCGTGAGAACTTCTCGCCCCGCGGGCGATACGTAGACGATTTCGGTCGACGCGATTGGCTCTTCCACCGCGGGTCCCCTGGTCGTCGGCGGTGCCTGTCCGGAGATAATCCGCTTCTCGATCCCTACCGTCAACGGCGGTAAAAATTGCACAGGCGGATTGTCCGGAAGGCCGATCTTCCGGCCGGCGGCCGCGCCACCGATGCAGTATGCGCGAGGCGGCGGGCTGGCATGGATATTGCTGCTACGCAAAGACCAGGCCGTATCGCGAAAGCATCCTGCGAGCGGCTGCCTTGCGCCCGGTCGTCAAGCGACATCGCCGGACGACCCGGCGGAGCCCACTTTTTTTCAGGAGAATTGTATGAAGACATTTGCATTCCTGGCCACGGCAGTGCTGTTGCTGTCCGGCTGCCAGACACTGCGAGACATCGAAAATCCGCTCACGACGGCCTACAGCGACTTCGACGCGGACGGTGATGGTGTCATCAGCCAGCAGGAAGCCCAGGCAACCCCGAACCTGGCGGAAAACTTCGAGCGCATAGATACCAACAAGAGCGGCGGCATCGATGATAAGGAGTACAAGGCGGCAACCATGCACATTGCCGATTTGAGCTTCGAGCAAGTCGACGTGAACGAGGACGGCGTCGTAAGTGAGCGCGAGGCGGCCGCCATGCCGGTGTCGCTCAAGGAAGCGTTCGGCGACGTGGATACCGACGGCGACAACAACGTCAGCCCCGAAGAGTACCAGGCCGCGGCGACCAACCTGCTCGCCGGCGTGGACTTTGCGTCGCTCGACACCGACGGTGACGGCGTGATCGGCGAGGAAGAAGCGAAGCAACTGCCGCCACTGTCAGAGGCCTTTCATCGCGTCGATACGGATGCCGACAAGCTGATCAGCGAAAAGGAATTCATGACCGCACAACGGTAGGTATAGGGGATGGGCAACCGGTGCGGCTCGAGAGGGGCGGGCTGTACCACTCTCCCCGGCCCCGGACGCTGCGCCCCCGCGGTGGAACCTGCTAAACTGGCGCCAGAATAACGACAAGACCATAAGGGGGTGCCATGCCGCGAGTTCTCCGCGAACGTCGCATCCGGAATACCCGATCGCTCGTTTACAATCTCCTGCCGCTCCTGTCGCTGCTCACCACCGCCGCGGCGCTTGCCGCGGAGCCGCTGCCCATCGAGTACTTCACCCGCGACGACGATTTCGGCCAGATCAAGATCTCGCCGGATGGCACCTACCTGGCCGCCACCGCCGGCGGCGCCGAGTTCTCCGCCCTGGTTTTCATCGACCTCGCAAACGCCGAAATCGAGGGCGGTGCAAGAGCGCGGGAAGGTGACGAGATCACCGACTTCGAATGGGTATCGGACACGCGCGCCATCTATTACTACGGCGAACGCTTCGGGGGCCACGAATACGTGTCGAATACGGGCGAAATATTCGCCGTCAACAAGGATGGGAAGCGCAATACCATCCTGTACGGCTACCGGGCGAACAACCAGCATACGGGCTCGCGCCTCGGGCGGCGCGAGTCCTCCACCGCCACGGGCGAGCTGCTGAGCGTCCTCGACGGTGACGACAAGCACATCCTCATCCTGGAACGCCCCTGGGCCAGGCAGGGCAGCACGCTGTATCTCGATCGGGACGCGGCCGCGCGCATCACCCTGCTCGATGTCTACAGCGGCGACACCGACTACAGGGGTTACGTGCCGCTGAAAATGGCGGAAGTAATCGTCGACCTAAACGAACAGGTGCGTTTCGCCATCGGTTACGACGCGGGAGCAAACCTCGCGGTGATCTGGAAACCGGAGGTGGATGCCGAGTGGACGCAATTCGGGCTGCCGGGGTTCGTCAACGATACGGTGATTCCGCGCCGTTTCACGGCCGACGGCAGCGGTGTTTTCTTCACGGGCATCGCCGCGGGCGAGTCGCTGGACGCCTTGTACCGGCTGGATCTCGCAAGCCGGCAGGTCGAACGGCTGTATCGGCACCCTTACGCCGAGATCGGGGCGGTCGTAACCGATCTCGCCGACAACTCCGTCATCGGCGTGCGCGTCTACTCCGAGCGGCCCGAGTACCACTGGATCGATGCCGAGGATCCCGCGGCACGGCTCTACCGCATGCTGCAACGTGCCTTCCCGGGCAAGGCCGTCCAGGTCACGAGCGTCACCGACGACGGCAAGCTGGCCGTGATTTTCGTGTACTCGGACGTCAGCCCCGGCGACTACTACCTCTTCAATGTCGAGAACAATCACGCGGAGTACCTGCGGGCCGCCCGCTCGTGGGTCGATCCGCGGCTGATGCGCCCCAAGGAGCCGGTAACGCTCACGGCGCGTGACGACCTGACGCTGCACGGATACCTCACCCGGCCGCGGGACGGCGACGGGCCCTTTCCGCTGATCGTGCTGCCGCACGGCGGCCCGCACGGGATACGGGACCGCTGGAACTTCGACTGGGAGGTTCAATTGCTCGCCAACCGCGGCTACGCCGTGCTGCAGGTCAACTATCGCGGCAGTGGCGGCTACGGTATCGACTTCCGCGAAGCCGGTTACGGCGAGTGGGGAGCCGCCATGCAGGACGACTTGACGGATGCCACTCGCTGGGCGATCGAACAAGGTATCACGGAGGCCGGGACCATCTGCATCTACGGCGCGAGCTACGGCGGGTACGCCGCTCTCATGGGCGCCGTGCGCGAGCCGGAGCTGTACCGGTGCGTGATCGGGCACGCGGGCGTTTACGACCTGGAGCTGATGTTCGAGACCGGCGATGTGCACCGCTGGGACCTGGGCCAGGCCTTCCTGGAGCGTTACCTCGGCGAAGACCCGGAGTTGCTGCGGAAACGCTCACCCGTCTACAACGCCGCCCGAATCCAGGCGCCCGTCATGCTCATTCACGGGAAGGCCGACTGGCGCGCCGATTACGAGCACGCGGTGCGCATGCGGGAGGCGCTGGAGGATGCCGGCAAGACGGTCGAATGGCTGGCGCTGGGCGGCGAAGGGCACGGCATCTACAACCAGGACACGCGGCGCGAGGTGTACGGGCGGCTGCTCGATTTCCTGGGGCATTACCTGCCGCCCGACAGCGCGGGCGACGTGTCGGTGAGCGCCACGGGCTCGTGACGGCGTAAGGCGTCAGCCGCGGCCGGCGTTCCGGTCCCGGGCCGGCCAGGCCTCGACTTCCAGCACCAGGCCCTTGACGTCGGTCACGATCAGCTCGTCGCCTTGCCGATGGAGGGTGCCGTCCGGCGACCGGGCCTTCCAGGTCTCACCCGCGAGCGAGACCTTGCCGCTGCTGCCGGACGGTCCACCGACGAAATCCTCGATCACCCGGACCTTGCTGCCGACGTCGCTGATGCGATTATCGTGCGGGTTGCGGCGGCTGGCGCGCTCGTCGGATACCGCCAGCAGCACGTCGCCGAACAGGAAATGCAGCGCGAGCACGCCCAGTACCACGAGGGCGACGATGCGAATCGCGCCGTCGGCAAACAGCGCGACGGCCGCGGCCGCGACGACTCCCAGGAAAAAGGCAATGACGCCGGCTTCGGACCGGCCCCCGGGGCCCGTCGGTTTACCGCTCATCGCTCTCGCTGCCGCGCCAGGGCGGTGCCTGCCCGGCGAAATGCTGCAGCCGCGGTCTACAGCATCCGCGGGATCTGCGATGAATGATGGGCAAGAATCGGCGCCGGGCGATCGAGGTCGAGCAGGAAGGTAAAGCGTGCCTCGAATTTAAACAGCTCGCCGTCAACGGCGAACCGCCAGCGGTAGATACCGGCCAGCGAATACACCGACCCGCCGACAGCGGTGGCAACGCGAGGTCTTTCGTGCAACGAGAGCGCGAGGCCTTCGCGGCTGCAAAGTGTCTCGAAATAGCCGCGTATGAGCTCGGGAGTGTTGAGCAGCCTGTTGGAGAATGTGGGAATCAGCACGGCACTCTCGTCATAGGTGGCGAGCACGGCATCCAGTTCCTTGCCGTTGACGAGGCGGCTCCATTCGTTCAGTAGTTCGTCGGTCTTGTTCTTGGTCATTCGATCATAATATCACCTGCGCCCGCTCGCTGCTGAACTTCCGCATCGTCGGGTTCAACGCAGCCTTTCCGAGGTGCCTGCCGGGATCCTGCAGCTTTGGCTGCAGCGCGGCCTTCCGGGTATCGGCCGTTACCCGAGTTTCCGGATGCCTACCGCATGCCGGATCTCGTGCATAAAGGGGCTCGAAACGGAGCGCGCTTTTTCGGCGCCCTTCAGCAGCGCCTTCTCTACCTCCGCCGGATGCTCGACGAGGCGCCGGTATTCCTCGCGGGAATCCTTCAGGTGTTCGTTCAGGTACTCGAACAGTACCTGCTTCATCTCGCCCCAGGCGATCCCCTGCGCATAACGCTGCTCGATTGCTTTCACTTCGGCGTCGCTCGCGAAGGCCTTGTAGATATCGAACAGGGTCGAATCGCTCGTGTCCTTCGGTTCGCCCGGCTCGAGGCTGTTGGTCTTGATCTTCATGATCAGCTTGCGCAGTTTCTTTTCGTCGGCAAACAGCGGAATGGTGTTGTTATAGCTCTTGCTCATCTTGCGCCCGTCGAGGCCCGCGAGGACTGCCGATTTATCGCTGATCTCGGGCTCCGGCAGCACGAACAGCTCGCCGTAGTGATGGTTGAAGCGCTGCGCGATATCCCGCGCCATCTCGACGTGCTGCTTCTGGTCGCGTCCCACCGGCACCTTCGTCGCCTTGAACATCAGGATGTCGGCGGCCATGAGGATCGGGTAGCTGTAAAGGGCCATTGAAATGCCCTTATCGGGATCGCTGTTGCCGCTCTCCACGTTCGCCTGCACCATCGCCTTGTAGGAGTGGGCCCGGTTCATGAGGCCCTTGGCCGTCATGCTCGTAAGGATCCATGTCAGCTCGGTGATCTCCGGAATGTCGGATTGCCGGTAAAAGACGGCGTTTTCGGTGTCCAGTCCGAGCGCCAGCCACGCGGCGGCGATCTCGAGCGTCGAGCGCTGGATCCTTGCCGGGTCCTCCGCCTTCGCCAGGGCGTGGAAATCGGCGAGAAAGTAATAGTTCTGCTTCGAGCGGTCCTTGCTCGCCGCGATGCCGGGCCGGATGGCGCCGACGTAGTTACCGATATGCGGCGTGCCGGTCGTGGTAATGCCCGTGAGGTAGATGTCCTGCGCCATCGTCTAGTACCCGGCAGCCTGGCCGTCGACCCGTGATTCGGATGCTCCGTAGTACACGCCCCGCTCCCGGTCGCGGCGAATCGCCTGGTAGCTGCCGTAGGTCGTCCTTTCCGTGGCGATCTCGTGCCCGCGGTTGCGCAGCTCCTCGCGAACCGCACCGGAATACCCGCTTTCGAGGTAAACGGTCCCGCCGTCCGTCATCACCTCGCCCGTCGGCTGCGAAGAGCCCGTGTGGCGGATGCGCGGTGCATCGCCCGCTTCCTGCAGGTTCATGCCGAAATCGATCATGTTGACGAGGATCTGCACGTG
>CAZSKQ010000090.1:0-13955 GCA_964607425.1 uncultured Woeseiaceae bacterium
GTCACGGTGGGGCTCCGTTGCGCTTGGTGATCCATGTTATGGAACCATGACAAGAGATCATTTGAATGCGCGGTGCATGCCGGCCAGTATGGGCACTTTTGCCAAAAGCACTACAACGAGCAAGGTCGCCCTGAAAATGAAAGACGAAACGATTGCCATCCACGTTGGCTACACCCCCGATGACTCAACCCGCTCCACCGCCGTGCCCATTCACCAGACGGTGGCCTTCGATTTCGAAAGCGCCCAGCACGGAGCAGACCTTTTCAACCTCGAGGTCCCGGGCAATATCTACACGCGCATCATGAACCCGACCTGCGACGTGCTGGAGCAGCGCGTCGCGCAGCTCGAGCACGGCGTTGCCGCGCTGGCGGTCTCCTCGGGTATGGCCGCCGTGAATTACGCGATCCTCAACCTCGCGGAGCTGGGCGACAACGTCGTGGCGGCACCGCAGGTGTACGGCGGCACCTATACGCTGTTCGCGCACATGCTGCCGAAGCTCGGGATCGAGGTGCGGGTAGCGGAGGACGACTCTCCCGCGGCCTTCGCAAGGCTCATCGACGGCCGCACCAAGGCGATCTTCTTCGAAACCATCGGCAACCCGGCCGGCAACGTCGCCGATCTTGAAGGGATCGTGGAGGTAGCACGGGAGCATGGAATCGCCACGATCGCCGACAACACGGTACCGAGCCCGGCGCTCCTGAAGCCGATCGACTACGGTGTCGACGTCGTGGTGCACGCCCTGACCAAGTACATCGGGGGCCACGGCACTTCGATCGGCGGCATCATCGTGGACGCGGGCAAGTTCCCGTGGGCCGAGCACCGCGAGCGCTACCCGAACTTCAGCACGCCGGAGCCTGCTTACCACGGCGTCGTCTACACGGAGGCCTTCGGCGCGGCCGCATACATCGCCCGCGCCCGCACCGTTGCGCTGCGCAATACGGGGTCCGCACTCTCCCCGTTCAACGCATTCCTGTTCGTGCAGGGGCTCGAGACCCTCAACCTGCGCATGGAGCGGCACTGCGAGAACACGCAGGCCGTGGCGGAATACCTGGAGCGGCATCCCGCCGTGGCGTGGGTCAGCTATGCCGGGCTGCCCGAGCACGCGCACCACGCGCTTGCGCGCAAATACCTGGGCGGCCGGGCCTCCGGCATCCTGACTTTCGGACTCAAAGGCGGTTATGAAGCCGGCGTTCGGACCTACGATGCATTTTCGCTGTTCAAGCGTCTGGTCAACATCGGCGATGCGAAATCGCTCGCCTGCCACCCGGCGTCGACGACACACCGCCAGCTCTCGGAGGCGGAACAGCGCGCGGCCGGCGTCTCCCCGGAAGCCATCCGCCTGTCCATCGGCATCGAGCACATCGACGACATCATCGCGGATCTCGAGCAGGCGCTCGCAAAGGCCTGATCGCGCTTCGCCGCGCCCCCCGTGGCCGTTCTGCCGCGGCTACGGGGGCGTGACCGCGCTTGTAGGAGCCCGCCATGCGGGCGACCCCACCCAACCCGACGGAGCATCGCGCTATGCGCGCTCCTACAGGTCGGCGGTGATGTATCGGCCGCCAGGCGAAGCGCGACACTAAACGAGCGAGAGCCCACCGTCGATCGCAAACACCTGGCCGGTCACCCAGCCGGCCTCTTCCAACGCCAGCGCCACGATCCAGTGCGCGACGTCCTGCGGCACGCCTCGCCGCCCGAGCGGGATAAGGGCGCGTTCCTCCGACTCGACCGCGTCCGCCTCGGCCGCCGAGAACCCCATCCGTTCGCGAAGGAACGGCGTTGCCACCGGCCCCGATGCCACGGCGTTGACGCGCACGCCCTTGGGCGCAAGCTCCAGGGCCCAACAGCGCGTGAGCTGCTCGAGCGCGGCCTTGCTCGCGGCGTAGTCCGCAGAGCCGGCGACGGCCTTGCGCCCATAGGTGCTGGAGAGATTGATGATCGAGCCCTGGCTCGCCTCGAGATATGGCAATGCGGCGGCGGCCAGCAGCGTCGGACCGATCGCGTTCACCGTGTAGATCGCGCTCGATCGCTTCGCCGACGCGTCGGCCAGCGCAATCGGCGCGCCCGCTCCCGCGTTATTCACCAGAACGTCCAGGCGTCCCCAAAGATCCACGGCTCGGGCGATAGTGCGGGGAGCTGCCAGGGGATCGCTCACGTCTCCCACGACAGCTCTCAGGCGCGGCTCGCCCGCCACGATTTCGTCGAGCTCGGGGCCTCGCCGGCCGGTAATCAGGACATTGGCCTCCAGCGCGTTGAAAGCCCGCGCGGTAGCGAGGCCAATACCGCTTCCCCCGCCGGTGACGATCACGACCTTGTCTTTCATACTCATCGGGTCATGCTCGCGTGCGTGGCGGCCGCGCGGGACCGCCCGAGCAGCGCCGGCGAAACGCCGGACTCCGCATTCTTGCGATCGGCACTCATGCGCGCCCGGCGCCAGTCTCGCGGGCTTTCGCCGACGACCCTGCGGAACAGGCGGCTGAAGTGCGCCTGGTCCGAGAGCCCGCAGTCGAGGGCAATCTGCGCCAGCGGTATGTTCGTTGACAGCATCAGTCCCTGCGCATATTCCATGCGCCTGCGCATCACGTACTGGCGCGGCGAGCAGCCGAAGCTGTTGCGGAACGTCCGGCTGAAATGGCCCGGACTCAGGCGCACGAGCTTTGCGAGATCGCTGCTTCGAAACGACCGGTCGAGATTCGATTCGATGTACGCGGTCACGTTGCGGATCTGCCACGGTGCCAATCCGCCCTTGAGCTCCTGCGTCTCCGACGCCGACGGCGCATCCACCGTCTGCAGCATGGCGGCCGCGCGGCTCAGCGAGTCCTCCGCGGAGTCACGCTCGTCACTGAGCGTGCTGCTCAGCGCCGTGAACAGCTCGGCGACGAGCGATCGCAGCTGCTCCACAGCGGACTCCGACTGGTTGATAACGGCTTCCGGGTTGCTTTGGTTCATTTCACTTGCTCCCTGGTCGAGTGCTCCGGAACGGCTCTTCCCCGGTTGCAGGAGAACCGGTCCGGAGCGGGACAGACTCAGCTCCGTAGAAATGCCAGGAGGTCCGCGTTGATCTGGTCCTGGTGGGTGACGGTAAGACCATGCGGCGCGCCCGGGTAGTAGATGGCCTTTGCTCCCGGAATAATTTTTTCCGACTTCTTCGAGGAGTTTTGTACCGGCACGATCTGGTCATCGTCGCCGTGCATCAGAAGCGCCGGCACGTCGATCTTCTTCAGGTCCTCGGTAAAATCGGTTTCGGAAAACGCCTTGATGCAGTCGTAAACGTTTCTGAGACCGCCCTGCATGCTCAGTCGCCAGAACTGCTCGAGCACGCCTTGCGATACCTGGGCACCCGGCCGATTGGCACCGTAGAACTGGATCGCAAACTCCTTCCAGAACTGTGCGCGATCCGCGGCCACCGCGGCACGCAAACCATCGAACAGTTCCAGCGGCAGTCCGTCGGGATTCGCGTCGGTCTTCACCATGATCGGTGGCACCGCCGCGATCAGCACTACTTTCGCAACCCGGCTGGTGCCGTGCCGCCCGATGTAGCGCGTCACCTCGCCGCCGCCGGTGGAGTGACCGACGAGCGTGACGTTCTTGAGCTCGAGGGTTTCGAGCACGACGGCCAGGTCGTCGGCATAGCCGTTCATGTCGTTTCCGGACGACGCCTGGCCCGATCGGCCGTGACCGCGGCGATCGTGCGCGATCACGCGGAATCCCTGCTGTGCCAGGAACAGCATCTGCCCGTCCCAGGCGTCGGCGTTCAGCGGCCACCCGTGCGAAAACGTGACAACGGGGCCCCGGCCCCAGTCCTTGTAGTAGATCTCCGTTCCGTCTTTAGCCGTAATGGTGTTCATTGCTCGAGCTCCTTTCGATTTGAAAGAGTTTGCGGTTACGCGGCGCGCCGCGGCGGCCGTCACAAGCGCGCCGGCCACAACAAGCTCGTGGCGAGTGGCGCCCAATGTCAAAGTGGAGTTGGTACTCATCGTGATCTCCGGTTCCGGTTATCCTCGGGTCGAGTTCACTCTCGCGCGCGGCACCACGGGCGGCAAGTTCAGCGGCGTTAAGGCGCGTTAAGCGCCATTCAGCGACGCCGCTTCCAAGGTTTCGGTGCTACTCGAGGCAATCGGATTGCCGACCGGAAAAGAAATGGAAGCCAGCCGTTAGCCGACGCGCGCGCAGGGGACCTGCGGGATTTCGCTTAGGTGAGTTCCGCCAGAAGCTGCTTGGCGGCTTGGAGGTCGCGGGTCCCGAACCCTTCCGTGAACCGCTCGTAAACGGGCGCCAGCACCTCCCGCGCCTGCCCGGGCTGCCCCTCTCCGGCCCTGAGGCGGGCAAGCGCCAGGGCGGCTCGCAGCTCCCAGGATAAAGCGGACTGCCGACGCGCGATTCGGTCGGACCGCAAGAGGATGCGTTCGGCCCGGGCCCTGTTCGCCGGCGAGACCATGAACAGGGCTTCCGCCAGGATGCGCAGCAGCTCGGGCAAATGCACGCGCTCCCCGCCACGAACGGCATCGCGCCTCGCACTCTGTATCAGGGGCAACGCCTCCCTGGAACGCCCGCCGCTCGACAGGCCGTCCGCTATCCAGCACCCGATGAATGTCCCGATCACATTTTGTCGATTCTCCCGGAGCTCCTGGAGGGTTCCGAGTAGTATCCTGGTTCCGCTTTCAACATCGCCGCGCCCGATCAACAACGCCCCCCGCATCGCAAGCGCGACCGGATGGAACGGCTTCATCAGGTTCCAATGCGCGTGGCTTTCCAGCCTGTCCAGTACCTCGTGCGCTTCGCTCCAGTTGCCGCACCACAGGTGCACGGGCGTCGTGTAGAGCAGGGAGAAACAGGTATCGAGCGGTTTTCCGGCTTTTGTCGCCGTTTCCGTTGCCTCCCGGCCAGTCTGTAATGCCTGGTCCGGGAAGCCGCAGAGCCAGAGGACGCGCGAATGCGTAATCAATCCGCGCACGCGATGGTCGACGCCGCAAAGATACAGCTCCCGGTCGCCGGCACGCGCGAAACCTTCCTCGAAATGCCGTTTAGCTGCCGCTTGATCGCCGATGAAGTGGCGAGCCACGCCCTGCATCAGGTCGGAGATCGCCAGGCAGGACACATGCCCGACCTCCTGTGCGGCGGCATTCCACGTCGCGGCGGACGCGAGTGCTCCGCGATAGCTCGCGATGCGCGTGAGAAAGACATGCTGCGTTGCAAGAAGCCGCAACCGTTGCGACATCTCATCGAGCGGACCCGCCAGCTCCAGGGCACGCGTGACGGCGGACAGCACATCATCACTGTTTCCCCTGATCCACATCGACGATATCGCCCAGGTGCTTTGGAGAATCAGCTCCCGCCTGCTGCTGCGCGTGCTTTCATCGAGAGCGGCGAGACCTTCCGCGCTCCACTTGTACGCTTCACTCAACAGGGACAGTTCGAAGAATACCGGGGCGGCCGCGGCGGCGAGGGTGACGGCAAGCGTGGGATCGAGAGACTTCGCCTCCGGACCGAAGGACCACTGCAATGCCGCGCGAACGTTCCCAAGGTGTTCTCTCAGCGCGTGAGCCTTGCCGGTATACTCGAGATCGATGCGACCGCCATGACGTACATCGAGGAGCGCTCCGAAGTGCACGGCATGGCGGTGCGACGCACTGGAGACCTCGCCGCTCTCCTGCAGTTTCTCCCATCCGTAGATGCGAGTGGTCTCGAGAACCCGATAGCGTGCCGAGCCATCCTCACTCCCCTGGACCGATACGAGAGACTTCGTAACCAGGGCGTCGAGGACATCAAGCGCTGCCATGCTGTCCGACTCCGTTCCATGGATGACCGCGCTGGCTGCCTCGACGGTGAATCCGCCGACAAGCACGCACAACCTGCGCAGTGCGACTTGCTCCGCGTCGGGGAGAAGGTCGTAGCTCCAATCAAGCAAGGCGCGCAACGTCTGATGCCGCGGAAGGGCCGTGCGTCGCCCGTGCCAGTCCAGGCCCAGGTTCCTGTGCAGGAGGTCCGCAGTGGTCGTGATGCCGTGACTACCCGCCCTGCCCGCGGCGAGCTCTATCGCGAGCGCGATGCCTTCGAGCCGACCGCAAATGCCGGCCACGATCACCGCGTTGGTGTCGTCGAGCACGAAGCGACCGCCGCTCGCGGCGGCGCGTTCCATGAAAAGCTTCACCGCGGGGAAAGCCAGCACATCGGCAGCCGCCATGCTGGAATCCGGCGCGGGACTTGACAGCGACCGCAACCAGTAGGCGTGCTCGCCTTCGACCCGCAGCGCTTCCCGGCTCGTCGCCAGGATGTGAACGCCAGGGGCCTCCCTGAATATCGCTTCGGCCATCGTGGCCGCGCTTTCGATCACGTGTTCGCAGTTGTCCAGTACCAGGAGGATCCGGAGCGCTCTAAGGCAATCCAGCAGTGTCGGCATTGCATCGGCGACCTGGATCGTGACACCGAGCGTGGACGCAACCGTGGCGGCGACGAGCTCGGGATCGGAAACGGCGCCCAGATCGACAAAACACACGGCATCGCCAAACTCTTCGAGGAGCGCATTAGCCACGGCCACGGCGACAGTCGTTTTTCCCATGCCACCCGGGCCGATGATGGTGACGAACCGTTCAGCGATGAGATCGGCCGCGATGGACCGCACCGCGTCTTCCCGGCCGACCATTCGCGACAACGTTGGCGGCGGAAGAAGGCGCCGCCGGGCGGTGTCGAACGCGGAACCGGGAGCACTTGCTGGTGGAGTCGCCGCAGTATCGTGAGTCACCGGGGCAACGAAACAATAGCCCTGGCCCGGAACGTTCACGATGTAGCGCGATTCTTGCTGGTTATCGCCAAGCGCTTTGCGCAGGTTGGCAATGTGGACGCGGAGATTACCGGGCTCGACGACCAGGCCGCGCCAGGCGCGTGCCATCAATTCCTTGTGGGTGACAACCTCCCCGGGCTGCTCCAGCAGTGCGATCAGGATATCGAGGGCACGGTCCCCCAAGGCCAGCGCGGCGCCGTCCTTCTCGATCCGGCGGGCGGTGGCGAACAGCCGGAACGGCCCAAAGCATGCGACCTCGCTCACACGGGCGCCTTCGAGTATTGGAGAAGCGGATAGAACCTTGCCAGGGACGATAGTACGTCCAAAAAGGCCCGTGAGACAATCTCCCCTACACCCCGAGCCTTACAACCCGGAAACCGGGCGGTAGTCGCGTGAAGAACTTGTCGTCGGGAAAGCAATAGGCCCATTCCTCGTTGGGTTCGAACGAGGCAATGACCGGATGTCCCGTCACACGCGCGTGGGCTCGTGCATGGCGGTTCCGTGAATCGTCGCAGCAGCCAACGTGTCCGCAAGTCAGGCAGATCCGCAGGTGCACCCAGGTGTCGCCGCTCTTCTCACACTCCTCGCAACCGACCGAGCGGGCCGTTACGACCCGTGGCTCCTGCAAGTGCTCACACGTTGTTGTTGTCATGGCATTACCTTCCTTCAAGTCTTGTACGTCGAACAAAGCCTCCGCCCGTCGCGTCGTCGTGTTGTTGGCCGGCACTCATGGGGACGCCATGCCGACGTGAGTTTGTCCCGTACCCGAACGGGTGGAAAGAGCACGCCTCGCTACAACAGCCTCGACGATCTGACACCCGTCGTCTTCGTTGCGACGGGCGGAGAGCAACTTCCTGGTCCCTGGAGGTCACCATGCTTCCATGCGTTTCGCGCCATGCTTACTGTGAAGCCGCAGCCATGCTGTTCGGAGCTGATGGCGCGGCTGCGGCAGCCTCGGACGCCCTGGCGTGCAACCAGTCGCCGAAGTGCGTCGTGCCAAGCAATGCGTCCTCGCCTGCCGTCAGCATTCCATCGTCGAGCACCGCACCGAAGTAGCGTGCACTCGCATCCGCAATGACCTCACGCGGATCCGGCCGGGCGCTCACGGCCTGCCGCACGAGTTCCACGAGCGGCAGCTTTTCCGGCCCGGCCACTTCGATAGTCGCGTTCGCGGGTGTGCCGGTTGCGATATCGGCGAGGGCAGCGACCACGTCATCGGACACGATCGGCTGTATAAGGGCGGGGGAAACGCGAATGCTTTCACCATCAAATCCGGCCTGGGCAATACGATCCATGAATTCGAAGAACTGCGTCGACCGCAGGATCGTGTAAGGGATCGATGAGCTCTTGATCAGGGCTTCCTGGGCAACCTTCGCGCGCAAGTAGCCGCTATCCGGGACCCGGTCGGCACCGACGATCGACAAGGCAACGTGATGCTGTACCCCGGCCGCCGCTTCCGCGGCAAGGAGATTGCGTCCGGAAGTCTGGAAGAACTGCAGAACCGCCGAGTCTTCGAAGGACGGGGAGTTAGCCACGTCGACGACGACCCGGGCTCCGGCGAGCACCTCGCTGAGGCCTTCCCCGGTTATCGTGTTGACACCCGATTCCGGCGAAGCCGCAACGACTTCATGGCCGAGCTGTCGAAGTTTGCTTACGAGCTTCGATCCGATCAGGCCGGTACCGCCAATTACTACGATTTTCATGTTTCTCTCCCGGATTTTCCGTTTGCCAGTCAGGGCTGGCGAGAGCCAGCCTTTCAGTGGCGTTAGCATCGGCAATCCGGCGACCAACTTCTTGCCGGCTTCGGTGATGACTTGCACCGGAATGACGTATCGCGGGCAGGCATCGCAATCGCGTACAAAGGTGCACTCATACCGTCAAGAGTCTTCGCGGGTCCCGATGAACAATCGCAGCACAAAGCCGAGCAGGTCCCTGACGACCCTCATGGAACGCAGATAAGGAGTACCGCATGAAACCTGGACTCGATACGCCCGTCACCACACCGGAAACGGTCAGCGCGGAGGCGGTGGCTCTTGCAAATTGGTACGACGCCAACCCCGCTGTCCGGCGCCTGTGGGGTATCCGGGAAGCGCGGACGCTGCGGGTGGCCGTCTCCCTGGAATCGACTCATGACGGCGATGACATCTACCCCGCCTGGCTCGCTCACTGCCAGGCATGGGCTCGCGAACTACAACGGGTAACCGGAAGGACCGTGCAACTGGAGCTGGTCGGCGAATCCCCGCTTGGCGGCATCGAGTTTCATGCCGAGGGCACGATTGTCGCCGACCTGTTCTGGCGTGACGCGACGCTCATCCCGCCGCATACGGCAGGGTAGCCGAACCACTGGACCAGTCCATGAACAAGCCAATCAACATACTGTTGCAGACGACCATAGAGCCGGCCGATAACGACTGGCACATCGGCCGATTCTCGATGGTGCGAGATTACCTGCAGTCGCTGAAGACGGCCGATGGAAGCCGCCTCTTCAACGTTACGGCGAGGGATCGGCACGAGAGCGGCACCGGGGACCCGGTACTCTCTTCGCTTGATCGCTCGAGCTACGACGAAGTATGGCTGTTTGGAGTGGATGCGGGTAACGGCCTCCATGACGCGGATCGCGCCGGGATACTGCGATTCCGAAATCGAGGGGGCGGGCTGATGGTCGCTCGGGATCACATGGATCTCGGCAGCTCAGTCTGTGAGCTGGGCCCGGTGGGTGCGGCGCACATTTTTCACACCCACAATGCCATCGATCCGGTTCCGGAGCCCGACGATCGCGCCACGCCGTCCATACAGTGGCCGAACTTTCACTCCGGCGCCAACGGTGATTTCCAGAAAATAGAGGCGGAGCTTCCGGTACACCCGGTGATGCGCAACCCGGAATCCGAAAGCGGCACGGTGAGATATCTGCCCGCACACCCCCACGAAGGCGCGGTAGCAGTGCCTGCGTCGGCCACGCACGCGAGAGTGATCGCGACGGGAAGGAGCCTGGCAACCGGCCGGCGATTCAATATCGCCGTGGCGTTCGAAGGTTCAGGCACCGTCGGCCCGGCGATTGCCGAATCCACTTTTCACCATTTCGCGGACTACAACTGGGATCCGCGCCGTGGCAGCCCGGACTTCGTCAGTGAGACACCGGTCTGCACCTTGGTGAACACACCACACGCTATGGCCTCAGTGCATTGCTATGTGCGTAATGTGGCGCTGTGGCTTGCGGGGAAGCTCTGAGCGCGAATCACCTGTTGTTCCACTTCCAACCTGTTGCGAAGTCGATGACGCCTCGCACCGGAAAGCTCCGTGGATAGAATCCGGACGGCGTCGACCTGCCCTGCTCGACCAGTGCAAGCGCCTCCTCCAACGCACGTAGATCCGCAACCGCGAGCACCGGTGCCTTCACTGGCGCGGCGCGTCTTTCACGAGCCCCCCTGTAGGAGCCCGCCATGCGGGCGACCAACCCACGTCGATCCTGCCCCAGCAAGACAAACTCCGCCAACCGCCACCTACACCGCCCCGATTACGAGCACCCTTGTCTTGCAGCAGCATGTCATTCCTCCGCACCCGCCTATACATCGCCTCCCAGTAACGCAGCCGCCGCGTCGAGCTCGTCAGCGTTGATCGTATGCCCCATCCGCGGGTAAATGCGTTCATCGACCACGGCTCCCATGCCACGCAGCACGGCGCTGGATTCACGAACACGTTCGAGCGGGACGTGCGGATCGATATCGCTGCAGCCGATGAAAATCGGCGTGCCCGCGAGGTCACCGTCATAGTTTCGCGACGTCCCGGGAGGACCGATCAACCCGCCGGTGAACGCGACGACGGCGGCGTATCGCCTCGCATGCCGCGCGGCGAATTCCAGCGCGAGGCACGCGCCCTGCGAAAAACCCATCACGGCGAGCCGCTCGGGTGGGATTCCCTGCTCTCCTGCCTGCTCTACCAGCCCGGCGACGATCCGCAGGGCCGACCCGAGCCAGGGCTCGTTTTGCTCGAGTGGCGCGAGGAAAGAGTGCGGATACCAGGTTGACCGGGCAGCTTGCGGCGCGAGCCACGCGATGTCGGTCGCGCTGAACTGGGTCGAAAGACCGAGGATGTCCCGAGCCGAGGCGCCGCGTCCGTGCAGCAGGATGACGACCAACCGTGCTTCCTCGAGCGCAGCGCCGGATCGCAGCACCGGCTGGCCGGCGTGGGGATGGTCCTTTCCGGCGCTCATGCGGAACCCGTCAGCCTATCGGCTGCAGGTCGGCGAGAATCTGTTCCCTTTGCGGCTCGAGAAACGGCGGCAGCACGACCTTTTCGCCGAGCGTCGCCGGATCCTCATCCACGGCAAATCCCGGCCCGTCGGTCGCGATCTCGAACAGCACACCGTTCGGTTCCCGGACGTACAGGCTGCGGAACCAGTAGCGATCCACTTTGCCGCTGTTCGGAATGTCGAATTCCCGCAACCGCTCCGCCCAGGCATCGTAATCGGCATCCGGCGACCGGAACGCGACGTGGTGCACGCCGCCGGCCCCTTGCCGGGCGACGGGCAGATCGGGTTGCACGGCCACGTGCAGCTCCGCCTGCGGCCCGCCGGGTCCCATCCCGAATACGTGCACGGTGGCGCCCGGGTTGGCGGGATGGGGGCAGTCGCGCACCTGGCGCATGTTGAAGACGCGCGTCAGGAGCGCATCCGTCGGGCTCAGGGTCGGGATGCTGATGACGATCGGCCCGAGGCCGCGGAGCTGGAACTCCGGCGGCACGGGGCTGCGCTCCCATGGCACCGGCGCGTCGCCGGCACCGCCGTCATCGACGAGCGCGAGCCGCTGGCCTTCGGGATCCTCGAACCGCAACGTCAGCCGGCCGTCCCGCTCGACGATCGGCGTGTGCGGGGCGTTCAGCTTCTCTAACCGTTCTGCCCACCATTGCAAGGCCGCTTCGCCGTTCACCCGCAGGCAGGTGAGAACGATGCTGCGCGTCCCGCGGCGCTCGCGCGGCACCGGCCAGTCGAAGAACGTCAGGTCCGTGCCGGGAGTGCCCTCCGCGTCCGCATAGAAGAGGTGGTAGGCGCTGGGGTCGTCCTGGTTGACTGAGCGCTTCACCAGCCGCATGCCGAGTGTCTGCGTGTAGAAGCGGTGATTCTCGCGAATATTCGCGGAGATCGCGGTCAGATGGTGGATGCCGGTGAGTTGCATGAGCGCCGTTCAGTAACGGGCAAAGGCCTCGTCAACGTAGCAATAAAGCCAGCGCTCGCCTTCTTCCGCGGAAGCGATGACCGGATGGCCGCTGCTGTCGGCATGCTTGGTGGCGTGCCGGTTCGGGGAAGAGTCGCAGCAACGCGTCACACCGCAGGTCTGGCAGGTTCTCAAGTGCACCCATTGGGATCCGATCTTCACGCACTCATCGCACTCGCGCGCCTGCGGTGCCTTGACCGCGGTCACGGCGCCGAGATGCTCACAGGTTGGTTGCGACTCCATCGTTGGCAACTCCAGTTCTCTCTGGTTACAGGAGTCTAGTCCGGGATTTCGGGTGCCGCGAGGGCGCAGGGAATTTTGTGGCGGCTCAGCGTTAATTTAGCAATGAGAGAACCATCATCGGTATTGCCCAAAGCGTGACACCAAGCCTGTACAGTTCTGCGCTTTGGTACTGTAATTCAGCCCGGAATCGCATAAGTCATTCCGCTCAACGATGTGCAGCTATAGCCGGTGTTGGCACGACTATTTGTATGTTCGGCGTTAGGAAAGACTATTTGTCGCGGGAACGACTTTGTTGTGCGGCGAAAATAATGTCGTTTCCTAGACGTACAGAAAATCAATGACATAAGACCATCCTCTGCGGGCTTGTGGAGTTCAAAGTCGTTACCTGAGGTTTACCGACGTAGATTGCTCATAAGGAAGCGCGGGAATAAGGTCGTTTCCCTCAATAGGTTAGCTCGCCAGACTTCCCACACGTATTGGGAATCAGCTTTCCCCTCGCGCTTCGGCTCCGTCTTGACGGGACCTGCGCGGAACACATCGGTTAGAAGAGATCGTCTTGCAACTTGGCCGGCGGATAGAATACGCCGATGATGAGAAACGGGTTCGGTGCCACAGCATCCCACTTCTGCGTGGTCCCCAGAAACAGGTGTGTATCACGATCACAAATTACATCGGTCATATACTTGTTCTTCACATCTCGAATCGCCGCATCCTCCGAGCCCCTGGCGTCAAATTGCCGCCAATATAATCGACCAATCTCCCAATCTTCGATCATCATTTTGCTTCGCGTTCCAGCGTCATCGATTAACTCATATCGAAACTTGTACGGCAGCTTGCGTACAACTTTGAAATCTTCAGAAGGCTGATCGAAGAGACGCCCCTGCCGTCCACGTTGCAGCGTGGCGTCAAGTTTTGCTTTATCCCATTTTCGGCTATCCGGCTCGCTGGTTACGTTGATAATTTCCGTGGGCTTAAACGTAGCAAGGGAGAGTTCACGTCGCTTGTTTCTTGCGATGAGATCTGCCAGATTTGTATAGACGGTGCCTTTGCTCAGTACGAAATCGCGACGGGCCTGCCAAGAATTTTCAAGCCCCATTTCATCCAGTAGTGTAATCTCCGATCGTGGCCGGAAGCTCTCGACCCGTGGGTCGCTTAAATTCCTTTCGACCGCGAGTTCGATCCATTGGAACTTCTTGTACCGCTGGTATTCGTCGTACTTTCGAAAGGGTACCGGGTACAGCCGAATCCAACTTGCATCTTGCCGAAAACCGGCAGTACAAACGATCTCGTCATAGGTACTCGATAGCGTCGGATAGGTCTTGACCGTGACAAGAATTCGTTCCCGGTCCATGGCAAAGTCCGATCTCAGCTACAGATGCGCAAATGCGACGTCAGTCGGGCATTCGATGGCGACCGCTTTGGCAACTCGATCTCGGTGGCACTGCACGTGCTCGCGTTCAAAGCACGTAATTGCCAATCGTTTGTACTCCAACAAAAGCTCGATGAGGTGCTCGATCGACTTCGTATTCTCCTGTAGTACCTCTTGTTCGTAGTGCGTGAACAACTGATCATAATCATCTTGAGTCTGGAGGTTTCGGCGCAGTTCCCCAGGGATCCCCAAATTCGGGAGATGAAGATAGGCAATCCCCAAAGCTTCGCAGAGGCTTGACAGCGCACCCTTCGAGAAGCCGTATTTCCGACTGAGCGGGTTCTTGCGCACGTCT
>CAZSKQ010000091.1:0-13937 GCA_964607425.1 uncultured Woeseiaceae bacterium
TCGAACTCCCGACCACCTGGTTCGAAGCCAGGTACTCTATCCAACTGAGCTACGGGCGCTTTGGTGAGCCGGCGATTGTAACCGCAAAGCACCCGACGCGGGCGATGCCGAGTGGGGCGAACAATGCAGGCCTCCACCCATCACCGCGCACCCTTGTTCCGGCGCCACCGGAAAACAATCCGCAGCACCAGGATGGCGGCAAGCGCTCCCGTGAGCACGCCGGCAACGATTTGCTGCGCCATCGGCAGCGAGCCGTCGCTCTCCTCGGCGGGCAGCGAGTCGCCGGCGATCGCGGGCAGTTCACCGTCTGCCGTTTCCTGTGCCAGCAGCAGCGGCAGGGGGGTCGACGAGCCGGTAATGCCGTCTGCATGGGCCGGCATCGCGCCATCTGCGAAACCCGGCGAACCGGCGGCGGCAGAAGCGAGCAGGAACCAGCCAATCAAGGCCGCGGCAGATTTGTACATGGCATACGTCGAGCGAGTGAGCCGATGAGCTTACCCGCGCGGGCGGGCGATGCAAACCGGCATTCGCACCGGCGCGCGCGACGCGGCCACTCCCGCGCCGGCGGCATCACGCCTCCAGCATAAAGCGATACGGCCGCGCCGCATCTTCAGCGGCATAGTCCACGCCCACCCTGACGCCGACCGTGATCCTGCCGGCATCGACCTCGATGCCGTGATCCTCGATCCAGATCCGGTTCCCGAGCAGGCTGCTGCCGGTGAGCTTCGTCGTGATGCCCAGCGCTTGTGAGATCGTGCCGGGGCCCGCCATGAGCGTTTTATCGGTCGCCGATTTGCTCCGGCGCTTTTTCATCAACGCCAGGCCCTCGAGCGGCCGGCCCGCGCGCACGAGAATCGCGTGCGGCGTACCGCGCGCGCCGGACACGACGTTGAACAGATGATGGATGCCGTAACAGAGATACACATACGCGATCCCGCCGGCGGCGTACATCGGCTCCGTCCGCGGCGTGCGCCGACCGCCATAGGCATGGCTCGCCTTGTCGCCCACCCCGGCGTACGCCTCGGTTTCGCTGATGATCGCCTTGGTCACCGCACCGTTGACACGGGTGCACAGTACCTTGCCCAGCAGTTCGCGGCTGACCTGCACGACATCCTCGCGACGGTAGAACGCCGCGGGCACGACGCGGGGTTTTTGCGCTACTTCTTCAGGTGCTCGCATGGTTCCGGCTCCGCATGGTAACACCGACGATTAGCGAGACTGCCGCGAGTGTCCACACCACGATCGCGCCGGTCGGCAGGTTGAGCAACGCAGAGAGGACGATGCCCAGGAAGTAGGCGGCCGCGCCGATCGCATAGCTCACCGCAAGGCGATTGCCGCGCCGCCAGCGAAATGTCGCCAGCGCGGGGATGATCAGGCTCGCGAACACCAGGTAGATGCCGACGATCTGCACCGACGCGGTCACCGCGATCGCAAACGTAACGTAGAAGCCGAACGCACCGATCTTCTCGCGGCCGAACAGCCACACCGGTACGAGGATCGCGTACAGCACCGCGATCGGCAGCAGCGAGCTCCAGGTGGACCAGAGAATCTGCCCCACCAGCAGTTCCTTCAGGTGCTCGCTCCCGTGCGGGTTGTTGGCGAGCAGCAGGATACCGCCCGTCGCGGCGAGGATGAAGAAAATGCCGATCAGGGCTTCCTGCGTCTCCGGCCAGCGCTTCTCCGTCCAGTTCAGGATCGCGGCGGCGAGCAGCGCGGAGCTTACCGCGGCGACCTGCACTTCGACGCCCGCCTGGTCCCAGTTGAGGCCGTGTGCCGCGATCACGCCGAGCCCGGCGATCTGCGCGATCGCGAGGTCGATGAAGATGATGCCGCGCTTCAGGACCTCCTGGCCGAGAGGCACGTGCGTCGACAACACCAAGAGCCCCGCTGCCAGTGCCGGACCCACGATCGACCAATCCAGCAGCTGCCAGTTCATCGGGCCGCCTCCAGCAGCGTGTCGACGATCTCCTCGTACAGCGTGAACAGGTCGGCCGCCCGCTCCGTACCCCCGACGGTGAGCGGCAGCACGACCGCGGGGATATCGGTGCGCTGCATCAGCCATTCAGAAGCACGTTTGTCCTGGTACGGCGAGCGGATGATCACGTCCGCGCCGCCGTTGCCGAAGCGCGATACGAGCTGGCTCAGGTGGCCCGCCGTCGGCGGCATGCCCGGAATCGGCTCGAGGTTCGCAACCTCTTCGAGCCCGAGCCAATCCTCGAGGTAGATCCACGATTTGTGATGGGTGATGACGCGCAGGCCGTCGAGCGGCTGCGCGCGCTGCTCCCATTTTGCGATGGCTTCGTTGAAGCGCTTCTTGAAGTCGTCGTATCCGTCGCGATAGACCTCCGCGTTGCCAGGGTCGAGCTCCGCCATGCGCTCGGACAGCGCCCGCCCGATGAGCACCATGTTATGCGGATTGGTTTGCACGTGCGGGTTGCCCCGCGGATGGATATCGCCCTGTGAGCGATCCACGCTGGAGGTAACCCCCAGCCGCTGCACGTAGAGACTCGCCTCGAAATAGCCCGGGTTCCCGGGCATCACGTTCCGGTTGTTCGCCTTCCTGAGCAGCATTGGCAGCCAGCCGACCTCCAGCTCCGCGCCGCTGCAGACGATGAGATCGGCACGGCGAACATCCGCGATCAGGCTCGGCCTGGCCTGGATATAGTGCGGATCCTGGAACGCGGTGGTGGCGCTTTCGGCCTCGACCAGGTCGCCGCCGATCTCCTGCGCTAGCGCCATCCATTCCGGTTCGCACGCGAAGATATCTAGCTTTGCCTGCGCGGCCATCGGCACCCAGCACAGGGCGAACAGAAGTGGAGCCACGCCCCATTTCTTCACAACTTTGCTTTTCATGGACAGCACCCTCAGAAGGTATGCGCGCCGTGCGCGCCGATGCTCAGGATGTACTGCAGGCCCCACTGGTTGTCGTCGATGAGCCCGGCCTCGTCGCGCGTGTACTGCAGGCGCAGGCGGCTGAACTCGCTGTTCGACCAGTCGACCATCAGCGAGTAGCGCCTTGGATCGTTCGCGGGTTCGGCGAGGGGCGTGCCGGCGAACAACGCGCCGGGGTCGTCCAGAGACAGGCCGTCTATGCGCGCACCCACGCGCCATTGCGGGCGCCACTGGTAGACGGCCTGCGCATACCAGCCGCGCTGTTCGCTGTCGTAGCGCAAGGGCGACCGGCCAGGCAGCGTGTAAAACCCGTCCTCGCTGCGCCACACGAACTCGGACTGGAACACGAAATTGCGCAGCTTCCAGTTGCCGTTCGGCGCCCATTTCCAGACAAATTCCGCGATCGCGACGTCGCTGTCGCCAGTAAAGAGCAGCGGCTCGTCCTCGCTGCCAGCGGCGCGGCCGACGCTGCCCGCGTCCAGGTACGACAAGCCGGCGAGCCAGCTATGCCCGCTGCCGACGTCGCCGCCGATGTTCACGAACAAACTCTTCGCGCCGAAGCCGGAGTTGTCGGCGCCGCCCGCGGGATAGCGGCCGCCGCGCAGGATCTCCGCGCCCAGCTCCATGTACAGCTCCGTCGGGGCAATCCAGCGCACCTGCACACCGTCATCCAGGTATTGGTTGCCGAGCAGCGCCTGGTAAGGCAGCGGCTGGTCCGCTAAATCCCAGGTGTGCAGGTGCCTGCCGTTCAGGTAGCCGATGCCGGAAAAGAAGCGGCCGAAGCGCGCCGAAATGCCGGCCGGCAGCGCCAGCGTTTCCAGCCAGGCTTCCTCGATCTCGATATGTGCCTCGCCGTCCTCGACATGGATCGGCGTGGTGAGCCACGCGGTGAACTTGTCGTCGACGTTGGCGCTGATGCCGATCTCGGTTTCGCCGAGCGACAGCCCTTCGGGCGCCGGTCCGGTCTCGCCGCCGAGAGGGAAGCCGGGAATCGCGTAGGCGTCGGGGTCATTGTCATAGGCCCAGGCCTGCCCCTGGAAGATGACGCCGATGGCGGGATTGAAGGTGGAATCGCCGGGGCCAAAAGCAGGCCCACGCGGGGCGGGCGCGGCGGCTGCGGCCTGTTCGGCCTGGCTCACCCGGTTGCTGGCCTCGCGCGCGTTCTGTTCGGCTATCGCGAGGCGCTGCTCCAGTTCCGCGATGCGGGCGTCGTATTCGCCCCGCAATTCCTCGAGCTCCGCGCGCAGGGCGGCGATATCGCTTTCCTGCGCGACGGCTGTATTCACCATTAGAAGAAACAGCATCCCGAAGATGCCTTGTCGCAGGCCGATGCTCATCGCGTCGCCCTCCTGGTTTGATAGACGGAAATCCACCGCGGGAAAACCGCGGCAGCGTCGATACGGATCAGGCGGAGGGCGGAGGGGCTCGCTGCTGGTAGGGCGCGGCTTCGGCGGCGGCCGGAGCGGCGGCGGGCGCAAGGGGTTCCGGCACCTGGACCGCCGGCGCGAAACTGGCGATCGCCGGCGGCGGTGCGGCGTGCTGGAACTGCGAGTAGTGCGTGCAGAGCTCGCAGTTCGGCTGTTCGGCCTTGGCGTGCGAGTTGAAGTGCAGCGTCAACGACGCATGGCTGGCCAGGACAGCCAACAGCAGGAACAGGCAGGTTGTACGCCTCGGCGACAGCATGGCCGTCATATTGCTGAGAACGCCGGCGGAAGTAAACCGGGCTGCAACGGCGGCTCCTGCGTGGACTTCCCCGGCCGCCCGGCGTGGGGCCTACGAGAGGATGTCCTCCAGCGCGTCCAGCAACCGTTCCACTTCGTGGACCGAGTTGTAGTGCACCGGCCCCACGCGCACCGCGCCGCCCGAGTCAAAAATACCGAGCGCGCGGGCGGCTTCCACGGCGTAGTTGTGGCCGCTCCAGACGAAAATGTTGCGCTCGGCGAGCCGCCGTGCGATGTCGTCGGGCGCATGGCCCCTGGCCGTGAAGGACACGGTAGGGACGCGCCGTGCCAGCGCGTCTTTCGCCGTGACCCCGTGCACCGTGATTCCCGGCAGGCGCTGCAGTCCCTCGAGCAGTGGACGCGTCAGTGTCGTCTCGTAGTCGAAGATGCAATCCATCGCGGCGTGCACGAAGCGGCGGCGCCCCGCCGCATACATCTCGTTTTGCGCGAGATAGCCGCCGGCCATGGACTCGCCGATCCAGGCAAGGTAATCGACCGCGGCCGCGGTACCGGCCATGCCTTCGTGGCTCAGCGTGCCGGTCTCGAACGCCCACGGCAGCTCGTCCGGCGCCGGCCGCACCTTGTACGGCTCTAGTCGCTCGAGTATTTCCCGGCGGCCCCACAGGATGCCCTGGTGCGGTCCGCAGAATTTGTAGGCGGAGCAGGCGAGGAAGTCGCAGCCGATGGCCTGCACGTCGGTCGCCACGTGCGGCACGGATTGCACCGCGTCGACGTAAGTCCACGCGCCGGCCTCGCGTGCTCGTTCGCTGATTGTACGCACGTCGTTCAGGGTGCCCGTGAGGTTGCTCGCGGCGCCGACACACACGAGCCGCGTGCGGTCGTTCAGCAGCCCGTTGAATCGCTCGAGATCGAACTCGAACGTTTCGACGTCGAACGGCAACCAGCGAACTTCCAGCCCGAGGTCGCGCGCCAGCAGTAGCCAGGGCGCCACGTTGGCATCGTGGTCCATGCGCGAAAGAATGATCTCGTCTCCCGCTTTGAGCTCCCGGCCGATCGAGCGCGACACGTGCAGCGTGAGCGTCGTCATGTTCTGGCCGAAGACGATTTCGTCCGGCGATGCCGCATTCAGCAGGTCGGCCATCGCGCGGTGGGCATCTTCGGCGATCTCGCCCGCGCGTTCGGAAGTCGAAAAAAAGCCGCCGAGGTTGGCGTTGGCCGTGAGCAGGCATGCACTCATGCGATCCGCGACGCTCCGCGGCACCTGGGTGCCGGCAGGATTATCGAAGTAAATGCGGCCTTGGCCGTTATCGGCGATGGAAAGTGCGGGAAAGCGAGAGCGGACGGCCTCGAGGTCGAAAGTCACTCCGTGCCGCCCCATTTCTCCCGGTGCGCGTCCTCGGCGCGCTGGCGAACGCGGGCGTGGCGGTTGCTGAGCAGGAGTGTATCCGGATCGCAGACCTGCGCCTTGATGACGCCCAGGTCGCTGGCCGCATCGAACAGGCTCGGGTACCAGCGTTCCCAGTTCGGCAGCAGCATTTCGACCTGTTTGCGGAGAGTCATCGCCTGAATGTATACGAGCGGGAACGGGGAAACAACGACACAATCGGCTGCCCGGGGAGGCGCCGGCCGGGTACACTGCACGGCTATCAATCCTCGATCAGGCGCACAAACAGGACCATGGCAGCGGCCACCGCAAGCCCGGTCATCACCAACGGCAGCTGCGGCAGCCACTCCATCGGCAGGCTCTTGACCGAATCCGGTACGAACTCGAGCACTACGGGCAGCAGCAACATCATTTCCAGGGCCGGCCTGGCCGCGATCAACCCGCCGACCGCCATCGCGATCGGCAGCGTCCATCGTCGAACCCATATGCGGCGCCTGACGCGCCGCACGACCCGCTCGCTGAAACCGCGGTCCGGGATCGCCTCGGAGCTGAACAGCGCCTCGAGCTTCCTGTCCTCGTCGTCTTTCATATACTCAGCCAGTTTGATGATGTTCGATATCAAAACGTTCCCGGATTTTGTTCTTGCCGCGGTAGATTAATGACTTGACCGTGCCCACGGGCAGACCCACCGCCTCGCCGATCTCGCGGTGAGACAGGCCGAAAGAATAGGACAGTATCATCGTGACCCGCTCCTCTTCCGTGAGTACGCCAAGCAGCTTGTCGAGGTCGCCGACTTCCTCGGCTAACCCGGAGGCCTGCTCGCCCGCGGTAGTCGCCTCCGCCCGCACGGAGTCCAGGACCTCGCCGTAGCGGGAGGAGCGCCGTTTCGACTGCAGGAAAGTGGTGTACGCGACTTTCAGCAGCCAACCGATGAATGAGCCGCTGCCCGAGAACGTATGCAGGCGATCCCAGGCGTGCACGAACGTATCCTGGGCGAGGTCGTCCGCGGCATCGGGATCCCGCGCGAGCCGCCGCAGGAAATTCCGCACGTGCGACTGGTGCCGGCGCACGAGCTCCCCGAAAGCACGCGCGTCGACCTGCGCCACGGCACGCGCGACGAGATCCTTGTCGTCGACGGCGGTATACCGGGTTTGCGCTTTCGGTTTTATCGCTCTTTCCCACTGACCCAATGCATGATGAGGTACGCAATACCGATGGCGAGCGGAAACGAGGCGATCGCAATCAAGGGGCGCACGGCGTCGTCTTCGTCGAGGATCAGGCCAAACACGGCAACGGCTATGCCGACAGCCACCCAGATCAGTGCGCGGCGCAGGTCGGTGTAAGGCTTGTCCCGCGGCTGGCCGAGACGGTCGATGATTTCCGGCGTCAGTTCCTGCCCTTTGTCCAGCGCCAGCCGTACGGTCTTCTGCAACTCCGTACGCGTTCGATAGCGGAACATGAGAAACAGCCCCAGCACGACCGCCAGGCTGATGAACATAACGATCGGGACGAGTAATTCGTAATTGAACATCGCAAGCTCCTGAAGGGAAGGGCGGCGCGCCGCCCCGGTTCAGTTACAGGATGCCGCCCGGGCAGGATTTGGATGCAGGGGCCTGCCGGTCCGTTGCGCGGCCCCGGCCGGGTGGCGAGAAGCGCAGGATGGTCCGGTGCCGATCTGCAGCCCGGCGCCCGGCGCGGTGGGCTGCCGCCATTTTGCCTTGGAAACGCCTTGCGCGGGGCGTCAAAACGGTTAAATAGCCTCCGCGGCCACGATTGGCGCCGCTATACTGCCGGCACAAGAACGACCAGGTGCTCCGGGGGGATTCCACCGATGCAACATCCCAGTCGTGCGCTACTGGCGCCCCTTTTCACGGCCGGGGCCCTCGCGCTGGCGCAAGCCGCCACGGCCCAGACGGTCTTCATCAACGAGCTCCACTACGACAACGCCGGCACGGACAGCGGCGAGGCGATCGAAATCGCCGGGCCCGCCGGCACCGACCTCGCGGGTTGCAGCCTTGTCCTGTACAACGGCAACAACGGCGGCGTGTACGACACGAGCTCGCTCGCCGGCGTCATTCCCGATCAGCAGGGCGGCTTCGGGACCCTTGCCTTCGATTACCCCACCAACGGTATCCAGAACGGGTCGCCGGACGGCATCGCGCTGGTCGGCGCCTCCGGGGTTCTCCAGTTCCTGAGCTACGAGGGCGCGTTCGTCGCGGCGGCGGGGCCGGCGGGTGGCCAGTCGAGCAGCGACATCGGCGTCCAGGAGTCCGGCAGCACGGCGGTGGGTGATTCGCTGCAGCTTGGCGGTAGCGGAGCAGCGGCCAGCGATTTCGCATGGGCGGGCGCGGCGCCGCACACGTTCGGCGGCGTCAACACCGGCCAGGCATTTGCCGGTACCCCGGCGGCTGGCGACCCCTGCGGCAACGGAGATCCCGGAGATCCCGGCGCCATCGGCGCGCTGGTGATCAACGAGATCAATGCCGACCCCGACACGAGCCTTGCCGGCGATGCCAACGGCGACGGCAGCAGTGACTTCTCCGACGACGAATTCGTGGAGATCGTCAACACGTCCGGCGCCGACCTCGACATTTCGGGCTGGACGCTCGCCGACGCGGTCGGCGTCCGCCACGTTTTCCCGGCCGGCAGCATCGTCGGCGCCAACTGCGCCGTCGTCGTGTTCGGAGGGGAAACGCCGACCGGCGCGTTCGGCAACGCGTTGGTGCAGACGGCATCGGCCGGCGCGCTCGGGCTCAACAACGGCGGCGACACGATCACCCTGGATAACGGCAGCGGCAGCATCTCCGTCGCTTACGGGAGCGAGGGCGGGAGCAATGAATCGCTGACGCGCGATCCGGACGTGACCGGCGCGCTGCCGCTCGTGCAGCACAGCACCGCCGCCGGCGCCGGCAGCACCTTGTACTCCCCCGGCACGCTGGTGACCGGCGCGCAGTTCGCGGGCTGCGCTCCGCTCCCTGTCGGGCCGTTCGAGATCTACGAGATCCAGGGTGACGGCACGGCGTCGCCGTTCAATGGCCGGCTTATCCAGTCGGTCGACAACGTCGTCACGGCGGTGGCGCCGGACGGCTTCTTCATGCAGACGCCGGCGTCGCGCAGCGACGGCAACGTCGACACGTCGGATGGCATCTTCGTCTTCACCGGCGGACCGCCCGCGGTCGCGGTCGGCGACCAGGTGGACGTCACCGCGCGGGTGGAGGAGTTCTTCGACTTCACGGAATTCGGGGGCGACCCCGTGGTGCAGGTCGATGGCAGCGGGCTCGCGCTGCCGCCTGCGGTGGTGCTCGGCGCCGCGGTGCCCTCGCCCGACCCGGCGGCGCCGAGCTGCGCGCACGAGTATGAATGCTACGAGGGCATGCTGGTAGCGGTCGTTGACGGCACCGTCACCGGCGCCAACCAGCACTTCGGCTCCGATCCCGTGGCCGAGGTGCACGTGACCGCCGCGCCGGTGCGCGTGTTCCGCGAGCCGGGCGTGGAATTCCCCGGCATCCCAGGCGAGCCCGCGATACCCGTGTGGGACGGTAACCCCGAGGTGTTCGAGCTGGATCCGGACAAGCTTGGCCTGCCGAATGCCGTCATCCCCGCCGGCTCCCGCTTCTCGGCTGTCGGTGTGCTGGGCTTTGAGTTCAGCGGTTACGAGCTCTGGCCGACGAGCCTGTCATTCGAGCCGCTGCCGATCCCGCGGCCGGTGCGGGAGCGGGCGGCGGGCGAGTTCACCATCGGCAGCCTGAACCTGTTCCGGCTGTTCGACGACGTGAACGATCCGCCGGATACCAACGCGCTGGGCGAGGCGCGCGATGACGAAGTGGTGCCATCCGGGGAATACGCCACCCGGCGCGCCAAGTTCGCCGCCTACATCCTGGACGTGCTTAACGCGCCGGATATCCTTGCGGTGCAGGAAGCCGAGAAGCTGCGCGTGCTCGAGGACCTCGCCGCGGACATCGCGGCGGCGAACCCGGGCGTGCGCTACACGGCTTACCTGCAGGAAGGCAACGACATCGGCACGATCGACGTCGGCTTCCTGGTGCGCGACACGGTAGTCGTCGATGGCGTGTCGCAGCTCGGCCGGGACGAAATCTTCGATTTTGACATGTCGGCACTGCACGATCGTCCGCCGCTGTTGCTGGAGGCGCGTGTGGGCGGCGATTACCCGATCAGCGTCATGGCGGTGCATAACCGCTCGCTCGGCGGCATCGAGGATTCGCATCGGGTCCGCCTGAAGCGGCTGACGCAGGCACAGTCCATCGCGGCGCGGGTGCAGGCGATGCAGGACGACAACCCGGACCTGCGGCTGGCGATCGTCGGCGACTTCAACGCCTTCGAGTTTACCGACGGGTTCGTGGATGCGGTCGGGCAGATCGCCGGCAACTTCGATCCGGAGCAGAACCTGCTTTCAGGGCCGGACCTCGTCACACCCGATCTCATCAACCAGGTCCTTTCGATCGACGCGGCCGAGCGCTACTCGTTCATCTTCGACGGCTCGGCGCAGGTGCTCGATCATGCACTGACCAGCATGGCGCTGGACGCGTCAGTGCGCGGGCTGGAATACGGGCGCGGCAACGCCGACGCGGCGGAGGTCCTGATCGAGGACGCTTCGACGCCGCTCCGGGCCTCCGATCACGACGGCCTGGTGCTGTTCATCACGACGGACGTCGACGCGGACGGGGTCAGCGACGACCGCGATTTATGCCCGCTGACTGTGATCCCGGAAACGGTGCCGACCTCCGGCCTCGGGGTCAACCGCTGGGCATTGGTGAACGACGATTACGTATTCGACACCCGCTCACCAGGCGGCACGGACCCGACCGCCGTCTTCTCGACCGAAGACACCGCCGGCTGCTCCTGCGAGCAGATCATCGCCGCCCGCGGCCTCGGCCACGGCCACACCAGCTTCGGCTGCAGCCTCGGCGTAATGAAGACTGGGGTCGGACCAACGTAAGTTATTGAGTATGGAAGGTAAAAGCCAAAATTCAGCGTCTGTAAGCGCACTAATCGGCTGTTTTTGACCCTGAAAACGACGATTTGCGGCAAGTCGCGCGGGCCTCCCATTGCTAAACCTTCGTTTTCGGCCTCAAAACGGCCGATTTAGGTGATCTTCAGGCCCATTTTTGAGGCTTAATTCTCGCCTGATCAATCACTTCCGTTGGTCCGACCCCGTCAGCGTCAGCGGTAGCGGTTCATCAGGCGGGACAGGGTTTCGGGGCCCGGGTTTAGTTCGTTGTACGGGATGCTGGCGAGGGGGCGGTCGACGCTGCCGGAAAGGGCGTGCATGTCGCCCATTTCCTCGTCGATGTAGAGGAGGCCGGTGACGATTTCGCCGGCGCGGACCGCGTTGCGCAGGTAGGCGAACGCGGCGGCGCGGCTGGTCGGGTCATAGTCTTTTTCCACTTTGCGGAACACGATCTTGCTGCCGTCGTGCAGTTCCACGGGCATGGCCTCACCCGCGCCGTAGGCAGTCCGGATCTCCGCGGCCGGCGGGACGAAGTCCGTGTCGATCACGTGGTGGAAATGCTGGCGCGTATGCGCGTAGCTCTTGGTCGAGCCTTCGTGATCGTTGAACGTGACGCAGGGGCTGATGATGTCGAGCACCGCAAACCCCTTGTGCGTAATCGCACCTTTGATCAACGGCACCATCTGCTGCTTGTCGCCGGAAAAGCTCCGCGCGATGTAGGTCGCGCCCAGGCTGATCGCCGTGCTGATCGGGTCGATCGGCACCTGCCGGTTGGCCGGGCCCTTCTTCGCCCTGGTGCCGACGTCGGCGGATGCCGAGTACTGGCCCTTGGTGAGGCCGTACACGCCGTTGTTCTCGATGATGTAGCACATATCCAGGTTGCGCCGGATCGCGTGCGCGAACTGTCCCATGCCGATCGACAGCGAATCGCCATCGCCGGAAACGCCGATGTACACCAGGTCCTTGTTGGCTGCGTTGGCACCGGTCGTGACCGAGGGCATGCGGCCGTGCACCGAGTTGAAGCCGTGTGACTGGCCGACGAAGTAGGCGGGCGTCTTCGAGGAGCAGCCGATGCCGCTCATCTTGCCGAGCTTGTGCGGCTCGATCCCGAGCTCGAACACCGCCTGGATGATAGCGGCGGTAATGGAGTCGTGGCCGCAGCCGGCGCACAGCGTCGACACGGTGCCCTCGTAGTCGCGCGCGGTGAGGCCGAGCTGGTTGCGCGGCAGCTTGGGGTGGGCGACTTTGGGTTTGGGGATGTAGCTCATGGGCTCCTACAGGGATGCGACGCGGTCTTTGGACAGGTCCGCGAGGATTTTATCGACGACAAAATTGGCGGGGAGCGGCATACCGTCGTAGTGGAGTACGCGCACGAGCTTCGATGCCGGCACCTCCAGGTCCAGGATCAGCAACGAACGCAGCTGCGCGTCGCGGTTCTGCTCCACGACGTACACGCGCTCGTGCTTATCGATGAAATCCCGGACCGCTTTGCCGAAGGGAAAGGCCTTCACACGGCAGTAATTCAGCCCGCTGCCCTTGGTCTTCAGCTTGTCCAATGCTTCGCGCACGGCACCGTCGCAGCTCCCCAGCGACAGGATGGCGCTCTTGTTGAACTTCGAGTACTCGATCTCCGGCTGCGGTACGAGCTCGCGTGCCGTTTCCCACTTGACCAGCAAGCGGTCGACCACTTCCTGGTACTCGGCGGCATCCTCGGTGTACGCCCCGAACTTGTTGTGTCCCGAGCCGCGCGTAAAGAAAGAACCTTTCGGGTGCTCGCCCGGCAGCGTCCGGTAGGCGATGCCGTCGCCGTCCGTATCGAGGTAACGGTAAAACTTGTCCATGCCTTCAAGCTGCTCCGCCGTCAGCAGCTTGCCGCGGTCCGGCTGATAGGATTCGTCCCACTCGAGGTCCGGGCACATCCAGTCGTTCATGCCGATGTCGAGATCCGACAGGACCATCACGGGCGTCTGCAACCGGTCCGCCAGGTCGAACGCGGTCACCGCGTGATAGAAGCACTCTTCGGGATTCGCCGGAAACAGCAGCACGTGGCGCGTATCGCCGTGTGACGCATAGGCGCAGCTCAGGAGATCGCATTGCTGCGTACGCGTCGGCATGCCGGTGGAAGGCCCCACGCGCTGCACGTCGAAAAGCACAGCCGGCAGCTCGGAGTAATAGGCGAACCCCAGGAATTCGTTCATCAGCGAAATACCGGGACCGCTGGTCGGCGTGAACGCACGCGCGCCGTTCCAGCTGGCGCCCAGCACCACCCCGATCGCGGCGAGCTCGTCTTCGGCCTGCACGATGCAGAACTTCTTGCCGCCGGACTTTTCGTCCATCCGGAACTGCTTGCAGAACGACTTGTAGGCATCCATCAGCGAAGTCGACGGCGTGATCGGGTACCACGCGCCGACGGTCGCGCCGGCATAAACGCAACCGAGCCCGGCCGCCGTGTTGCCGTCGATAATCACGTGGCCCCTGGTCTTGTCCAGCGGCGCCACCCGCACCGGCAGCGGGCAGCTGAAATGCTCTTGCGCGTAATCGTACCCGAGACGGATTGCCTCGAGGTTCGACGGCACAAGATGCTTCTTTTTGGCAAAGGTCTCTTCCAGCAGCTCGGTAATGACCGCGAGGTCGATATCGAGCAAAGCCGCAAGTGCGCCGACATAGGCGATGTTCTTCATCAGGATCCGTGCGCGCGCGCCGTCGAAGTGCTCGTTGCACAGCTTCGACAGCGGAATCCCGATGACGGTGATGTCTTCCCGGTCCAGCAGCCTGCTCCGCGGCCAGGTCGAGTCGTAGATGAGCCAGCCGCCGGAGGCGACCTCCGCCATGTCGCGCGCGTAGGTTTGCGCGTTCATCGCAACCATCACGTCGATGCGGTCCGCCCGTGCCCGGTATCCCTCCGCGGTCACCCGCACCTCGTACCAGGTCGGCAATCCCTGGATGTTGGAAGGGAAATAGTTCTTGCCGACGACCGGCACGCCCATGCGGAACACGGACTTCATCAACA
>CAZSKQ010000092.1:0-13781 GCA_964607425.1 uncultured Woeseiaceae bacterium
GGGCATGCCTGAGGGTCCCGAAATCCGCCGCGTGGCAGACCGGCTGTCCCGGGAGTTGGCGGGCCGGCGCCTGGAGGCGGTCGCATTCGGCTTGCCGCGCCTCGCGCGCTTCGGCCCGATCCTTGCCGGCTCGCTCGTGGATGGGGTCGAGACCTGCGGCAAGGCACTCCTTATCCGTTTCGACAACGGCCTGACGATGTACTCGCACAACCAGCTCTACGGCCGCTGGTTCATTTGCGAACGCGGCAAGCTGCCGGAGACCGACCGCAGCCTGCGGGCGGCGCTGCACACCGCGACCCGGAGCGTCCTGCTGTACAGCGCGTCGGATATCGAGGTGCTGGACGCAGACGGGCTGGCGCGCCATCCGTTCCTCAGCCGTGCCGGCCCGGACGTGCTCGCGCAGGGGTTCACCGGCCAGGACGTCGCGGAGCGGCTGCGCGGCCCGCGCTTCCGGGGGCGCAGTCTCGAGGCGCTGTATCTCGACCAGGGCTTTCTTGCCGGCATAGGCAACTACCTGCGCTCGGAGATCCTGTTCCATGCGCGGGTACCGCCGGACGCGCGCCCCCGCGACCTCGAAGCCGGCGCCATCGCCCGCCTGGGCCGCAGCACGGTGACCGTAGTCGAACGCTCTTACCGGACCGGCGGCATCACCAATCCCGCCGCGCGGGCGAGGAATTTGAAAGAGCAGGGTCTTTCCCGCGAGGACTACCGCTTCGCGGTATTCGGCCGGGAGGGCCGGCCGTGCTACCGGTGCAAAACGCCGGTGCGGCGCCGTACGGCCGCATCAAGGCGCTTGTACTGGTGCCCCAACTGCCAGGCAAAGGATGCCGTTACGACTCGACGTTTGCGTCCAGCGTGATATCGCGGTTCAGTACCTTGGACACCGGACATCCTTTCCTGGCCCCGTTTGGGGCATCGCGCGGTGCGCGCTCCTGCGGGGGCGAACCCGTGCTGTAGGAGCGCGCATTGCGCGCGACCGGCCACCTGCGGCGGTTTCCAGGAAAGTGTCCCCGTCGATGCCGGGAATCGCGACGTCGGCACGCGCGACTGCTACGGGAACCGGACCGCTCAAGACAGCCTCGCCTGGACCCTGCCCAGGCGCTGCCTCACTTCCTGCGCAAGCACTCCGATTTCGGGATTGCCGACAAGGCTGAGCACTGCCTCAGGGTCCATGAAACCCACCGTTACGGAGCCGTCGTCCTCCTCGCGCACGACGACGTTGCACGGCAGCAGGAGTCCGATATCGGGCTCCGCCTCAATGGCGCGATGCGCAAGCGGCGGATTGCAGGCGCCGAGGATTTTGTACGGCCGCGGCTCAATGTCCAGCTTCGCTTTCAGGGTCGCCTGGACGTCGATCTCGGTTAATACGCCGAAGCCCTCCGCCCGCAAAGCCTCGGTTACGTTTTGCACGGCCGCATCGAACGAACCGCGCATGGTGGTAGAGAATCCGTACATCGTTCACCTCCTGTAACAATAGAACGAGTAATACAGTACCGGGATTACGACGAGCGTCAGCAGCGTCGACACGAAGATCCCGAAGATCAGTGACACGGCGAGGCCGCTGAAGATCGGATCGTCGAGGATGAAGAATGCCCCGAGCATCGCGGCAAGGGCGGTCAGCGCGATCGGCTTCGCTCGCACTGCCGCGGACCGGATCACTGCCTCCTCGAACGGCGTGCCGGCCTCGGTCTCGTGCCGGATGAAGTCGACGAGCAGAATGGAGTTGCGCACGATGATGCCGGCGAGCGCAATCATCCCGATCATCGACGTCGCCGTAAATTCCTTGTCGAGCAGCGCGTGCCCGGGCAGCACGCCGATGATCGTCAGCGGGATGGGAGCCATAATGATAAGCGGCACCGCATAAGAGCGAAACTGGCCCACGACGAGCAGGTAGATCAGGATCAGCCCGACCGAGTACGCAAGGCCCATGTCACGGAACGTTTCGTACGTGATCTGCCATTCGCCGTCCCACTTGATCGCGTAGTTGTAAGGATCCTCCGGCTGGCTGGTGAAGTATTGGTCGATCCGGCTTCCCGCGGCACCGTCGGCAATTTGCCCGACCAGTGAAAACATGCCGTAAAGCGGACTGTCGAGCTGGCCGGCCATGTCGCCGGTGACGTAGACGACCGGCAACAGGTCCTTGTGGTTGATCGTCGGTTCCCACAGCGACTCGGCCACCGTGACGATCTCCGACAGCGGCACGAGGTGGCCGTCTTTTCCCGGCACGCGCAGCATCAACAGGCTGTCGAGATCGGCTTTGCCTGCCACCGGCAGCTCGAGCCGGACCGGGACCGGATTGCGCTGATTATCGTCGTGCAGGTACACGACGTCCTCGCCGTCTAGCGCCGTATCGAGCGCCGCGGCAACGCTCGCCTGCGGCACACCGAGCAGGGCGGCTTTCTGCCGGTCGACTTCAATGAGTATCCTCCGCGCCGGCGCCTCGACGCTCGTATCGGTGTCGACGATATCTTCCGTCGTGCGAAAGAGTTCGTGAATCATCCCCGCGAGGCGCTGCCGGCCGGCTGCATCGGGCCCGTAGATCTCCGCGACGAGCGGGGCCTGAACCGGTGGCCCAGGCGGCACCTCCACGATCTTGACGGACGCGCCGTGGCGTTCCGCGATCTCGACGAGTGCAGGGCGTACTTCGAGGGCGATGTCGTGGCTCTGCAGTTCGCGCTCGGCGCGATCCACCAGGTTGACCTGGATGTCGCCGACGTTGGCGCCTTCGCGCAGGTAGTACTGCCTGACGAGCCCGTTGAAATTGATCGGCGCGGCCGTCCCCGCGTAGGCCTGGAAATCCGTGACCTCGGGCCGCGTGCGCAGCCACCCGGCCATCTCCGACAGCACCCGTGCGGTCTGCTCGACGGTCGTTCCCTCGGGCATGTCGACGACGACCTGGAGCTCCGACTTGTTATCGAAAGGCAGCATCTTCATCACCACCCACGTGAGGCCGACGAGGCTCACGGCCGCGAGGATCGCGACGGCAACGCCGGCGTAAAGCCACCGGCGGTGGCGCTTCGCCGCGCGGCCGGTGCCCAGGAATGGCCCGATAGCCGCGCGCGAGAGGCGTTCCATACGCTCCGGAGCGAACATTCCTCCCTGTCCCGCAGCCTCCGGCTGCTCGTCGGCGTTCTCGCGCCGCCCCAGAAGCTTCAGGCTGGCCCACGGCGTGAACACGAGCGCCACCGCGAGCGAGAGCAGCATTCCGGTGCTCGCGTTGATCGGAATCGGGCTCATGTAGGGCCCCATCAGCCCGCTCACGAACGCCATCGGCAGGAGCGCCGCGATGACAGTGAACGTCGCAAGAATCGTCGGACCGCCGACCTCGGCGACCGCCGGCGGAATGGCGTCGCGCAGTCTCTTGCCGCCGAGCGCCATGTGGCGGTGGATGTTCTCGACGACCACGATCGCGTCGTCGACCAGGATGCCGATGGAAAAGATCAGCGCGAACAGGGACACGCGGTTGATCGTGAACCCCCAGGCCCACGACGCGAACAGCGTCAACAGCAGCGTGATTACGACCGCGGCGCCGATGATCATCGCTTCGCGCCAGCCGAGGGCGATGAGGACGAGCACGATCACGGACGCTGTCGCAAAGACGAGTTTCTGGATCAGTTGCCCGGCCTTGTCGTTGGCGGTCTGCCCGTAGTTGCGCGTTACGGTCGCGGCAACCCCGTCCGGAATGTACGTGCCGCGAAGCTCCGCGACGCGCGTGATGACCGCGTCTGCTATGTCGGCTGCATTCGTGCCGGGCTTCTTGGCCACGGCGAGCGTGACGGCGGGTGCGTCGATTCCGGGATCGAGGCCGATGGCGTGCGCCGCGCTGCCCGTTCCGAACCACACGTACTGCTCGGGCTGGTCCGGACCGGCGGCGACGTCCGCGACGTCGTCGAGATAGACCGCGCGGTTGTCGCTGACCCCGACAACAAGCTCTGCGACGTCTTCGGCACTCGCGAGGAACGTGCCGGCGGTCACCGGCGTGTACTCGTTGCGCGCGACGATCGCCCCCGCGTGCGTCACGACGTTGCTCGCGGCCAGCGTCTCCCGGAGCGCGTCGAGCGAAAGGCCGTAGGCCGCCATGCGCTGCGGATCGAGGCGCACGTGCACGACACGGTCAGGCGCGCCGACCGTGTACACGTCGCGCGTGCCCGGCACGCGCTTGATCTCCACCTCGATCGAGTGCGCGATGCGCGCAAGGTCGTGGGCGCCGCGGTCGGGATCCTCGGTCCAGAGCGTCAGCGTAACAATCGGCACGTCGTCGATGCCCATCGGCCTCACGAGCGGCTGGAGCACGCCGACTCCCGGGGGCAGGTAGTCCAGGTTGGAGAAAACGGCGTTGTACAGCCGTACAATCGCTTCGGTACGCGGCTCGCCGACTTTGAACTGCACGGTCAGTATGGCCATCCCCGGCCGCGACATCGAGTAGGTGTGCTCGACGCCCTCGATCTCAGCGAGCACCTGCTCCAGCGGCATCGCAACGACGTTCTCGACCTCCGCCGAGCCGGCGCCGGGAAACGGCACGAAGACGTTCGCGAAGGTGACGTCGATCTGCGGCTCCTCCTCCCGCGGCGTGACGAGCACGGCGAACAGGCCGAGGAGCATGCCCGCGATGGCGAGCAGTGGTGTGATCTTCGAATCCTGGAACCGCCGCGCAATGCCGCCGGAGAAACCGAGTCCTCCGGCCGCGCCGGCTGGCCGCCTGTCGCCGCCGATGGTCATTCCCGGCCGTCCGCCAACCCGCCTTCCTTCAGGTAGATGCCGGCGCGTACCGGATCGGCCGCCACGCGCTCACCGGCATCCAGCCCGGCGAGCACTTCGACGTCGTCGCCATAACGCCGGCCGAGACGGACCTGGCGCAACATGACGCCATCGCCTTCGACGACATAGACCGCGGACAGCTCGCTGCGCCGCACGATTGCCGCCGCGGGCACGAGCAGGCGCCGGGTCTCCCCGACGACAAAGCCGACCTTGACGAACATGCCGGGGAACAGCTCCGCGCTCCCTGCACGGAGATTCACGCGCACCCGGAACGTGTTCGTGACGGGATCGGCGACCGGCGAGAACGTCAGGCTTTCGGCGGCAATGCGTTCGTCCCCTGCGTACACGTACGCGCGGCCGATCTCCCGGATGGGCCCGAACATGCTCTGGGGCACGTGCACGTTGACCCGCAATGACTCGAGCGAGAGACCGCTCATCAAAGGCTGCCCCGGCGATACGAGCTCGCCGACCTCGACGTGGCGTTCGGAAACGATGCCGGCGTAAGGCGCGCGTACTTCCGTATAGGCGAGCTGCTCCTCGGCGGCCGCGACGGCGGAGCGGGCTGCTTCGAGCCGCGCGGCGGCCGCTGCGCGGTCCGCCTGCGCCTGCTCGAAGCGGGCGCGGGAGACGGTCTCGTTACGAAACATGCTCGCGATCCGCGCGTACTCCTGCTCCGCCTCGCCGGAGCGCGCCTCGGCCTCCTCGAGCGCCGCTTGCGCCTGGCGCAGCGCGGCGCGCTGCTCGGCGTTGGTGAACCGCATGATGACGGCGCCTGCTTCTACGAAGTCATTGATGTCGTAAAGGATTTCGGCGACCCGGCCGGAGGTCTGTGCCGAAACCGTCGCGCGATGCACGGCTTCGACCGTACCCTCGAAGACTCGCTCGCGCGGTGCGGCCTCGTGGCGGGCTTTTGCGGTCGGGAAAGGCACGTCGGCGGCCGCCGTGCCGAATGCGAGCAGCACGCCGGCGATGACCGGGATGCCACGCCGAAACATGCGGTACCGGGAACCTTCAGCACGTAACGTTCGTACACGGTGTCGCACGATGGTACCTCCCGCGCCGCGGCTATCGATGGGTTCCTCTTGAGCCATGCCACAAGTATATTAGCAAGTGCTAATCTAACAGTGAACTGTCACCGCGAGCGAGCACGAAGCATAGACGCGGCAGGGGAAGAATCACTAGTGGAACAAGTACCTACGGCTATGGATACGCGCCCGGGCGTACCGGCGTTGAGCCAGACCGAGCTCAAGCGGCTGCAAAGCCGCGCTGCGGAAGCGGCCGCGCTGCTGAAGACCCTGTCCAACGAGAAGCGATTGCTCATCCTCTGCACGCTCGGAGACGGCGAGCTCTCGGTATCGGAGCTGAACCGGCAAATCCCGACCAGCCAGTCCGCGCTGTCGCAGCAGCTCGCGGTGCTGCGCCGCGAGGGCCTGGTCCGCACCCGCCGCGACGCGCAGACGATCTACTACTCGGTCGTTCCAAGTAACGCGGCCGAGGTCATCGAAGTGCTGCGCCGCCTTTATTGCGGTGGGAAGTAGGCCGTCGATCTACCCGTAGCGCCGCCGCCCGACGGGTCCCGCTGCGCATTGTCGATCCTTCTTTGTCACCGTTATCCTTCCTTGCTAGATTCAATCTTCCACGCGGCCGAGACCCGAAAGGTCGCCACGTGGTGGCAGGTAACCTGACTGTTCGCCGGATCCGTCGCGAGCACGGAGCATTCCAACCGTGCCGCACCCCGGCGAGGAGAACGGCGTGCGCGTCACCATCGAACCAACACGACAGGCTGGAGAAACCGTTGCCGTGCGCGGAAGCGTCGTCGACGTCCGGTTCGACGGTGAACTGCCGGCCGCGGGCATCCGGCTCGAAGCCGGTGCGGACAACGCAATCGTGCTCGAAGTGTTCGGCCACCTCGACGAACGGACGGTCCGGGCCGTCGCACTCACGCCGACCCGCGGACTTGCGCGAGGTGCCGCGGTCATCGATACCGGGCGCGTTTTCGACGTGCCCGTCGGGCCTGCGCTCCTTGGCCGTGTGTTGAATGTCCTCGGGGAGACGATCGATATCGATCCACCCCTCGATGCAAACGAGCGGCGTCCGATCTTGCGCTCGCCGCCGCCGCTGACCGAACTCCGTGCTGCCTCCGAGATCCTCATCACCGGGATCAAGGCAATCGACCTCCTCACGCCGATGGAGCGTGGCGGGAAAGCCGGCATGTTCGGCGGTGCCGGGGTCGGCAAGACAGTGGTGATCACCGAGCTGATCCACAACATGGTCGGCCAGTACGAAGGCGTCAGTATCTTCTGCGGGATCGGCGAGCGCTGCCGCGAAGCCGAGGAACTGTACCGGGAGATGCGTGACGCCGGCGTCCTCGGTAACACCGTCATGGTCTTCGGCCAGATGAATGAACCCTCAGGCGCTCGCCTGCGCGTCGGGCATGCGGCTGTTTCAATCGCAGAACACTTTCGAGACCGCGAGAAGCAGGATGTCCTCCTGCTCATCGACAACATCTTCCGGTTCGTCCAGGCCGGCGCGGAGGTCTCCGGGCTTCTCGGCCGCATCCCTTCGCGGGTCGGATACCAGCCGACGCTGGCCGGAGAACTCGCTGAACTCCAGGAGCGCATCAGCAACACCGAAAACGGCGCCATCACATCGGTGCAGGCCGTCTACGTGCCGGCGGATGACTTCACGGATCCGGCCGCGGTCCACACCTTCGCGCACCTGTCGGCCTCGATCGTCCTGTCGCGCCGCCGTGCGAGCGAGGGGCTCTACCCCGCGGTTGACGCGCTGCAATCCACCTCGAACATCCTCAACCCCGCCACCGTCGGATTGCGGCACTACGACGTGGCCCGGGAGGTGCGCCGCACACTCGCTCTGTACGAGGATCTGAAGGACATCATCGCGATGCTCGGCCTCGAAGAGCTCTCCCGGGACGACCGCCGCGTGGTCAATCGGGCGCGGCGCCTGGAACGGTTCCTGACGCAACCCTTCTACACGACGGAGCAGTTCACCGGCCGCGAGGGACGTGCGGTTTCGCTGGACGACACCCTCGATGGATGCGAGCGTATCCTGAACGACGAGTTCTCGGAATATCCGGAGCGGGCACTCTACATGATCGGGCCGGTGTCCGAAGCGAGCGCACCGTGAAGTCGATGCGCCTCCGGATACTCCTTCCGACAAAGGTCCTGGCCGACGACGATGTCGTGAAAATCAGGGCGGACGGTGCTCACGGGAACTTCGCGATCCTCCCGCGACACGTGGATTTCCTGGCCGAGCTCGTTCCCGGGCTCCTGTCGTTCGGGCGAGTGGACGGGGTCGAGCGTTTCGCGGCCGTGGACGGCGGCCTTTTGGTCAAGCACGGGGCGAACGTCCTCGTGCCGACGCGGCGCGCGGTAATTGGCGATGATCTCGACAAGCTGCGCTTCACGGTCGAGCGTGAGTTCCGCTCGGAGGACGAACAGCAGCGTCACGCCCGCAGCGCGATGGCGCGACTCGAAGCCGACTTCATCCGCCGCTTCATGGAGCTGGAAACCCGTGTCGGCGCCTGACCTGGAGCCGCCGCAGGATCCGCTCGCTCGCCGCATCGCAGAGCGCGCCGCGCGCAGAAGGCAGGCCGAGCGGCATCGGCACCGGGGCACGTGGTTCGGGCTCGGGATGTACGGTATGGTCGGGTGGTCGGTCGCGGTCCCCACCGTGCTCGGGGTTTTGCTCGGGCTCTGGATCGATACCCGCTGGCCCGGTCGCTTCTCCTGGACGCTGATGCTGATGGCCGGCGGGCTCCTGCTGGGGTGCTGGAACGCCTGGTACTGGATTTCGCTGGAGCAGCGGGAGATCCGCGACACGAACGACGAGGAGGCGGAAGAGGAGGGCGACCATGATTGATATCCCCGCGGCCTCGCTACCGCTCTCGGCGGCGGGTGGCCTCGCGATCGGGCTGCTTTATTTCGGCGGCCTCTGGTGGACCGTGCGCCGCATGGCGTCCGCCCGGCATCCCGCGGCACTGGTGGCGGGAAGCTTCCTGGTCCGGGCCGCTGTGGCGGCGGGCGGGATTGTCCTCATTTCGGGTGGGAAACTCGTTTTGCTCGCCGCGGCAATGGCGGGTTTTCTCATCGGCCGGACGATCCTGATCCTCATCATCGGGAAGTCGCTCCCCGAAAACGTCGCCGGAGCGGGAGCTGTACCGGGATACGGCGCCGGGATTACTCACCCGCCCGCAGCGAGGAAGGATTAGTGGAGATCACGCCGGACCTGCTGGTCTATTGGCGATGGGGGCCCATCACGGTGAACGCGACCCTGGTATGGACCTGGGTGGTAATGGTGTTACTGGTCGCGACGTCGTGGGCGCTGTCCCGTGGTCTGAAGACCGACGGGACGATGACCCGGGGGCAAAACCTGCTCGAGGGCGTCGTGTGGCTGATCCTCGAGCAGATCCGCGACGTGATGGGCGGGCAGCGCCCCGAGCCGGTGCTCCCCTTCGTCGGCACGCTCTTCCTCTTCATCTTCGTCGCCAACCTGCTGAGCATTATCCCGGGGTATCACGCCCCCACCAGCTCCCTTTCCACGACGGCAGCCCTGGCGATTACGGTCTTCGTGGCGGTACCCGTATTCGGTATCCGGAGTCACGGGCTACGGGGTTACTTCCGGCAGTACGCGCAGCCATCGCTGTTCGTGCTGCCGTTCACCCTGCTCGGGGAGCTGTCCCGGACGCTGGCCCTGGCGATCCGGCTCTTCGGCAACATGATGAGCGGAGCGGTGATCGTCGCACTGCTCCTGAGCCTCGCGCCCCTCTTCTTTCCGGCTATCATGCAGGCGTTCGGCCTCCTGATCGGCGCGATCCAGGCCTACATCTTCGCGATGCTCGCGCTGGTCTACATCGCATCGGCCACTCGCGTGCACGACGAGACGGCAGCCCAGACAGAATCGGAGAAATGATTGCTATGAGTGGTCTCGACTGGATCGGAATCGTCTCGATCATTATGGCCTCGGTCGCGGTCAGCGTCGGCTCCATCGCGCCCGCGTTGGCCGAAGGGCGGGCCGTCGTCCAGGGCCTCGCCGCGATCGCGCAACAGCCGGATGAAGCGAACGCGATCAGCCGTACGCTCTTCATCGGCCTCGCCATCATCGAATCGTCCGGTATCTACTGCTTCGTGATTGCCATCGTCCTGATCTTTGCAAATCCGTTCTGGAACGCACTGCTGGGGAGCGCGGGCGGCTAACGAAACGCCGCACCCATCGTCTTCGGAACAGGACACCCAGGCATTGCTGATCGATCCGTTCACCGTCTTTGCCCAGATCGTCAACTTTGCACTGCTGGTCTGGCTTCTGTCCCGATTCCTGTATGGGCCCGTCACGCGTGCGATGAACGCTCGCGAGGCGCGGGTGCGCGAGAAGGTGGAGGAGGCTCGGCGACTGCATGCCGAAGCGCAAGCCGAAGGCGACCGGTACCGGGCGCTGCTGGCCGGCGTCGAAGCGGAACGGGAGGCTCTCCTGGGCGAGGTGCAAGCCGAGCTCGACACCCTCCGCCACGAGCAGGCGGCGGAGATTCGCAGGGAAGCGAGGGAACTCCGCGAGCGATGGAACCGTACGCTCGAACGGGAGAAGGAGGCCTTCCTCCGAAGGCTCCGCCAGCAGGTCGGCCAGGAAAGCCTCGTCGTGATGCGCCGCGCCCTGCGCGAACTGGCCGACGAAAACCTGGAAAATCGCCTGATCGAGCGCTTCATCGACCGCTTGCGGGCAATGGAAGCCCGGGAGCGCGAGCGGCTTTCCGCGGCGGTGCGCCGGGGAGAGGAAACGTTCCAGGTTCGCACTGCTTTCCCGCTTTCCGATGCCCATCGGGAGGTACTCGCCAGGTCGCTCGCGGAGATTTTCAAGGTCGAGTCGTCACCCCGTTTCGAGACCGATCCGGCCCTGGTCGCCGGAGTGGAACTACGGGCCGGCGGCCTGAAGGCAGCCTGGACCCTCGACGACTACCTTCTCGGCCTCGAGGAAGCGATGCGCGCGGCCTTCCACGAGACGACGATGCAAACTGCCGGCGCCGGCGACCATGGCTGAGGACGCACTGCGCCGCGAACTGGAGCGGGCGGGGACGCTCCTGTCGCGGGCCGCCGCGGCGAGGCCTCCGGAGCTCGTCCTGCGCGAGGTCGGGACGGTGCGTTCGGTAGCCCGGGGCACAGCCCGGGTCTCGGGGCTGCCGCACCTCGCGTCCGAGGAGCTGGTCGAGTTCTCCGGGGGCGTCACCGGCTTCGCCTTCAACCTCGATCCCGACGAGGTAGGCGTCATCCTGCTCGGGGAGGGACGGGGTATCCGCGCGGGAGACGAGGTGCGCCGCACCGGCCGCGTGACCGACGTACCGGTCGGTGCCGCGATGCTGGGGCGGGTCGTCGATCCCACCGGTGCCCCGCGGGACGGGAAGGGCGTGATCCGGTCTGCTGAACGCTTTCTGATCGAAAGAGAGGCCCCTCCTATCATGGACCGCGCACCGGTGGCGGTGCCGCTGGAAACCGGGATCAAGGTGGTCGATGCGCTCATTCCCATCGGAAGGGGACAGCGGGAGCTGATCCTCGGTGACCGCCAGACCGGAAAGTCGGCGCTCGCGATCGACACGATCCTGCACCAGAAGGGGCAGGAGGTAATCTGCGTCTACTGCGCCATCGGGCAGCGGACGGCCTCAGTCGCAAGCGTGGTCGCCGAGCTCGAGCGCCGTGGCGCCATGGACTACTGCATCGTGGTCGTCGCCTCGGGTGAAGAGCCCCCGGGGTTGCAGTACATCGCACCGTATGCCGCGACGAGTATCGCCGAGTTCTTCATGGAGCAGGGGCGGGATGTCCTTCTCGTCTATGACGACTTGACGCGCCACGCGCAGGCGTACCGCGAGCTTTCGCTCCTGCTGCGACGCCCCCCGGGCCGGGAGGCGTTCCCGGGAGACATTTTCTACATTCATGCGCGCCTCCTGGAGCGGGCGACGCACCTGCGTCCGGAACTCGGGGGAGGATCCATCACGGCGCTCCCCATCATCGAGACCGAGGCGCAGAATCTCTCCGCCTACATTCCGACGAACCTGATCTCGATCACCGACGGGCAGATCTATCTCTCGCCGGAGCTCTTTCGCAAGGGGATACTTCCGGCGGTGGACCTGGGGCCATCGGTGTCCCGGGTCGGAGGAAAGACACAGCTCCCGGCCTACCGCTCGGTCGTCTCGGACCTGCGGCTTTCATATGCCCAGTTCGAGGAGCTGGAGGCTTTCGCTCGCTTCGGCACGCGCCTGGACGAGGACACGCGCCGCACGCTCGCGCGCGGCGAACGGGTTCGCGAGGTGCTGAAGCAGCCGCAGTACGCGACCGTCTCCGCCCCTGCGCAGGTCGTGACGCTACTCGCGCTTACCGCGGGATTGTTCGATCCCCTCCGGACCGCGGAGGTTGCGAAGGCGGAAGGCGCCGTTCGGGAAACGGTGCGGGAGCAGCTCCCCGAGGTGTGGACAGGCATCGAACGGGGGGAGCCGCTCACCGGCGAGGCGCGCGGGCGGGTCCTCGAGCTGGCCGGCAGCCGTATCGACGAAATTTTTGGAGCCCGATCCCGTGCAGACGACTGAGGCAATCCTCAAGCAGCTCGAAACGACCGAGGATTTGCGTTCCATCGTGCGGACAATGAAGGCGCTCGCCACGGTGAGCATCCGGCAGTACGAGGAGGCGGTGGTCGCGCTGGAGGAGTATGCGCGCGGCGTGAATCTCGGGATGCAGGCGCTCCTGCGAATGCGTCCCGATGCGCTCCCGGAGATGTCCGCTACTCCCGCCGTTCGTCCGGGCTTCATCGTCTTCGGTTCGGACCAGGGGCTCTGCGGCGCCTTCAACGAACAGATCGCCACCCGGTTCCTGGAGCAGCGGACGCCTGGGGCCGTCGCGGCCGGCCCGCTGCTCGCCGTGGGTGCCCGCCTCGCCGCCCGCCTTGAAGACAGGGGGGCATCCCTCACGGATGCTTTGACCCTGCCGGCGTCGGCGCCGATGATCTCACCGCTGGTGGGAGAAATACTGGGGCGGATCGACGCCTGGCGTGCATCGGGTGAGCTGGACGCCGTGCATATCTACTTCAACCGCTCCGAACCCGGCGCGATCTTCCGTCCCCACGACGAGGTGCTCCTTCCGATCCCGCTGTCCCATCTGCGTGCGCTCGCGGCCGCGCCGTGGCGGCCGCGCGCATTGCCCACCCTTGCCGCCGACTGGGAGACGCTCTTCCCGGCGGTCGTCCGCGAACATCTTTTCGTGTCCCTACACCGCGCCTTCGCTGAGTCGCTTGCCAGCGAACACGCGGCACGCCGGGCCGCGATGCACGCGGCCGAACGGAACATCGATGACCGCCTTGCCGTGCTGCGCGGCGAGGTCAACCTGCAACGGCAGAGCTCGATCACCAACGAACTGCTGGACATCGTGTCCGGGTACGAGGTGCTACGCGGCGAAACCGGGCCCGATTCCGTGTGAATCGACCCTGGGGAGAAATGTGGGCCCGGCAGGACTCGAACCTGCGACCAAGGGATTCACTCTGCCCGTTCGTTTCCGAACGGAGTGGACTATCTCATCACCCTCGGCTTGCGAGGGGCGGGACGCTCTAGCCTGTTATCAAGAGCACTGAAGCTCTCAGGTAGTCTCTGCACCTTCCGGCGGTGTACCGCCGGCTTGGCTCAGGGTTGCCATCGGCCGCGCCGTTAAGGTTTCCCTGAATTCATCCCGTTCGATTCGTACCTTGCGGCACGAACGCACCATTTGATGAGTCCCCTGCTCTAACCAACTGAGCTACAGGCCCAACGTATTGGGGGGCATTCTAGCGGATTTTACACGCAGGCGGTCGCCCGCAGGGCGGGCTCCTACAGGCTGTTGGTCGCCCGCAGGGCGGGCTCCTACAGGGGAGGAGCCCGCCGCACGGGATTTCTTAGTCTTCTATGAGGAAGCTGCGGAGCTGGTCCGAGCGGGTCGGGTGGCGGAGCTTGCGCAGGGCCTTGGCCTCGATCTGGCGGATGCGCTCGCGGGTGACGTCGA
>CAZSKQ010000093.1:0-13746 GCA_964607425.1 uncultured Woeseiaceae bacterium
ACTAGATCGCCCTTACAGCGTGGCGAGCACCCGGCGCGCAGCGGCAAGGGTCTGCTCGATCTCGGCGTCACCGTGCGCGGCCGATACGAAGCCTGCTTCAAAAGCGGACGGCGCGAGGTAAACGTTCTCCTCCAGCATGCCATGGAAGAACTTCCGGAAGCGTGCGATGTCCGCCGCGGCCACGTGTGAATAGCGGGTAATCGGCCGCTCGCTACTGAAAACGAAGCCGAACATGCCGCCCGCGCTGCAGGCGGCCAGCGGAATGCCGGCCTCTTCGGCCGCCGCCTGCAAGCCGTTCACCAGCGCCTCCGTCCGCCGGCCGAGCGAGGCGTAAAACCCGGGAGACTCCAGCTCCGCCAGCGTCGCCACACCGGCCGCCATTGCCAGCGGGCTGCCCGACAGCGTGCCGGCCTGGTAGACGGGGCCGTCGGGCGCGAGCGCGGCCATGATCTCCGCACGGCCTCCGAAGGCCGCCGCGGGCAAGCCGCCGCCCATGATCTTGCCGAGCGTGGTGAGGTCCGGATGAATGCCGAACAGCTCCTGCGCGCCGCCGCGCGCGACCCGGAAGCCGGTCATCACTTCATCGAACAGCAGCAGCGCCCCGTACTCGGTACATTGGCGGCGCAGGGTGTCGAGGAACCCGGGCGCCGGCAGGACCAGGTTCATGTTGCCGGCAACGGGCTCGACGATAACGCAGGCAATTTCGTCGCCGAGTTCGCGGAAGGTCGCTTCCACCGCGGCCGTATCGTTGTATTCGAGGGTCAAGGTATGCGCGGCAAGGCTCTCAGGCACCCCGGGCGAACTGGGTACGCCAAGCGTGAGCGCCCCCGAGCCGGCCTTGATCAGCAACGAATCCGAATGCCCGTGATAACAGCCCTCGAATTTGACGATCTTGTCGCGTCCCGTATAGCCGCGCGCGAGCCGGATTGCGCTCATCGTCGCTTCCGTGCCCGAGTTCACCATGCGGATGCGCTCCATGGACGGCACCAGCGCGCGAATCTTCAGGGCGAGCTCGGTCTCCGGGAGGGTGGGAGCGCCGAAGCTCAACCCCCGTGCCGCCGCCTGCGTGACTGCCGCGACGACGGCCGGGTGCGCATGGCCGAGGATCATCGGGCCCCAGGAGCCGACGTAGTCGATCAAACGGCGGCCGTCCTCGGTTTCGAGCCAGGCGCCTTCGGCACGCCGGATGAACAGCGGCTCGCCGCCGACCCCGGCGAACGCCCGCACGGGCGAGTTGACGCCTCCTGCGATAACTTTCCTGGCTTCGGCAAACGGATTCGAGGGATTCATTGCTGGCACCTGTGCCCTGTACGGCGGGCAAGGCGCATGCTACCGAACGCCCGGCGCGCGTCAAACCCCGCTTGCCCGCCTGTTAAACTGTGCGGTTCCAAATTACCCGCGGCTTGTTGGAAAATCGATTGCGCCATGAAAACCTGGATGTGTCTCATCTGCGGCTTCATCTACGACGAAGCGGAAGGCGATCCGCAGGCCGGCATCGCACCCGGTACGCGCTGGGATGATATCCCGCTGTCCTGGCGCTGCCCGGATTGCGGCGCGGGGAAGGAAGACTTCGAGATGGTGGAGATATGACGCCGGCTCACTGGCGTCGGGCCGTCCAGGCACGTGCGATTCAACCTTCGCGGCTTTCCAGCCAGACCAGCTCGGATTCGATCGTACCGTCCGGGTGCAGCGCCAGCCGGCGATAGGCCGGCGGGCAATCGGAAACCGCGTAGACGTCGCTGCCGGCTGCGAACTGCGCGCCGGTGGAAGGTGTGCCCACGATCCTGATCGAGTCGAACGCACCTTCGAATGCCTGGTGCACGTGGCCGAACAGCACCGCCCGGACTTTGCCCGACTCGGCGAGCGCGGCGAGGAATTCCGGCCCGTTGTGGAGGCCGACCTCGTCGAGCCAGCGGCTGCCGACCGGTACCGGCGGATGGTGCACGCAGACGAGCGCGTGCTGCGCGCTCGTGCCGGCGAGAATCCCGCGAATGCGCGCAAGTTCCGCCTCGGCAACCCGGCCGGCCGGTGACCCTTCGACGGCGCTGTCGACCCCGGCGATGAGCCAGCGGCCGTAGACCTCAGCGGCACAGAACCGGAACGGCTCGGCATCCAGTACCTCGCGCATGAGCGCCGGCAGGTCGTGATTGCCCGGCACGCAGTGCACCGGCAGGCCGAGCGGCGCGAGCAAATCGCGAAAACGCTCGTAGGCGCGGCGGCTGTCGTCCTGGACCACGTCCCCGGTCATCGCCACGAGGTCGGCGCGCCAGCCGGATGCCTCGATGTGGCGGAGCACCGCTTGAAGGGAGCGGTTGGTGACGGTGCCGCGCAGCGCGGCTTCGGCATCGGCGAAGAGGTGGGGATCCGTGATGTGCAGGACTCTTATTGGGTCCATTGGTTGTTTCCCTTGGTTTGGAGACCTTTGGTTTTGGGGGTTGGGGGTCCGCGGGCATGGGTGCTAGCGGGCGTTTGTGTACGGGGGTTCGGTCGCCCGCATGGCGGGCTCCTACAGGCGCGGTTCGGGCGCCCGCATGGCGGGCTCCTACAAGGGCGTTCGGGCGCCCGCGTGGCGGGCTCCTACAGGCGCGGTGGGCGGCGTCTACGGGTTAGTAGCGGTAGTGGTCGGGTTTGTAGGGGCCTGCCTTTGCGACGCCGATGTACTTTGCCTGCTCGTCGGTGAGCTCGGTTACTTTCGCGCCGATGCGTTCGAGGTGGAGGCGTGCAACCTTCTCGTCCAGGCGCTTCGGCAGGACGTACACCTTGTCCTCGTATTTGTCGGCGTGCTGCCACAGCTCCATCTGCGCCAGTACCTGGTTGCTGAACGAATTGGACATGACGAAACTCGGATGCCCGGTGGCGCAGCCGAGATTCACCAGCCGCCCCTCGGCGAGGAGGATGATGCGCTTGCCGTCCGGGAAGATCACGTGGTCGACCTGTGGCTTGATGTTGTCCCATTCGAATTTGCGCAGGTAAGCAACATCGATTTCGTTGTCGAAGTGGCCGATGTTGCAGAGGATCGCCTGGTCCTTCATGCGTTCCATTTGCGGGCCGGTGACAACGTGGTAATTGCCGGTCGCCGTCACGACGATGTCGGCGAGGGAACAGACTTCGTCGAATACCACGACGCGATAACCTTCCATCGCGGCCTGCAGCGCGTTGATCGGGTCGATCTCCGTCACCCAGACGGTGGCGCCCAGGCCGCGCAGCGACTGGGCGCAGCCCTTGCCGACGTCGCCGTAGCCGCACACGACCGCGATCTTGCCGGCGATCATGACATCGGTGGCGCGCTTGATGCCGTCGACCAGCGATTCGCGGCAGCCGTACAGGTTGTCGAATTTCGACTTCGTTACCGAGTCGTTGACGTTGAAAGCCGGGCACTTGAGCGTGCCCGCCTTCTGCATCTCGTACAGGCGGTGCACGCCGGTGGTCGTCTCTTCCGACAGCCCGCGCACGTCTTTCATCAGCTCCGGGTACTTGTCGTGCATCAGGAGGGTGAGGTCGCCGCCGTCGTCGAGGAGCATATTCGGGCGCCAGCCGTCGGGGCCGATGATGGTCTGCTCCACGCACCACCAGTACTCATCCTCCGTCTCGCCCTTCCAGGCAAACACGGGCACGCCGTTCGCGCCCATGGCCGCGGCCGCATGGTCCTGCGTGGAGAAGATGTTGCAGGAGGACCAGCGCACCTCGGCGCCCAGTGCGATCAGCGTCTCGATCAGGACCGCCGTCTGGATGGTCATGTGCAGGCAGCCGGCCACGCGTGCCCCGGCGAGCGGCTGGCTGGCCGCGAATTCCTCGCGTAACGCCATCAGGCCCGGCATCTCGGTTTCGGCGATGGCGATTTCCTTGCGGCCCCAGGCCGCGAGGTCGATGTCGGCTACCTTGTAGTCCTGGTTTTTCAGCGCAACGGCTTCGCTGCTCATGCTGGTCTCCTTGCGAATTCGGATGTGTGTTCAGTCGCCCGCATGGCGGGCTCCTACAGGTTGGTTCCGTGCCGCAACGGGCGCCGGCGCGGTCAGGCCGCGGCAGCGCCGCGCAGCGCCTCTGCCTTGTCGGTACGTTCCCAGGTCAGGTCCAGGTCCTCGCGGCCGAAGTGGCCGTAGGCGGCCGTCGGCTGGTAGATCGGCCGGATCAGGTCGAGCATCTCGAGTATGCCGTAGGGCCTGAGGTCGAAGTTCTCGCGGATCAGGTCGGTCAGGCGCTCCTCACCGATCTTGCCGGTACCGAAGGTCTGCACGCTGATCGACGTCGGCTCGGGCACCCCGATCGCGTACGACACCTGCACCTCGCAGCGGTCGGCGAGGCCCGCGGCGACAATGTTCTTGGCCACGTAACGGCAGGCATAGGCCGCCGAACGGTCGACCTTGGACGGATCCTTGCCCGAAAACGCGCCGCCGCCGTGGCGGGCCGAGCCGCCGTAGGTATCCACGATGATCTTGCGCCCGGTAAGGCCGCAGTCGCCCATCGGGCCGCCGATTTCGAAGCGCCCGGTAGGATTGATGTGGTACTTCGTCTGCGGCCTCAGCCACTCCGCCGGCAGGACCGGCTTGATGATTTCGTCCATGACGCCCGCGCGCAGCTCGTCGAGGGGCACACCCGGCGCGTGCTGGGTCGACAGCACGACCGCATCGATGGAAACCGGCTTGCCGTTTTCGTAGACGAAGGTCACCTGGCTCTTCGCGTCCGGTCGCAGCCACGGCAGCTTGCCGGTTTTGCGCGCTTCCGCCTGGCGGCGCACGAGCCGGTGCGCGTAGGTAATCGGTGCCGGCATCAGCACCGCGGTTTCGTTGGTGGCGTAGCCGAACATCAGCCCCTGGTCGCCGGCGCCCTGGGCTTGCGCGTCACCGCGGTCGACGCCCTGCGCGATGTCGGGCGACTGCTTGCCCAACGCATTGATGACCGCGCAGGAAGCGCCGTCGAAACCCATGCTTGAATCCGAGTAACCGATGTCGAGTACGGTTTTGCGCACCAGCGCTTCGATGTCCACCCAGGCCGTGGTTGTGACCTCGCCGGCGACGAGCACCATGCCCGTCTTCACAAGCGTTTCGCAGGCGACCCGCGCGCGCGCGTCCTGCGCGAGAATTGCGTCGAGCACGGCATCCGAAATCTGGTCCGAAATCTTGTCCGGATGTCCCTCGGAAACCGATTCCGAAGTGAACAGGTACGAATGATTCATGAGTTATCGGTCTTTTGTGCAGCTGGCGGTCCGGATTGTAACCCATGTTATGCGCGGCATGCGCCGCCGATGTTGCGGGCCCCGGGCTAAACAGCGAAAATGCTCCGGGCCCGCTTTCCGTTCCATCCCTATTCTTCCACCGCAGAGGACTTCAGCTGCCGGCTTATGTCTCAGCAAATGCAACAATCGCGCCAGCCAGGCGCCGCCCGTCCTGCGCGGCGGGACCTCGCCAATGCCATTCGCGCACTCTCGATGGACGCCGTGCAGGCGGCGAATTCGGGCCATCCCGGCATGCCGATGGGCATGGCGGACATTGCCGAAGTGCTGTGGAACGATTACCTGCGGCACAACCCCGCGAATCCGCGCTGGTACGACCGCGACCGCTTCATCGTGTCGAACGGCCACGGTTCGATGCTGCTCTACAGCCTGCTGCATCTCACCGGCTACCCGCTTTCCATGGAGGAGCTGAAGAACTTCCGGCAGCTCGGTTACAAGACCGCGGGCCACCCGGAGCATGATCCGGATCTAGGCATCGAAACGACCACGGGTCCCCTGGGGCAGGGGATCAGCAATGCAGTCGGTATGGCGCTGACGGAAAAAATGCTGGCCGCGACGTTCAACCGGCCCGGCTTCGATGTCGTAAACCACCGCACCTTCGCCTTCGTCGGCGACGGCGACCTGATGGAAGGCATCTCGCACGAGGCCTGCTCGCTCGCCGGTACCTGGAAGCTCGGCAAGCTCATCGTGTTCTATGACGACAACGGCATCTCCATCGACGGCGACGTTGACGAGTGGTTTACCGACGATAGCGTCAAGCGCTTCGAAGCCTACGGCTGGCAGGTAATCGCCGGCGTCGACGGCCACGACAGCGGGGCGGTCGCGCGCGCTATCGACGAGGCGCTTGCCGATGGCGAACGGCCCACCCTGATCGACTGCAAGACGGTGATCGGCTTCGGTGCGCCGCACAAGAAAGGAACCGCCGCCACCCACGGCGCTCCCCTCGGCGAGGATGAGGTCGCGGCCGCGCGCCAGGAGCTCGGCTGGGACGCGCCGCCTTTCGTCGTGCCCGGCAATATCGCGAGCGCGTGGAACGCCGTGGAACGGGGCGAGGAGCTGGAGCGCGAGTGGCACGACCGTTTCGAGGCTTACCGCGGACAGCACCCGGAGCTCGCGGGCGAGTTCGACCGGCGCATGCGCGGCGAACTGCCGGCCGACTGGGCCGGGCGGGCAACGGATGCAATCGCCGGCATCGCGGCAGCCGGCAAAGACATGGCGACGCGCAAGGCTTCCCTGACCGCGCTGAACGCGCTCGCGCCGCACCTGCCGGAGCTCGCGGGCGGCTCGGCCGACCTGACGGGCTCGAATCTCACGCTGCATGAAGGCTCGAAGCCCGTGACCGGCGACGACGCGTCCGGCAACTACCTCTACTTCGGCGTGCGGGAATTCGGCATGTCCGCGATCTGTAACGGCATCGCGCTGCACGGCGGCATGATCCCGTATTGCGGCACCTTCCTCACGTTTTCGGACTACGCGCGCAACGCCGTGCGGATGGCCGCGCTAATGCAGCAGCGGACGATCTTCGTGTACACGCACGATTCCATCGGGCTGGGCGAAGACGGGCCGACGCACCAGCCGATCGAGCACGTCGCCAGCCTGCGCCTCATCCCGCACCTGCACGTCTGGCGGCCCTGCGACACCGTGGAGACCGCCGTCGCCTGGCGCGACGCGATCGAGCGCTTCGACGGCCCGACCTGCTTCGCGCTGACGCGCCAGGGCGTGCCGCACCAGGCGCGCACGGAAGAGCAGGTGGCGGCGATCCGCCGCGGCGGCTACGTGCTTCGCGACAGCGACGGCGCGCCCGAGCTCATTTTTATCGCGACGGGCTCCGAGGTGGCGCTCGCGACCGGTGCCGCCGAGGCACTCGCGGCCGAGGGCCGCGCGGTGCGGGTGGTGTCCATGCCCTGTGTCGAACGCTTCGATGCCCAGCCGGCCGAGTGGCGAGAAGCGGTGCTGCCGCCCGCGGTCTCGGCACGTGTCGTGATCGAAGCCGGCGTCACCGATCCGTGGTGGCGCTTTGTGGGCCCGCGCGGGCGGGTGATCGGTATCGATCGCTTCGGGGAATCGGCGCCGGCAAAGCAGCTGTTCGAGCATTTCGGCTTTACGGTGGAAAACGTTTTGAAAGTAGCCAGGGAGGTCCTGGCGGTTTAGGGTCCGGTTAACGGCCCCTGGTGATCAGGAGAGGAAGATGACGATCAGGATCGGTATCAACGGCTACGGCCGGATTGGCCGCAATGTGCTGCGGGCGCTGTACGAGTCCCAGCGGAACGACGAGATTTCGATCGTCGCAATCAACGATCTCGCCGACGTGCACGCGAACGCTCACCTGACGCGGCGCGACACCGCGCATGGCCGTTTCCCGGGTACCGTGGAAGTGGAAGGCGATTCCATGTACGTCAACGGCGACCGCGTGCGGGTGCTGGCGGAGCGGGATCCGGCGAAGCTGCCCTGGGGTGAGCTCGGCGCGGATATCGTGATCGAATCCACCGGTCTTTTCGCATCGAGAGAAAAGGCCTCCGCGCACCTGAAGGGCGGCGCGAAGAAGGTGATCATCTCGGCGCCGGCGGGCAAGGACGTGGATGCCACCATTGTCTATGGCGTTAACCACAACATTCTGAAAGCCAGCGACACCATCATCTCCAACGCGTCCTGCACCACTAACTGCCTGGCGCCGCTGGTCAAGCCGCTACACGAGGCGATTGGCATCAAGGAAGGCCTGATGACCACGGTACATTCCTACACGAACGACCAGGTGCTGGCGGACGTCTATCACAAGGACCTGCGGCGCGCGCGTGCGGCCGGCGTATCGCAGATCCCGACCAAGACCGGCGCCGCCGCGGCCATTGGCCTGGTACTGCCGGAACTGGACGGGCGCCTGGACGGCTTCTCGATTCGCGTGCCGACTTTCAACGTCTCCATCGTCGACCTCACGTTCACGGCGGAACGCGCGACCACGGTCGAGGACGTCAACCGCATTATGAAGGAGGCGAGCGAAGGCGAGCTGAAGGGCGTGCTTGCGTACAACGACGAGCCGCTGGTTTCGATCGATTTCAACCACGATCCGGCGTCGTCGACCTTCGACGCGGGCCTGACGAAGGTGCAGCGCGGCACGCTGGTCAAGGTGATGGCCTGGTACGACAACGAGTGGGGCTTTTCGAACCGCCTGCTCGACACCGCCATCGCGCTCGCCAACGCCCCGTAGGAGCGCGCACCGCGCGCGATGCCACACGCATCGCGCGCCGCCCCAGCCGCGCCGGCAAGCCATCATGACCATCATCCGCATGCCCGAAGTCGATCTAGCAGGTAAGCGCGTGCTCATTCGCGAGGACCTCAACGTGCCGGTGGCGGACGGGCGGGTTACCAGCGTTGCGCGGATAGAAGCGGCCTTGCCGACGATTCGCCAGGCGCTGGACGCCGGCGCCGCGGTGATGGTCATGTCGCACCTCGGCCGGCCGCGGGAAGGCGAGTACGACCCTGAATTCTCGCTGCAGCCGGTCGCCGCCACCCTGGCGGCGGCGCTCGGACGTGACGTACCGCTGGTCCGCGACTGGATCGGCGGGGTCGAAGTCGAGCCGGGTGACATCGTGCTGCTGGAGAACGTGCGCTTCCTGCCCGGGGAGAAAGCTTGCAACGAGCAACTCTCGCGGCGGATGGCCGCGCTTTGCGACGTTTTCGTGATGGACGCCTTTGGCACGGCGCACCGCGCGCAGGCGAGCACTTACGGAGTCGCGCGTTATGCGCCGGTCGCCTGTGCCGGCCCGCTGCTGGCGGCCGAGCTGGAAGCATTGTCCAGGGCGCTAGAGCAACCGGAAGCACCCGTGGTCGCGGTGATAGGCGGCTCCAAGGTATCCACCAAGCTCACGGTGCTCGAGGCGTTGTGCGGGATCGTCGATGAGCTCATCGTGGGAGGCGGTATCGCCAACACGTTCATCGCCGCGGCGGGCCACCCGGTCGGCCAATCGCTGCACGAGCCCGACATGCTGGACATCGCGCGGCGGCTGGCCGCCAACGAAGAGGACCGGGCACGAATTCCGCTGCCGGTCGACGTGGTCACCGGCAGCGAATTTTCCGCCTCGGCGGAAGCGGCCGTGCGGCCGGTGGACGGGGTAGGTTCCGGCGAGCTGATCCTGGACATCGGTCCCGAGACGGCCGCCGAATACGCCCGGATCATCGCGAGGGCGCGCACGATCATCTGGAACGGCCCGGTGGGCGTCTTCGAGTTCGACCGGTTCGGCGAGGGCACGCGCATCGTCGCGGAGGCAATCGCCGACAGCGCCGCATTCTCCATCGCCGGCGGCGGCGACACGCTCGCGGCGATCGAAAAGTACGGTGTCGGGTCGGGGATCTCCTACATCTCGACGGGAGGCGGAGCCTTCCTCGAATTCGTCGAGGGCAAGACACTGCCGGCGGTCGCCATCCTCGAAGAACGGGCCCGCACGGATAGCCCTGCAATTCGCTAGATTTTTGCCATGCTTCGCAGAACCAAAATCGTCGCTACGCTGGGACCCGCGACCGACGATGCGGACTGCCTCGAGCGCATGATCCGCGGCGGACTCGACGTGGTCCGCATAAATTTCTCGCACGGTACGGAAGAGGAGCAACGCAATCGCGTCGCGATGCTGCGCCGCATCGCGAAGAAGTGCGGCCGCGACATCGGCGTGATGGGCGACCTGCAGGGGCCGAAAATCCGTATCCGGCGCTTCCGCGACGGCAGTGTCACGCTGCGCGACGGCGCCCGGTTCTTTCTCGACCCGGCGCTGGACGGCGGTGCCGGTACCGCGGAAGGTGTTGCGGTTGCTTACGCCGACCTGCACAAGGACGTGAAGCCCGGCGATGTATTGCTACTGGACGATGGCCAGATCAGGTTGAACGTCGAACGGGTGGACGGCACGCGCATCCACACGATCGTCGTGAGCGGCGGACCCTTGTCCGACAACAAGGGCATAAACTGCCAGGGAGGCGGCCTGTCGGCGCCTGCCCTGACCGACAAGGACCGCGAGGATATCCGCATCGCCGCCGAGCTGGAGATGGATTTTCTCGCCGTTTCGTTCGTGCGTAGCGCGCAGGACGTGGAAGAGGCGCGGCAGCTGTTGCGCGAGGCGGGCGGCCAGGCTTCGCTGGTCGCGAAAATCGAGCGCGCGGAGGCAGTGCAGGACATCGAATCCATCATCGAGGCCTCCAACGTGGTCATGGTCGCGCGCGGCGACCTCGGCGTCGAGATGGGTTACGCGGAACTGACCGGTCTGCAGAAGCAGATTATCCGGCGAACGCGCCACAAGAACCGGATCGTCATCACCGCGACGCAGATGATGGAATCGATGATCACCCACATCATGCCCACGCGGGCCGAAGTTTCTGACGTAGCGAACGCCGTGATGGACGGCACCGATGCAGTGATGCTGTCGGCTGAAACCGCGATCGGCGAGCACCCGCTTGCCGTGATCGAAGCCGTGAGCGAGATCTGCAACGGCGCCGAGAAGTATGCGCTGGCCCGCGGACGCACCTCCCACCGCATGGACGACCGCTTCGAAGCCGTGGACGAGGCGATTGCCATGGCCGTGATGTACACGGCCAACCATCTTCCCGTCAAAGCCATCATCGCGCTCACCGAATCCGGCAACACTACCCGGTGGATGTCGCGCATCCGGTCCGACATCCCGATCTACGCCTTCACGCCGCACGCCACGACGCGCCGGCGCGTGACCCTCTATCGCGGCGTCACCCCCGTGCCGTTCAAGATGAATCATTCCGACCTGCACCAGCTCTACCAGGACATTTTCACGACGCTGTTGTCGCGGAACCTCGTGGACGTGGGCGACCGCGTCATCTTCACCAAGGGCGACATGGAAGGCGTTTCGGGCGGCACCAATGCGATGAAAATCGTGAGCGTGACCGCCCCCGCCTGAGATTTCTTACCAGGGAAGCTTACCCAGCGCCTGTAGTCCAATCCGCCGGGGCGCCGCGAACCGGCAAGCTCGAAAGCCTGATGAGGCCGGACGATTTTGGTGATCGGGCTCTTTTGTTCTATACTGGTGGTAGACCAATAACAAATGCGTCGGGTCACGATGGACCGAACAGAACGCATCTACAAGATCAAATCGATGCTACAGGGTGGCGCTGCCGTTCGCATAGAGCGGTTTTTGGCGGCCCTTGAAGTCTCCAAGCCGACCTTCCGTCGCGATCTCGAGTACATGCGGGATCGACTCAACTACCCGATCGTGTGGGACCGAGAAAGACGTGGTTACCGGGTCGAGGAAGCGGGAGCCGGCCGACACGAGCTCCCCGGACTGTGGCTCAGCAGCTCGGAGGCTCATGTGCTGCTGACCATGCACTACCTGCTGGGTAGCCTGCCACCAGAGCGCTCGCGGCCGCCGGCAAAGCGTTCAGACGACGATTGCTTCCCGCTTCACAGCTTCGAAATTCGATTTCCCAAGGCTGATTATACGAGGGCTGACGTGGTCGGCAACGCCGATATCGATTATCAGGACATCGTCCTCCTGGTGATGAATGAGCTGGTCCAGCATGGACACCAGGTCGGCATGACGGCGTTTGTTCAATCGGCACTGGAATACGGAGAGTTGCAGCCACTCGCCATGTCCATTCATCAGCTCATACACTGCGCGCCAGCGCTTCGGATCGCTGATATCGTAGGTGACAAGGTAAAGATGATCATCCATTGTTCTACCTGGTAGTGAAGCCGGGGAATGCTTTCACGTCGCCCAACAGGAAGCGCCCGAGAAGCCTTGCCTGCAACTCGAGAACGCGCCGATAGCTCACCCGGTATCCAAAAAGCGGATGCGTGATTTCCTGGCCCAGTCGCCTCTCGAATGCACCGATAAACCTCTTCCTGCCGTCGTTCGTCAACGCGACACTGCCGGCAGCCGAGACGAAGTCACTGGGCCGCACTTCGCCGTTATTGATTGCTGATAGCACGCTCGAGTCGGCGATTAGCGGTCGAAACGGCTCCATCATGTCCAGCGCAAGCGCGGGTCGCCCATAGCGCGGCTGGTGATAAAAGCCCCGGTACGGGTCGAAGCCAACCGCTGTCAGTGTCACGGTCCATGTCCGAACGAGCAGGCTGTAACCGTACGAAAGCAGCGCATTGACCGGGTCCGTCGGCGGGCGGCGGTTTCGCGTCGTGAAATCAAACGCAAAATTGTTCCGGTCACCCTCTCGTTTGATTGCCCGGCCGAAAGCCCCGAAGTATCGGGCCGCTGCCGCTCCTTCAATTCCGAGCAGTTCCTGGAGACTGGAAGCTCGCCGAGCCTGGTTCGCATCCCGCTTCAAGTCGGACATGAGCCTGTCGGGTTTGTCGTTCCCGCGCCAGTTGCGCCTGAGTAACGTGCGCGAATTCAGGATCTTCGTGTGCACCAGGCCGCGCGCGATGGCAAGGCAGGCTTGCTCATCAAAACTGGATCGGTACTGGGCTGTGCGAAGTTCGACGTTCTTGTGCACAGTACCGACAGTGTGGCCCAGGAACCAGCCGCCATAAGAATGCCAGCTCACCGGAATGCCGCGGCGCATAAGCTCATGGAGGCAGGGGGTGGTGAGATAGATATTTCCCATCAACACCAATTGGGATACTTCAATCAGGCGAGCCTTGGTCGGTGGATCTTCGCCGACCGTTACTTCGAGCATCTCGTGCTTCTTGCTGATCTTGGCACGATTGGCCTGGACATATAGCGGAAGTGCGTCATCCTTTGGCACCGCAAGCGGGCGGGGCGCTACTTCCTCGCGGACGAGGAAATTGACTTCATCAGGCAGGCAAATGCCCACCAAGGAGCATCGGGGACACTTGGGGCTGTCTTCAAGCGGCACCGGTATTTGCCCGCCAGCGGCAATGAGGCGCAGTCCGTTTATCGCAGCCAGCGTTTGTGCGCGCAACTCCTCATCGAATTCAACCGTTACTCGCTCTTTCGATGCAACGTAATAGAGGACGCCGCTCGAACACGTGTAGCCGTGCTCCTCGAGGATCATGCCCTGTACACAGAGCTGAACTCGCTCGGGATCGTAGGCACCCCTGGCTACATGGGGCCGTTTACCGCGCTTGTAGTCGACCGGTGTTACGAGGCTACCCTCGCTCTCCACCAGGTCCATTTTGGCGATCAGTCCGAGACGATTGGAAAGAGAGGGTAATGGAGCGGGCATGCAGCTTTTCAGTCTCTTCCGCATCCTCGCTGCTACTCTCGTCGCTGCCGGCGGGCTGCAGTTTGCCACCGGGTTTGTCCACTCGCCGATGCGCGTAGCGCCCCTCTACAGTGTCGGCTGATTCCGCCCACTCGCCTTGCACCCACTCGAGATAAGCAAGCCTCGGGCAGTACTCGTACTCGTTGACCATTCGCGCCGGTAACAGGGGCATGTCTCGGGCGAGTTCCGGAAACGGTAATGGTAATTCCGTCTGGCGCTGGTTGCTCATAGGCCCCGTCGCATCCACGTGAACCGGCAGTGTGTCCCGCGGGCTGTCTACGCCTTTGCCGGGTCAACGGCTGCTGTTTGCCGCGAACAACACATCCTAG
>CAZSKQ010000094.1:0-10960 GCA_964607425.1 uncultured Woeseiaceae bacterium
GCTAGCGGCCGCAACTTCCGCCGTGGCTGGCGGAGCGCAAGCGCGACCCGCCGCGCGTCAGTCGGGGGTGCGGCGGATGTCCGCACCCAGTTGGCGCAGCTTTTCCTCGATACGCTCATAACCGCGATCGACGTGGTAGATGCGGTCGACGAGGGTCTCGCCCTCGGCGGCGAGCCCCGCGAGCACGAGCCCGGCCGACGCGCGCAGGTCGGTAGCCATCACCGGTGCGGCGGTGAGCCGCTCGACGCCGCTGCACACGGCGGTATTGCCTTCAATGCGGATGTCCGCCCCCATGCGCTGCAGCTCGAGCACGTGCTGGAAGCGGTTTTCGAATACCGTTTCGGTCACGGTCCCGACGCCCTCGCCCACCGCGTTCAGTGCGCAGAACTGTGCCTGCATATCGGTCGGAAATCCCGGATAGGGCATGGTGCGGATGTTGACCGCCCGCGGCCGCCGCCGGCCCATGTCGAGCTCGATCCAGTCCTCGCCGGTCGCTATGGCCGCACCCGATTCCTGCAGCTTCAGGAGCACGGCCTCGAGGCTTTTCGGGTCCGTGCGCTTGAGCCGCACGTGCCCTCCCGTCATCGCGGCCGCGGTGAGGTAGGTGCCGGTTTCGATGCGGTCTGGCATGACCGAATAAGCGGCACCGTGCAGCGAGTCCACGCCGCGCACCCGGATCATGCTGCTGCCGGCGCCCTCGATCTCGGCTCCCAGGCGCACGAGGAACCTGGCGAGGTCGATCACCTCGGGCTCGCGCGCGGCATTCTCGAGAATGGTCTCGCCCTCCGCCAGCACGGCGGCCATGAGGAGGTTCTCGGTGCCCGTGACGGTCACGGTATCGAACACCACGTGTGCGCCCCGGAGCCGGCGCGCCCGCGCCTTGATGTAGCCGTTTTGCACCTTGACCTCGGCGCCCATCGCCTGCAGCCCGAGAACGTGCAGGTTCACCGGCCGGGCACCTATCGCGCAGCCGCCCGGCAGCGACACGTCCGCCTCGCCGAAGCGGCTCAGGAGCGGTCCCAGCACCAGGATGGATGCGCGCATGGTCTTCACGAGTTCGTAGGGCGCGCGGCGCTGCGTCGCCTCGCTCGCGTCGACCTCGACGTTCAGCTTGTCGTCAAAGGTGACCTTGGCGCCGATGCTCTGCAATAGCGTGATGGTGGTCGAAACATCCTTCAGGTGCGGGACGTTGCCGATCGTCACGGGCTCCGATGCCAAAAGCGTGCCGGCCAGGATCGGCAGGGCGGCATTCTTCGCCCCCGAGATCCCGATTTCACCTTCCAGCCGGGTGCCTCCCCTGATCAGCAGCTTGTCCACGTCGATGTCCTGTCCGGCCGGTGCGCGCTTGCGGCGGACGCTAGCCCGGGTTGTCCTTCGCTTCTTCCGGGGTGAGCGCGCGGATCGACAGCGCGTGGATCTCGTTGCCGACGCGGTCTCCCAGGCAGCGGTAAACGAGCTGGTGCCGCGCGGTGGCCCGCAAACCCGCGAACGCCTCCGAAACGACGATCGCCTGGAAATGCGTATTATCCGGGCTCGAGACCCGCACGGTAGCGTCGGGAAGTCCCTCTTCAATCAGTTTTTCGATGGCGGAAGGATCCATGGTGCAGTCCTCGTGGCTGAGCGCCCGGCATGTGCGGCGCCTGCCGCAGTGTATCAGAGCGCAAAACGTATAAACTTGTCGCCTCGAAACGGGAGCCGGGGAATGGCCTCTATGACTGCCGAACTGTCATCCGACAAACTGCTGGCGCTCGCCGCACGCGTCCTGGATGTCGAATCCCGCGCGGTGCTGCGGCTGAAAGAGCGCCTGGACCGCACCTTTGTGGCTGCCTGCGAGCTGTGCCTCGCCACCACCGGGCGGGTCGTCGTCACCGGCATGGGCAAGTCGGGACACATCGGCGGCAAGATCGCGGCAACGCTGGCAAGCACCGGTACGCCGGCATTTTTCATGCACCCGGCGGAAGCCAGCCATGGCGATCTCGGCATGATCACGGCGCAGGACGTGCTGCTTGCCGTGTCGTATTCGGGCGAGACGCAGGAAGTGATCACCATCCTGCCGCTGGTCAAGCGCATGGGGGCCCGCCTGCTGTCGATAACCGGCAAACCCGGATCGACGCTGGCCAAAGCCGCGGACGTGCACCTGAACGTGGCGATCGACGAGGAGGCCTGCCCCCTGAACCTCGCACCGACCGCGAGCACGACCGCTACATTAGCCATGGGCGATGCACTGGCCGTGGCACTGCTCGAAAGCCGCGGTTTCACCGCCGAGGACTTCGCGCGCTCGCACCCGAGCGGCAGCCTCGGCCGCCGCCTGCTGCTGCGGGTAGCCGACGTCATGCATACGGGTGACGACATTCCGGCCGTGCGGGAGCACGTGCGGCTCGGCGAGGGCCTGGTCGAGATGTCGCGCAAGGGCCTCGGGATGACGGCCATTGTCGACGCCGAGAATCGCATCCTCGGCATCTTCACGGACGGCGACCTGCGGCGCGCGCTGGATGGCGGCGTCGACGTGCACAAGACGAACATGCAGTCGGTCATGCACCGCGGCTCGAAAACCGTGCCTCCCGACATGCTCGCCGCCGAAGCGATGCACCTGCTGGAAGAGCACAAGATCACCGCGCTGCTCGTCGCCGATCCCGAGAACCGGCTGGTCGGGGCGCTGAACGTTCACGACCTTTTTCGGGCGGGCATCGTTTGACTCGTGCCAGCGGCCGCCCGCGCCCTCTCCCGGCCGGCATTCGGCTCGCGGTCTTCGATGTCGACGGTGTGTTCACCGACGGCCGCTTCTACCTGTCGAATGAAGGCGTCGAATCGAAAGCCTTTCACACCCACGATGGCCACGGCGTCAAGGAGCTGCTGCGCGCCGGCATTGCCGTGGCGGTAATCAGCGCCCGGAACTCGGAAGCCGTGCGCCTGCGCATGGCGGAGCTCGGTGTGCCGCATGTGCTGCAAGGTGTAACCGACAAGCTGCAGGCCTTCGAGTCGCTCCTCGAGCAACTGCAGCTCGCGCCGGCACAGTGCGCCTACACCGGCGACGATATCCCCGACCTGCCGCCGCTTCGCGCCGCCGGCTTTGCCGTCGCCGTCGCCAACGCTGTCGACGAGGTGAAGGCGGCCAGCGATTACATCACCCGCGCGCCGGGGGGCGCGGGCGCGGTGCGTGAGATTTGCGAGTTGATCCTGCGCGCCACGGCGCCTCCATGAGCGCGCGCGGGATCGCAGGAATCGTCGTCCTCGCCCTGCTGGCCGTTGCCAGCTGGTATCTCTCGGCGCAGCTGCGCCAACCCGCACCCACCGACGACAACGGCAACGTACCGACCAGCGGGTTCTATCTTCGTTCCGCCCGCATCCTCGGAATGGGCACGGAAGGCCGCCTCCTCTATGAGATTCTCGCGGATTACGCGGAGCAGCAAGCCAGCGACGAAATCGTGTTTCGCAACGTCCGGATAAACTACTCTCCCGGCACGTCGATTCCCTGGACGCTCACCGCGGACACGGCAATCGTCGCCGGGAGTGAGCGTGGCAACGAGCAGGTGATATTGAGCGGCCACGTGCGGGCCGTGAGCACGGAAGGCTTTTCCGGCGAGGTCACGGAAATCCGCACACCCTACCTCCACCTGGAACCGAAAAAGTTCCGCGCGGAAACGGACTCCCGGGTTCAGCTCCGCATCGGTTCCCAGAGCCTCACGGCAACCGGCATGCTAGCATTGCTGGAGGAGGATCGCGTGCTTCTGAAGTCCAACGTAAGCGGAAGGTTCGTTCCGTGAGTGGTCTGTCCCCCATGCGCCTGATTCGCACCCTTGCCGCGGCGATCGTGTTGATTTCGCACACTGCCGCCGCGCAGCAGGAGGAATCCCGGCTGCCGATAACGGTGTACGCCGACAGTGTCGAGGGCCAGAATTCGATCCTGGTCTACCAGGGATTGAAGGTTACGCAGGGCAGCATCAGCCTGCAGGCGGATGTCGGGCGCACCAGCGGCATCGACTTCGAGAACAGCACCTGGCATTTGTCCGGCAACGTCGTCATCGACGTGCGCAACGGCCATCTCGAGAGCGAGGCGGCCGACCTCGTGTTCGAGGATCACCGGCTGCGCCAGGCGATCATCACCGGATCGCCGGCAACCTTCCGCATGCAGCGTCCCGGGAGCGACAAGGAAACCTACGCGCAGGCGGATAAACTCATTTACGATTTTTCGCAAGGTATGGTGGAGTTCTCGGGCGATGCCACGATCACCGAGGGCGGTAACCGGATCTCGAGCGAGCACCTCTTCTATAACATCGAGGAGCAACGCATCAAGGCGCAATCCGGGGGTACAGGCGACTCCAAGGTCAAAATCACCTACACGCCGGACGAAGAAGACGAAAGCGGCGAACCGGCGACGAACGATTCACCGGCCGACGAGCCACCGGCCGACGATTCATCGGCCGACGAGCCACCAGCCGATGACAGGGCCGCGGGCGAGAGCGGGCAGGGACACGACGAAGCAGGCGGTAAATGAGCATCCTGAGCGTCGAGGATATCTCCAAACGCTACAAGTTCCGCGAAGTCGTCAAAGGGATTTCACTCGAAATCAGGAGCGGCGAGGTCGTCGGGCTGCTGGGCCCGAACGGCGCCGGCAAGACGACCGCGTTCTACATGATCGTCGGCCTCATTCCCTGCGACCGGGGCCGGATCCTGCTGGACGGCCACGATCTCACCGCGCTGCCGATGCATAAACGGGCCGCGATGGGCCTCGGCTACCTGCCGCAGGAGGCCTCGATTTTCCGGAAACTGACGGTGGAGGAAAACATCCTCGCGATCCTCGAGAACCGCGACGACCTCGACCGGGCCGGCCGGGAACAGGAGCTCGACCAGCTGCTGGACGAGCTGCACGTCGGCCACGTGCGAACCAGCATAGGCATCAGCCTGTCCGGCGGCGAGCGCCGTCGCGTGGAAATTGCCCGGGCGCTCGCCGCGGACCCGCGCTTCGTGCTGCTCGACGAACCCTTCGCCGGTGTGGATCCGATTTCGGTACTCGACATTCAAAGGATAATCAGGCACTTAAGCGATCGCGGTATTGGTATCCTGATTACCGACCACAATGTCAGGGAAACTCTCGGAATTTGCGGGAGAGCCTATATACTCAATGAAGGCAGCCTGATTGCCTCGGGCTCGCCCGCAGAAATCCTGGCTAACCAGCACGTCCGGGAAGTGTATCTCGGACAGGAGTTCAAGCTCTGATTCAGTATTCGACCTGTGTATTGATAGCGGAGCCGTTACCCCGGCGTGGAGTACCCGTGATCGCATGTTGAAGCCGTCCCTGCAGCTCAAGCTCGGTCAGTCGCTGACGATGACCCCGCAACTGCAGCAGGCAATCCGGTTGCTGCAGTTGCCCGTGCTGGACCTCTCCGCGCAAATCCAGGACGCCCTGGAAGAAAACATCATGCTGGAGATGGAGGACCTGCCGGATGTCCCGAAAACCAGCACGGAAACCACTGCCGAAGTCGAGGCAATAAAGCCCGAGGACAGCTGGCAGACGAACCCGATGGAGCGCATCCAGGAAACGAACTGGAACGGCGAAGGGCGCCCGATCAACGAGTACGCCGACCAGAGCGGCCAGTCCCTGCGCGAGCACCTGCTCTGGCAACTCGAGCTGGAGGATTTCACGCCGCGTGAGAGCGTGATCGGCGAGTCGATTATCGATGCCATCAACGACGATGGTTACATCACCGCCGACCTGGCCGATGTGATCGAGGTAATCGGCGACGATTCCGCCGTCAGCCCCGAAGAAGTCGAGGGGGTGCTGAAGAAAGTGCAGCGCTTCGATCCCGCAGGCATCGGCGCGCGCTCGCTATCGGAATGTATCGCCCTCCAGCTACGGCAGCTCGAGCGGTCGACGCCGGGCCTGCAGCTCGCGCTCGACCTGGCTCGCGACAACCTGGACGCCATCGCCAACCAGGAATACGCCGAGCTCCGGCGCTCGCTCAGAGTATCCGAGGACGAGCTGCACGATGCAGTTGCGCTGATCCGCTCCTGCAACCCTAGACCGGGACAGGCCGTGAGCGCCGCCGCGGCGGAATATGTCGTGCCGGACGTGTTCGTGCGCAAGGTCGACAATCGCTGGACGGTCGAGATCAGTTCGTCGGGAATTCCGCGCCTGTCGGTCAACCAGCGCTACGCGCAGCTCCTGCGCGGCAGCAGCGATCATGCGGCCCTGCGAACGCAACTGCAGGAAGCGCGCTGGCTGGTGCGCAGCCTCGAGATCCGCAACGAGACGCTGCTCAAGGTGGCGACCTGCATCGTGTCGCGCCAGCATGAATTCCTCGATCGCGGGGACGAGGCGATGAAGCCGCTCGTCCTGCGGGATGTCGCCGAGGAAATCGGCATGCACGAATCCACGATTTCGCGGGTGACGACCAACAAGTACATGCACACTCCGCGCGGCGTCTTCGAGTTCAAGTATTTCTTTTCCAGCCACCTGACGACGGCCGCCGGCGAGGACCAGTCATCGACGTCCGTGCGCGCCAAGATCAGGAAACTGATCGGCAGCGAGAACCCGGCGAAACCCTTGAGCGACAGCAAAATCGCCCAGCTTCTGGCCGACGAAGGCATCTCCGTTGCCCGCCGGACCGTGGCTAAATATCGCGAGGCGATGAAGATCGCCTCATCCAGCGAACGCAAGGTCCGCACTCCGCGTTGAACGGTGGCGGACTTTCGAATTCAGGTAGTGGGCTTTTCGAAAGGCATCTGGAGGTGAAGCGAAGTCGGTAACTGATCGGCAATTTTTCATCAACCGTTTGCGTGACATCCTCCGCGGGGGTGGGGCCGCGGGCGAGCACGAAGGGAGAAGATTATGCAAGTGAGCGTTACGGGCCATCATGTAGACATAACTGCTGCCTTGAAAAATTATGTCGAGAACAAAATCGAAAAGATTGAACGGCATTTCGATCTCGTATCGGACGTACACTGTATACTCACCGTCGAAAAGCTGCGGCATAAAGCTGAGGCCATGGTGAACGTCAACGGCGGCCAGCTTTATGCCGATTCCACCGATGAAGATATGTATGCGGCCATTGACGCGCTCGTCGACAAGCTCGATCGGCAGGTGAAGAAACACAAGGAAAAACTGGGCGATCACCACGCCCGGCATATCGACAAACGACAATTCGACTGACCACACCGAGAGCCGTGCGGTCGGCATTTCTCACCGGCCGCACGCTCCCAGATGCTAGTACTGCCAAGGTGATTTTTCGCGACCTCATCAAACCCGAATACGTGGCCTTTAATGTGCAGGCACGCAGCAAGAAGCATTGCCTGGAGATCTTGAGCGAGCTTCTCGCCGGTGCCGGGCAGGAAACTTCCAGCGAGCAGGTTTTTAAGAGCCTCGTGGAACGCGAGCGGTTGGGCAGCACCTGCCTGGCGCGGGGCATTGCATTCCCGCACTGCCGGGTCAGCGGTATCGAGCAGCAACACGCAGCGGTACTGAAACTGGCGGTGCCGGTCGAATTCGACGCGCTGGACGGCGAGATGGTCGACCTGGTCCTGGGCCTGGTGGTGCCGGAGGACCTGGACGCGGAGAATCGCGCGACCATCGACCAGATTGCCGGCCTGCTCTCGAATCCGGCATCCTGTGCCCGGCTGCGGGCAGCTCGTGACAAGGAAGAGCTGTTGCGGCGGCTGCAGGAAGCCGGCCAGGAAGGCGGTGTCGAGCACAGGAACCTGAAGCATGGCTGAGACGAGCAGCGCGGCGGCGCCGGAGGACATGCGGCTCATCATCATCAGCGGGCTCTCCGGGTCGGGTAAGAGCGTTGCGCTGCACGCGCTCGAAGACCTGGGGTACTACTGCATCGATAACATGCCCGCCGCACTGTTGCAGCCGCTGCTGCAGGAGGTGAGCCGCATAGACGAGCGATCGCCGGTGCGGGTCGCGGTCGGCGTGGACGCGCGTAACCGCCAGCAGGACCTCGAGTCGTTGCCCGCACTGATAGACGAGCTTCGGCGAGGCGGTGTCCAGACCGATCTCCTGTTCCTGCAAGCCAGTGACGACATCCTCCTGAAGCGCTACAGCGAAACGCGGCGCCGGCACCCGCTGGACCGGGACGGAATGGAGCTCCGCGCAGCTATCGAGGAGGAGCGGGAACTCCTGGGACAGGTCATCAATGCCGCCGATCTCGTCATCGACACCTCGCGCACGAGCGCCTACGAGCTCGCCGACGCTATCCGCCAGCGCGTCGCACCGCGCGAGCGCAACATGCTTTCGATCCTGATCCAGTCCTTCGGTTACAAGCACGGCATACCGGCGGACGCGGATTTCGTATTCGACCTGCGCTGCCTGCCGAATCCTTACTGGCAACATGAGCTGCGGGCGCTCACCGGCCATGACGAACCTGTCGGCCGGTTCCTCGATGCCCAACCGGCGTTCGTGAGAATGTTCGATGACATCCTCGCCTTCCTCCTGCGCTGGATCCCGGAATATGTCGGCTTCGACCGCGCCTACCTCACCATCGCCATCGGCTGCACGGGCGGCCAGCACCGTTCTGTCTACATGGCCGAGAAGCTCGCCAACGCGCTGAAGGACCATCACGAGCCGGTGCTAACCCGCCACAACGAAATCGCCCTCCACACAAAGTAGGAGCCCGCCATGCGGGCGACAGAGCGCCACCCCGCCCATGTAGGAGCCCGCCATGCGGGCGACAGGACGCCACCCCGCCCCATGTAGGAGCCCGCCATGCGGGCGACAGGACGCCACCCCGCCCCATGTAGGAGCCCGCCATGCGGGCGACCAACGAACCCGCCCCCCGGTTCATCGCCCCCCCGGTGGCATCGCGCGCAATGCGCGCTCCTGCGCGGCGGTGCGGGTTACAGGTAAACTGCGCGGACTTTTGCGGTCGGACAGCCGATGGAATCGAGGGAACCCACGCAAACGACGCTCGAACTGCTGCGCTCCAGGCTCGGCAGCGGCGGCATGCGTTCCGCGCGGGTGCTGATCGAAAGCCTCACGGCCTCCGAGCTGGCGCGCCTGCTCGAGTCGCTGCCGCCGCCGGAACGTGCCCTGATCTGGGAGATGGTCAAACCGGCGCGCAAAGGGGACGTGCTGGTGCAGCTGGTCGAGGAAGTGCGCGACAGCCTGATCAGCGGGATGGAAACCGAGCGCCTCATCGCCGCTACCGAAGGCATGCAGCTTGACGACCTGGCCGACCTGGTCGCCGACCTGCCGGAGGCAGTGGCCCGGCAAGTGCTGCGCTCAATGGATGCGCAGGACCGCGAGCGCCTGAACCAGGTGCTCTCGTACGATGAGGACACCGCCGGCGGCCTCATGAACGTCGACATCGTGACGGTCCGCCCGGACGTTACGCTGGACGTCGTGCTCAGGTATCTCAGGGCGCGCGGCAACATCCCGGACGGCACGGACACCATGTACGTCGTCAACCGCGATAACGAATACCTCGGCTCGCTCTACCTGTCGCGGGTGCTCGTGAACGATCCGCAGCAAACCGTCTCCCAGGTCATGTCGTCCGATGTGATGCCCATACCCGCGCACACCAGCTCCGCCGAGGTGGTGTGGGAATTCGAGCACCGCGACCTGCTCTCCGCGCCCGTGGTCGACGAGAACTACCGGCTGGTCGGCCGGATTACCGTGGACGACATCGTTGACGTCATCCGTGACGAGGCCGAGCACTCGCTCATGAGCGCAGCGGGCCTGGACGAAGAAGACGACATGTTCGCGCCGGTCGTGAAGAGCGCCCGCCGGCGGGCAGTGTGGCTCGGGATCAACCTCGCCACCGCGTTCCTTGCGGCATCCGTGGTCGACCTGTTCCAGACCACGCTGGACAAGATCGTGCTGCTGGCGGTGCTGATGCCGGTCGTCCCGAGTATGGGCGGCGTGGCGGGAACGCAGTCTTTGACCATCATCACGCGGGCGATCGCACTCGGGCAGGTCGACAAGGCGAATGCGCGCAGGATTCTCCGCAAGGAACTGCTGGTGGGCCTGCTCAACGGCCTGGGCTGGGCCGCGCTGGTCGCACTTCTAACCTACTTCTGGTTCAACCAATGGCGCGTCGGCGTGGTCATTGCCGGCGCGCTGATGGCCAACCTGGTGATGGCCGCCGGTGCGGGATTTGCCGTGCCGATCACCTTGAGGCGCTTCGGCATCGATCCGGCAATCGCCGGCGGCGTCGTGCTGACGACCATCACCGACGTGGTCGGCTACATCACCTTCCTTGGCCTCGGCACTGCCGTCCTCCTGTAGGAGCGCGCATTGCGCGCGCTCCTACAGGGCGGTGGCGGATTCGGGGGCGGGGACCGGTTCGAAGAGGTCGAATCCGCTCAGGTCGTAACGAACCCAGGCCGGTGCGAACAAGCGCGGCACTTCCCTGCCGCTGATGAAGTCGCGCAGCTCATCCTTGATGTGCATGGCATCGGTATATCCGAGCTCGATGAGCTCGCGCGTGTACTCCGCCTCGAACAGCAGGAAACTGAGCAGCCGGCTTTCGTTGCGGCCCTCGCCCCGGATGCCGCGCAACAGCATGCGCACCGACCTCGGCATGGCGCGGCGATGCCGGTGCGCGATCTCCCGCAGATCGCGGCTCGGTACGACCAGCATGGTGTCGATCGGCCGCATCCTTAAAAGCGCGCCGCTCCGCTGTTCCCGCGGCACTGAATCGAGGAGCTGGTTGATGCGCGTCATCCGCTCCAGGTCCGCGTACAGACCGTCCAGGAACAGTGTATCGAGCATGTAGCCCGCGATTTGCGCAAAGCTCGGGAATTCGCGCGACTCCGCGGGGTCCAGCACCGTATCCACCATCTCGTTGCGCACGCCGATGACGAGGATGCGATCGGCCCCGAGGTGGATAGCGGGAGAAAGCGGCGTCGCCTGGCGCATGGCGCCGTCGCCGAAATACTCGTTCCCGATCAGGACCGGCGGGAAGATCATGGGCACGGCGATGCTCGCCATGAGGTGATCGAGATGCAGCGCCTGCCGCAC